>DATCLC010000071.1:0-3427 GCA_036564135.1 Solirubrobacterales bacterium
CAACCTGCACGAGGTCAACGACGCCGCCACGGTGGTCGTCGAGCACGCCGACAAGAACGCGAACGTGATCTTCGGCACCGTGATCGACCCGTCGATGGGCGACGAGGTGCGCGTGACCGTGATCGCCGCCGGCTTCGAGGGGTACGAGACGCTCGCGCGCAAGCCGATCCAGGTCCGCGACCGGGCGCGGCGCCGCTCCGTCTCGCCGCTCGGCGACCGCGAGCGCCGCGAGCTCTCGGTGACCGAGGGCGACATCGACGTCCCGGACTTCCTGAAGGGCCGCTAGCCCCGTCGGCGACGCGGCCGGGCACTGCCGCGCCGGCGGCCGGTAGGCTGCCGCGCGATGAGCGAGCTGCGCCGCACGCCCCTCTACGACGAGCACGTCGCCGCGGGCGCCCGGCTGGTCCCGTTCGCGGGCTGGGAGATGCCGGTGCAGTACGAGGGCGTGATCGCCGAGCACCTCGCCGTGCGCGAGGCGTGCGGGGTGTTCGACGTCTCCCACATGGGGCAGATCGAGACCGAGGGGCCGGGCGCGCTGGGACTGCTGCAGCGCCTGCTCTCCAACGACGTCGCGAGGATTGCGGTCGGCGGCGCCCAGTACGCCGTGCTCTGCCGCGAGGACGGCGGCATCCTCGACGACCTCTTCACCTACCGCCTCGCCGAGGACCGCTACCTCACGGTCACGAACGCTGCCAACCACGCGCGCGATCTCGCCTGGTTCCGCGAGCACGCCGACGGGTTCGACTGCGAGGTGCGCGACGCGCTGGACGCCTGGGCGATGCTCGCCGTGCAGGGTCCCGACGCGCGCCGCATCGTCTCGGGCCTCGCCGCGGGCGAGCTGCCCGCGCGCCTGCGCACGGCCCCGCTCGAGGTCGCCGGGATCGATTGCCTGGTCTGCGGGACCGGCTACACCGGCGAGGACGGCGTCGAGATCCTCTGCCCGCCCGCGCGCGCTGCCGAGCTCTGGCGCGCGCTGCTCGAGGCCGGCGCCAAGCCCGCGGGCCTGGGCGCGCGCGACACGCTGCGCCTCGAGGCGTGCTTCCACTTGTACGGCAACGACATGGACGCCTCGCGCAACCCGGTCGAGGCGGGCCTTGGGTGGTGCTGCAAGGAGGAGACGGGCTTCATCGGCGCCGAGGCGGTGGCGCGGGCGCGCGCCGAGGGCACGGCCGAGGTGCTCGTCCCGTTCGCGCTCACCGAGCGCGGCGTCCCGCGCCAGGGCAACCCGGTGCTCGGCCCCGACGGCGAGCCCGCGGGCGTGGTCACCTCGGGCACGCACTCGCCGTGCCTGGAGCGTGGCGTCGGCATGGCCTACGTGGCGCGCGCGCTCGCCGAGCCCGGCACGGAGATCACCATCGACGTGCGCGGCAAGCACCGCGCCGCGCGCGTAGAGTCCAGGCCGCTGTACGCCAAGAAGGGCGGCTGACGGACGGGATCTGAAAGCGAGCGACGGAGGGAAGGTTTGGCCGCGGAAGAGAGTTACCCCGACGATCTGAAGTACCACCCCGAGCACGACTGGGCGCGCATCGACGGCGACGAGGCGACCTTCGGGATCACCTGGTACGCCCAGGACCAGCTCGGCGAGGTCGTTTTCTTCGAGCCGCCCGAGGTGGGCGCCACCGTCACCAAGGACGAGACCTACGCGGAGGTCGAGTCGGTGAAGGCCGTCTCGGACGTGATCGCGCCGCTCTCCGGCGAGGTGATCGAGGTCAACGAGGCGATCGGCGACAGCCCGGAGAAGATCAACGAGGACCCCTACGGCGAGGGCTGGCTCGTGCGGGTGAAGCTGAGCGACCCGTCCGAGGTCGACGCGCTGCTCGACGCCGACTCCTACCGCGACCTGCTCGCGCAGGGCTGAGCGGCCGCCGAGCAGGGGGACGGGAGAGTTCGCCGAACGGCGGGCCGCGCCGCGGTGCCGTTTAGGATCAGTCCGGTGAGCCGCTACACCTCAGCGACCGACGCGGATCGTCAGGCGATGCTCGCCGCGATCGGGGTCGGCTCGACCGAGGAGCTCTTCGAGCAGATCCCCGCGGAGGTCAGGCTCGACCGCGAGCTCGACCTTCCCGAGGGCCAGTCCGAGCCCGAGGTCTACGACCACCTCGCCGAGCTCGCCGCCCGCAACGTCCACGCCGACCAGGAGCTCTGCTTCATCGGCGCGGGCATGTACGACCACTACTCGCCCGCGATCGTCGAGGCGATCACGCAGCGCTCGGAGTTCCTCACGCCGTACACGCCGTACCAGCCCGAGGTCTCCCAGGGCGGGCTGCAGGTCATGTTCGAGTTCCAGACGATGATGTCGGAGCTCACCGGCCTGCCCGTCTCCAACGCCTCGATGTACGAGGGGCCGAGCTCGCTCGCCTCGGCCGCGTACCTCGCGCTGGGCGCGGCGAAGGGCAGGCGCCCGCGCCTGGTGGTCTCGCGCGGCGTGCACCCGCACGCGCGCGCCACGCTCGCGACCTACGCCGCGGGCTGGGACGCCGAGATCGTCGAGGTCGGGCTCGAGGGCGGGCTCACCGACGCTGATGAGCTCGCGGGCGCCGTGGACGAGCGCACGGCGGCTGTGTTCGTGCAGAACCCGAACTTCCTGGGCGCGGTCGAGGACCTCGAGGCGCTCGCGGCGGCCGCGCACGAGCACGGCGCGCTCTGCGTCGCCTCGGTCGACGCGATCATGCTCGGCGTGCTGCGCCCGCCGGGCGACTGCGGGGTGGACATCGCGGTCGGCGAGGGGCAGCCGCTCGGCGGCAGGCTCGACTTCGGCGGGCCCTCCTTCGGCTTCTTCTGCGCGACCGAGGAGCACCTGCGGCGCATGCCGGGCCGGATCGCCGGCGAGACCCGCGACGTCGACGGGCGCCGCGGCTTCGTGCTCGCCCTGCAGACCCGCGAGCAGCACATCCGCCGCGAGAAGGCCACGCACAACATCTGCACCGCGCAGGCGCTAAACGCCCTCGGCGCGGTGATCTACCTGAGCTGGCTGGGCAAGCACGGCCTCGTCGAGCTCGGCGAGCTGATCGTGCGCCGCACCGCGTACGCCCGCGAGCGCCTGCTCGCGCTCGACGGGGTGGAGCTCTTGCACGACGCGCCGGTCGCGCGCGAGTTCGCGCTGCGCCTCGATGCGCCCGTCCAGGAGGTGCTCGACCGCTGCGCGGCGGAGGGCATCGCCGCCGGGTACCCGCTCGGCCGCGACTACCCCGAGCATCCCGACGGGGTTCTGGTCGCGATCACCGAGCGGCGCTCGCGCGCCGACATCGACCGGCTGGCCGACGCGCTCGGGCGCGCGGTGGCGGGCAGCGGCGAGCGCTCGCGCGCGGAGGTGGCGGGATGAGCGAGCAGGTCCGGATCGAGCGCCCGCCCGCGACCGCGGAGGTGCCCACGCCGCAGCAGCGCGAGGAGGTCGTGACGATCTTCGAGCGCTCGGTCGAGGGCCGCC
>DATCLC010000072.1:0-25277 GCA_036564135.1 Solirubrobacterales bacterium
GCCGGCGGCGATCACGGTCACGCGCACCTCGTCGCCCATCGACGGGTCGATCACGGTGCCGAAGATCACGTTCGCGTTCTTGTCGGCGTGCTCGACGACCACCGTGGCGGCGTCGTTGACCTCGTGCAGGTTGAGGTCCTCCGAACCGGTGATGTTGAGCAGCATGCCGGTAGCGCCATCGATGGGCTGCTCCATGAGCGGCGAGGAGATCGCCATCTTGGCCGCCTCGACCGCGCGGTTCTCGCCCGAGGCGACGCCCACGCCCATCATCGCCGAGCCGGCCTCCGACATCACGGTGCGCACGTCGGCGAAGTCGAGGTTGATCTGGCCGGGCGTCGTGATCAGGTCGGTGATGCCCTGGACGCCCTGGCGGAGGATGTCGTCGGCCATGCGAAAGGCGTCCTGGACGGTGGTGCGCCGCTCGACGACCTGCAGCAGCTTCTCGTTCGGGACGACGATCAGGGTGTCGACGTTGGCGCGCAGCTTGTCGATGCCCTCGAGCGCCTGCTGCATGCGGCGGGCGCCCTCGAACTCGAACGGCTTGGTGACCACGCCGACCGTGAGCGCGCCGATCTCCTCCTTGGCGATCTCGGCGATCACGGGGGCGGAGCCCGTACCGGTGCCGCCGCCCTCGCCCGCGGTCACGAAGACCATGTCGGCGCCCTTGAGCGCCTCCTTGATGTCGTCGCGCGACTCGGCCGCCGCGCCGGCACCCACCTCGGGGTTGGCGCCCGCGCCGAGGCCCTTCGTGAGGTTGTGGCCGATCGAGAGCTTGATGTCGGCGTCGCAGGACTGCAGCGCCTGGACGTCGGTGTTGATCGCGATGAACTCGACGCCCTTGAGCCCGGCGTCGACCATGCGCGAGACCGCGTTCGTGCCGCCGCCGCCAGCGCCGACGACCTTGATGACTGCGAGGTAGGAGCTCTCGACCATGTTCCTTTTGCTGCTTGTTTCCTCGGGCGGGTCCGTCCGAGGCTTAACCCATACTAAAGGGTTTTCCAGGGGAAAAGACCTCGACTTGAACCCGACGGTACGGCAGAACCCTAGGGCTGTCAACGAGGGCTTCCCGATTCCGCATGGAATCATGCATCGTCAAACCCTCAACCACGGGTCGAGATTTCCGCAAGCGGCGAAACCCTCAACCCCGGCTTGAGGTTCGCGTCCCACCCCACACGACATCAACGTTTCGACGGTTCGATCCAACACAAAGTCGCCCTCGCGCCGGGCGCGGGCGCGACTTCGACCTATCGACGGTTGATCCCACGAAAGGTCGATGTCGCGCGCCCGGGAGCCGCAGGCGGCCCAAAGGCCCGCACCAAACGCAGGCCGTGCGCCGCAACGCGCACGAGAGCCGCCAGCGACCGAACCCCCAGCAACCTCCCTCCCCTTTTGCCGCCAACGCGGCCGGGCCCGCGCGAGACACACCGGTCCCGCCACCACCTACGCCCGCACCCCAGCCGACCGTGGTGGGCCTGGGCCCGGCCGTTAGCCCGCGGCGGCGTCCTCCGCGACCGCCGCCGCGGCGCCGCCGATCGCCGGGCGCTCGGGGACGCGCAGGTCCAGGTAGGTGAGCGAGGTCACCTCGGGCTCGGCGAGCACCGCCGCGGCAGCGGCCCACTTGTCGGCGGCCTGCTCGGCGCCGCCGAAACGCAGCGGGATCCCGCCCTGGAGCTCGACCTCAACGCCGTAGTCCTTGCTGAAATCGACGCTCTCGATGAGCTTCGCCAGGGGCCCAGGGGCGGCGCCGAGGACCCGCGCCATTGCGAGCGCCTCGTCGCGGACCTTGCCTTGGGCGGGCAGCCGGTCGACGCTGATCACCGGGAGCTTTGCGTCGGTCTCGACGCCGGCGAGGATCGTGCCGTCGCCCGCGATCGGGACCGGGCCGTCGCTGCCGCGCGCGAGCAGCACGGGCGGGCGCTCCTCGACGGTGATCCGCAGGCCGTTCGGGAAGCTCGCGTCCGCGCGCAGGTCCGCGAACGTCGGGAACCGCGCGGCGGCGGCGCGCAGCGCTTCCTCGTCCACGTGCAGCGTGGTCATCTCGCGGGCGGCCTCGTCGAGAGTCTGGGCGATGGCCGCCGCCTCGGGTCCGGTGGCGCCCTCGACCTTCACGTCCTTCACGGCGAAGAGCGGCAGGTCGCGCAGCCAGAACACGTAGGCCGCCGCGAACACCGCCGTCAGCGCCGCGATCGCGAGCACTCCCCGCGGCGTGAGCAGGAAGCGCAGCCAGCGGCCCCGGCTCTGCCGGGCCGCCCTCGGCTTCGCCGCCTTCGGCCGCGGGCCGGCGCCAGCGGGCCGGCGCGGGCGCGCCGGCGCGGCCTTGCGCGGGGCGCGCTTCGGCGGTGCCGGGGCGCGCGCGGCGGCGCGGGCGCTGCGCGCGCCCTGCGTGCGCTTGGCCGACCCGGTGGCTCGGGTCGACGCGCGGCGCCGGCCGGCCGCGGTTGAAGCTTTGCTTGGGCCCATTCGCCCACCCATTCGTGGGCTGCGGTCCTGATCCTTCCCGGCCGCCCGTCAGTCGGACCCGGCGAGCTCCCCGGCGAGCAGGTGGATATCCCCCGCGCCGACGGTGACGAGCAGGTCGCCGGGGCCCAGGCGGGGCGCGAGGAAGCGCGCCGCCGTCTCGCGGTCGCGCAGCCACCACACCGGCTTGCCGGCCGCGTGGTCGGCGGCCGCGCGGGCGACGTCGAGCCCGCTCACCCCCGCCAGCTCGCCGACCGGCTCCTCGCGCGCGGCGTATACGTCGAGCACGCCGATCGCGTCCGCCTCGGCGAGCGCCGCGCCGAACTCGTCCGCGAACGCCTTCGTGCGCGAGTAGAGGTGCGGCTGGAATACCGCGATCAGCCGCTTCGGCTCGAGCTCGCGCAGCGCCGCCAGGGTGGCGCGCACCTCCGTCGGATGGTGGCCGTAGTCGTCGTAGATCGGCGCCCCGTTGCGCTCGCCGCGCAGCTCCTGCCGGCGGAGCATCCCGGGGAAGCTCTCAAGCGCCCGCGCCGCCGCCTCGACGTCGAGCCCCGCGAGCTCGATCGCCCCCAGCGCCGCCCGCGCGTTGAGCGCGTTGTGGGCGCCCGGCACGCGCAGCGCGAGCTCGGCGGGCCCGGGCGAGCCAGCGTCGAAGCGGACGACCGCGGCGCCCTCCGCGGCGAGCCCTGTGAGCTCGTCGGGGGCGACCACCCCGCGGGCCGGGGCGACGAAGCGCGCGAAGGCCTCGCGCAGCTCGGCGCGCGAACTCCAGCGCGCGTGGTGGTCCAGCTCGAGGTTCGTGACGACGGCGATCTGTGGGCGCAGCTCGAGGAAGCTCGCGTCGGACTCGTCCGCTTCGGCCACCACCCACTCCCCCTCCCCATGCCCGGCGTTCGCGGGACGCCCGTCGCCGCTCGCGCCGGGCAGCTCGCCGCCGATGAAGAAGGTGGGGTCCGCGCCGAGCGCGCGCAGCGCGTGCACGATCATCCCCGTCGTGGTCGTCTTGCCGTGCGTGCCGGCGACCGCGATCAGCCGCCCCTCTCGGCAGAGCTCGGCGAGCAGCTCGCCGCGATGCAGGACACGCTGGCCGCGTTCGCGCGCGACGGCGAGCTCCGGGTTGTCCTCGGGGACCGCGGTGGAGACCACGACCTCGGCGTCGGCCGGGACCGAGTCCGCGTCGTGGCCCACGCGCGGCTCGAGGCCCGCGGCGCGCAGGCGCTCGATGTACGAGCTCTCCGCCCGGTCGCTGCCCGTGACGCACGCGCCGAGCTGGTGACAGACGAGCGCGAGGCCGCTCATGCCCGCGCCGCCGATCGCAATGAAGTGGAGCTTTCTGGAGGCCCAGTCGCTCACGGCTGCCCTAGTCAAGCGAAGCCAGGATCTCTGCGGCGACCCGCTGCGCCGCGTCGGGGCGCGCCAGCGAACGCGAGGCGGCGGCCATCGCGGCGAGGCGCTCGGGGTCGGCGAGCAGCTCGCTCACGCGCGCCCGAACCAGCTCGCCGGTGAGCGCCGAGTCCTCGATCGTGATCGCCGCCCCGGCGTCCTCCATCCACTGGGCGTTCGCGTGCTGGTGGCGACCGGTCGCGTACGGGTAGGGCACGAGGATCGCGGGCTTGCCGGCCGCGGCGAGCTCGAACACGGACGCGCCCGAGCGGGCCAGCACCAGATCGCAGGCGGCGAGCGGGTCGGCGAGGCCGGGCAGGTAGTCGAGCAGCGTGTAGCGGGGCGGCCGGCCCGCGTCCTCGAAGGCCTGCACCGCCTGGGCGTGGTCGCGCTTGCCGGTGATGTGCAGGACGTGGAAGTCACGCCCGCTGGGATCGAGCAGCCCCTCGAGAGCGGCCAGGTTGAGCGAACGCGCCCCCTGGCTGCCGCCGAAGATGAGCACGCACTCCTCGTCGGGCGCGATCCCGAACCGCTCGCGGGCCGCGGCGCGGTCGGCGGTGAGGATGTCGCCCGGGACCGGGCGACCGGTGACGAGGTAGCGCTCGCCGCGCAGCTCGGGGATCTCGAACGCAAGGCACACGCGCCGGGCGCGGCGGGCGAGCAGGCGGTTGGCGAGGCCCAGGTGGCGGTCGGCCTCGGTGAGCACGAGCGGCAACCCCATACGAACCGCGGCAATGCCCACGGGCGCGGCGACGTACCCGCCGCCGCCCATCACCGCGTCGGCGCCCCGCTCGCGCAGGATCCGGCGGGCCCTGGGCACGGCCCGGGCGGCGAGCGCGAGCGCGCCGGCCGCCCGCAGCGGGTTGGAGCGATCGAGCCCGCGGACCTCGACGAAGTCGATCTCGTAGCCGGCGGCAGGCACGAGCTCCGCCTCCGAGCGCTCGCGCGTGCCGACGAAGCTGACCTCGGCGCCCTCAGCGCGCAGCGCGTCGGCGACCGCCAGCGCGGGCACGACGTGCCCCGCTGTGCCGCCTGCTGCGATGACGATTCGTGGCAACTGTTCCGCTCTTCCTTGACGTGGTCGCGCGGCCGGACGTCCGCCCGGCGCCCCCTTCGACGACGCGCAGTCTGCCAGCCGGCGCCCTCGCGATGTTGAGCAACAGGCCGACCGCGGCGAGCATCGTGAGCATGCTCGAGTTGCCGTACGAGACGAACGGCAGCGGGACACCGGTGAGCGGCGCGAGCCCCATCACCGCGAACAGGTTGATTACGGCCTGGATACAGACGAGCGTCGTGAGCCCGGCCGCGAGCAGCTTCGTGTAGCGGTCGCGGGCGCGCTGCGCGGTCCGCAGGCCCGCGTACGCGAACAGCCCGTAGAGGCCGACGAGCATCAGGATCCCGAGGAAGCCCAGCTCCTCGCCCACCACCGCGGCGATCATGTCGGTGTGGGCCTCGGGCAGATAGAAGGCCTTCTGCACGCTCTCGCCGAGGCCGACCCCGAGGATCCCGCCGCTGCCTAGCGCGATCTTCGCCTGGGTGGCCTGGAAGCCCGCGCCCGCGGGGTCGTGGCTCGGGTTGAGGAAGCCGGTGAGGCGCTCCATCCGGTACGGCTCGATCAGGATCGCGAGCACGACGAAGGCCGCAAGCGCCGCGCCGATCAGCGCGAGGTCGCGCACCCGCGCCCCGGCGGTCAACAGCAGCGCGGCAGACCCGAAGCAGGCGACCATGGCGGTGCCGAGGTCGGGCTCCAGCGCAACCAGCAGGCAGACGACGGCGACGGCCGCCAGGAACGGCCCCATGTCCGGGATCGAGCGCGTGAGGTTCGGGCGGGTGGCCAGCAGGTGCGCCCCGTAGAGCACGAGCGCGACCTTGGCGAACTCCGACGGCTGCACCTGAAAGAACCCGACGTCGATCCAGCGCCGTGCGCCGTTCACCTCCGTGCCGACCCCCGGGAGCATGACCGCGAGGAGCCCGGCCAGCGAGACAAACAGCAACGCCCCGGTCAGCGGCCGGACGATCCGCACGCCGCGTACGGACAGCACGCGCATGATCAGCAGGCCGATGACGCCGAAGAGCAGCGTCCGCTTCAGGTAGTACGCGCCGTCGCCGGAGTCGCCGAGCAGCGAGGTCGTCGAGCTCGCGCTGAAGACCATCACGACGCCGAAGGCGAGCAGGCAGAGCGTCGCGGTGAGCAGCAGCGAGTACTCGATCGGCTGCTGGACGCGGCGCCCGGTCCGCGCCGACGTCCGCTTGCGGGCGCTCGCGGAGGAGCGGCTGCGCTTGGCCCGGGCGCTCACGACGCGCCCTCTTCCCCGCCGAGCTCCGCGACCAGCTCGCGGAACCGCTCGCCGCGCTCCTCGAAGTTGCGGAAGGCGTCGAAGCTCGCGCAGGCGGGCGAGAGCAGGACGACGTCGCCCGGCTCGGCGTCGCGGGCGGCAGCCCGCAGCGCGTCGTCCAGGTCGGCGCAACGCCGCACGGCGACGCCGCGCTCAGCCGCGGGCGCGAGCGCGCGCTCGATCGGGTCGGCCGCCGGCCCGATCAGGTACGCCGCCGCGCAGCGTTCGGCGACCGGCTCGGCGAGACCGGCGAAGTCCTCACCCTTGAGCGAGCCCCCGAGGATCACGCGCACCGGCCGGTCGAACGAGCGCAGTGCGGCGGTCGCCGCGGCGACGTTGGTGGCCTTCGAGTCGTTGACGTAGAGCACGCCGTCGAGCTCACCGACGCGCTCGAGGCGGTGCGGGACCCCCGGGAAGCTCGCGAAGGCCTTGCGGATGGTGCGCTCGTCGATGCCCATCGCGAGCGCGGCCGCCTCCGCGGCGCGAGCGTTCGCGAGGTTGTGCGGGCCGGCCAGCACCGTGCCCGCGAGCTCCTCGGCGAGCTCGCCCGCGCCGAGCGTCGCCAGGTCGACCACGCGCGCCCGCCCGCCGATGCGCACGCCGCGCAGCTCCGGCTGCGAGCTGTCGTAGACGGCCCAGTCGCGCGGCGTCTGGTTGGCGAAGATCCGCAGCTTGGCGGCCAGGTAGGACTCGAGGTCGCCGTGGCGGTCGAGGTGGTCGGGCGTCACGTTCAGGAGCACGGCGACCTCCGGGGCGAAGGCGTCGGAATCCTCGAGCTGGAAGCTCGAGCACTCGCAGACCACGGTCGCGTCCGGGTCGATCTCTCCGACGACGGACGCGAGCGGGGTGCCCACGTTGCCGGCGACCACGACGGGGCGACCCGCGACCCGCCAGATATGGCCGAGGAGCTCGGTGGTCGTCGTCTTGCCGTTCGTGCCGGTGACCGCGACGAACGCGTTGGGGATGAGCCGCCAGGCGAGCTCGAGCTCGCCGATGACGGGCAGGCCGAGCGTGAGCGCCCGGCGCACGGGAGCGGCCTCGCGCGGGACGCCGGGGCTTTTGACCACGCAGCGCGCTGAGTCCACCAGGCTCTCGTGATCACCATCCAGATGGACTTCGACGCCGAGCTCCCGCAACCTTTCGGCGCCCTCGGGGTGGCCCGCGTCGACCGCGATCACCCGCTCGCCGCGTCCGGCGAGCAGGCGCGCCGCTGCCTGACCCGAGCGGGCCAGGCCGACCACCAGATATGGGCCCCCGGGCAGGGGCGGTCGTTCCTTCGTCGAGGCCACCGCCAACTAGGTTCGCCACCGGATCCCGCCACCCTTGCGCGCGCCTCGGGTCGGGCGCGGCCCGGCGGTCGGGTAGATTCGCCCGCGTGTTTGAGGCCGTGCACTCGGAGCGCTCGTCGGCGAGCCCGGTGGCGGTCTGGGCGCTGTGGGCGGACCCTGCGCGCTGGCCCGAGTGGAACGAGCAGCTGGAGGCGGCCGAGTTGCGGGGGCCGCTTAAGCCCGGCACGGAAGCCGTGATCAAGTACAAGCGCGGCGGGCGCATGGTGCTCAAGCTCGTCGCCGTCGAGCCGGAGCGGCACCTGGCCTACGAGGCCCGCCTCCCCCTCGCCCGCTTCGGCCACGAGCATCGCCTGGAGCCCGCCGGCTCGGGGAGCGAGATCACCCACCGCGCCTACCTGAAGGGCCCGCTGTCCCCCCTCTTCTCAGTGCTCTTCGGCCGCAAGCGCGTGCGTGAGTCGGTGAGGAAGTTCGCCGCGCGCGAGCGCGAGCTCGCGGAGTAGCCATGACGGCCGGCGCGGGACTCCGCCTCGTGGGCGCCGCATTCGCCCCTGCGGGTCGCCGCGGGCTACCCCACTGAGTTCTGGTAGAGCGTGAAGCCGATCCCCGCGCACACCGCGGCGACGATCCAGAACCGGAGCATGATCTTCGTCTCCGACCAGGCCATCATCTCGAAGTGGTGGTGGATCGGCGCCATCAGGAACACCCGGCGGCGGGTGAGCTTGAAGAAGGCGACCTGGACCGCGACCGACGCCGCCTCGATCACGAAGATCCCGCCGAGGATGATGAGCAGCAACTCGGTCTGGGTGACCACCGCGAAGGCGCCGATCGCGCCGCCCAACCCGAGCGAGCCGGTGTCGCCCATGAAGATCGACGCCGGGAACGAGTTGAACCACAGAAAGCCGATCGAAGCGCCCACCAGGCACGCGGACAGCACGGCGAGCCCGCCCTGACCGTTTGTGATCGTGATCGCGGTGAAGGCGAGGAACACGATCCCGCAGCAGCCCGCCGCAAGCCCGTCGAGACCGTCGGTCAGGTTGACCGCGTTCGAGAACCCCGCGAGCACGAGGAAGACGAAGATCGCGTAGACGACCGGTCCGACGTCGAGCTCCCAGTTGAAGATCCTGCTCTCGATGGCGGTCTCCAAGCCGAGCTCCTGCGTGGCCACGTACCAGAGGATGAGCGCGAGGCCGATCTGGGCCAGGAGCTTCCAGCGCGCCGAGAGCCCGAGTGAGCGCCGCTTGGAGACTTTGATCATGTCGTCGGCGAACCCGATCAGCGCGCAACCGACGGCGATCCCGAAGACGGTGAGGCTCGCCGTGTCGAGGCCGGAAAGCACGAGGTAGGGCACGGCGATGCCGGTGAAGATGATCAGCCCGCCCATCGTCGGCGTCCCCGCCTTCGAGTGGTGCTCCTGCGGGCCCTCCTCGCGGATCTGCTGGCCGAACTCCCGCACCCGCAGGTACTCGATGAACTTCGGGCCCAAGAAGATCGTGATCAGCATCGCGGCCATGCCCGCGATCAGGACCTCACCGCGGTCGATCGCCTCGGCGACCGCGATCTGGGCGCTAAGCATCGGCGCCCCCGTCCCCGCGCCGCGCGCGCAGACCCTCGGTGAACGCCTCGAGCCCGACCGAGCGCGAGCCCTTGACGAGCACGGCGTCACCGCCCTCGAGCAGGCCATCCGCCACGTCGACCGCGGTCTCGGGGTCCGGCGCCCACTCGTCGGGCGCGTAGTCGCGCGCCAACTCGCCCACACCGATGATCGGCCCGATGCCCAGGCCGCGGGCGAGCGCGCCGATCTCGCGGTGGTACGCGGGCCCGTCGGGACCGAGCTCGGCCATCCCGCCCAGCACGGCCACGTGGCGCTTCGCCGGCAGCGAGGCAAGGTGCCGGAGCGCCGCACGCATGGAGATCGGGTTGGCGTTGTAGCAGTCGTTCACGAGTGCGATGTCGCCCGGGAGCTCGAGCCGCTCACCCCGCAGGCGCGAGAAGGATATGGACGCCGCCCGCGGCACCATTGCCTCCGGCTCGGCGCCGAGCGCGACGCCGATCGCGACCGCCGCCAGCGTGTTCGTGAGATTGTGTTCCTCGGTGAACGGCAGCTCGAAGCGCGCCTCGCCGGCGGGCGTGACGATCAGCGCCTCGGTGGAGCCGTCCCGCCTTTGCGCCTCGCGCGCGAACACGTCGCCGCCAGGCCCGAACGTGATCGTGGCGAGCTCGTCGCCCAGGTGCGGCTCGAGCGCCTCGGCGTCGGCGGGCACCACCGCGCGCCCTTCGGGCCCCAGCCCCTGCAGGATCTCCGCCTTGGCCTCGGCGATCGCCTCGATCGTCCCGAGGAGCTCCAGGTGCACGGGACCGACGTTGGTGATCGCCGCGACGTCGGGCTCCGCGATCGCGCACAGCTCGGCGATCTGCCCCATGCCGCGCATCGCCATCTCGAGGACGAGCACCTCCGTGTCCGGCTCGGCGCCGAGGATCGCGAGCGGCAGGCCGACCTCCGTGTTGAAGTTCTCGGGGCTCGCGTGCACGCGCCAGGGCAAGAGCGCGCGCGTGATGTCCTTGACAGAGGTCTTGCCGGTCGACCCGGTTACCCCCACGACCCTCGCGCCGAGCGCGCGGCGCCACTCGCGCGCGAGGTCCTGAAGGCTCCGCAGGGGATCGTCGGACTCGAACACCCAGCCGTGACCCGCGGCCGCGGCGTCGGGGGCCGACTCGGGGCTCACGACAGCCCCCCAGGCGCCGGCGCGCAGCACGTCCCCGGCGAAGCGGCCGCCGTCGGTGCGCTCGCCGCGCAGCCCGAAGAAGAGGTCGCCGGGGAGCGCGCGGCGGCTGTCCACCTCGGCGCGGCGTGGATGGGGCTCGCCGCCCTCCTCGGCCCGGACGATCCGCGCGCCGGCCGCCTCGGCGATCCGTTCCGGGGTGAGCTCGATCACGCCGTCGCGCCAGCGCCGAGCAGGCGTCGCAGCTCCTCGCGCGCCACCGCCCGGTCGTCGAAGGGGATCTTCTGCCCGCCCGCGAACTCCTGGCCCTGCTCGTGACCCTTGCCCGCGATCAGCACGCAATCGCCCGCGCGCGCCAGCGCGAGCGCCTTGGCGATCGCGGTTCGCCGGTCGACCTCGACGACGAGCTCGCCGCTCGCCTCCGCGCGCTCGCGCTTGGGGATCCCGGCCAGGATGTCGCGGAGGATCGCCTCCGGGTCCTCCGAGCGCGGGTTGTCGGAGGTGACCACCGCGACGTCGGCGAGCCGAGCGGCGATCTCCCCCATCTGCGGGCGCTTCTCGCGGTCGCGGTCACCGCCGCAGCCGAACACGCAGATCACCCGCCCCCGGGTCATCTCCCGCGTCGCGCGCAGCACGTTCTCCAGCGAATCGGGGGTGTGCGCGTAGTCGACCAGCACGGCGAAGTCCTGCCCCGCCTCCACCGGCTCGACGCGGCCCGGGACCCGCTCCGCCCGCGCCAGCGCGGCGACCGCCACGCGTGGGTCGCAGCCCAGCTCGACGGCGATCGCGAACGCGGCCAGCGCGTTCGCGACGTTGAAGCGCCCGGGGAGCGCCGTGCGCACGACGTGCTCGCCGTAGCGGCCGACCAGCCGGAAGCTCGAGCCGCTCGCGTCGAAGTCGACGTCCAGGGCGCGCACCTGCGCGCGCTCGTCGCCCGCGGCCGAGGTCGTGATCAGGTCGTCGCCGTACTCGGCGGCGATCTCCTCGGCGAGCCGGGCGCCGTACGGGTCGTCGATATTCACGACCGCGCGCTCCGGCCGCCGCCAGCCGGCCGGCGCGTCGGCGGGCGACGCGAACAGGCGGCGCTTCGCCTGGAAGTAGTCCTCCATGTCGGCGTGGAAGTCGAGGTGGTCCTGCGTGAGGTTCGTGAACGCCGCCGCCGCGAAGGAGATCCCGTCGGCGCGGCCGAGCGCGAGCGCGTGCGAGGAAACCTCCATCACGCAGGCGCGGTCACCTCCGTCGAGCATCTCGCGAAACGTGCGCTGCAGGTCAATCGCCTCGGGGGTGGTGCGCTCGACGTCGTGCTCGACGCCGCCCACGACGCTCTTCACCGTGCCGAGCAGGCCGGTCGCGACGCCGTCGGCCTCGAGCAGGTGGCGCACGAGGAACGCCGTCGTCGTCTTGCCGTTCGTACCCGTGACCCCCGCGACGCGCAGCTCCTCGGTCGGGTTCCCGTAGAAGGTCGCCGCGGCCGGCGCCATCGCCGCGCGCGCGCTCGGCACGACCGCCTGCGGCAGCTCGACCGCGAGCGGGCGCTCGACGACGAGCGCCACCGCCCCGCGCTCGCGCGCGACCTGGGCGAAGTCGTGGCCGTCCGCCCGCTCCCCGACCACGCAGAAAAACAGGGTCCCGGGCTTCACCCGCCGGCTGTCGTAGGCCAGCGAGCCGACCTCGACGGCGTCGTCGCCCTGGAACGTCGCCGGCACGCCGGCGAGCACGTCGCGCAGCAGCATCGCGCCGATTCTAGGTGTCGGCCGGACGCCCTCGCATGCGCCGCTTTGGATCAGCCGTCGGCTCCGACGCCCAGGTAGGGCAGTGCCATCTCGGCGATCTCACCGAACGCGGGCGCCGCGACCGAGCCGCCGTAGTAGTCGCCCTTGGGGTCGTCGACGACGATCGTCACGAGCAGGGCCGGGTCGTCGGCCGGCGCGAACCCCACGAACGAGGCGACGAACTGAGACTCGGAGTACTCGCCGTCGACCACCTTCTGCGAGGTGCCGGTCTTGCCGGCCAGCTCGTAGCCGGGGACCTCGACTTCGGCGGCCGTGCCGCCTTCCTGCAGCACGCCCTTGAGCATGTCCCGCAGCCGCTTCGCGGTGCGCTCCGAGATCACCCGCTTGCCCTCGTCGGGCTCGACGCGCTCGGCGCCGCGCTTCAGCACCAGGCGCGGCTCCCGCAGGATCCCGCCGTTGGCGATCGCGGCGTAGGCGGCGGTCATCTGGATCGGCGTGACCGCGAGGCCCTGACCGATCGGCAGGTTGCCCATGGTCGAGCCCGAGTACTGCTCGGGCGGGATGACGATGCCGCGCTCCTCGGCGGGGTAGTCGATGCCGGTGGGCTTGCCGAAGCCGAAGCGCTTGATCCACTTGTCGAAGGCGTCGTCGCCGAGCTTGTCATTCATGAGCAGCCCGATCTTCACCGCGCCCACGTTGGAGGACTGGGCGAGGATGTCGGCAACCGTCAGCGAGACGTAGCCGCGCTCGTGCGACTCGCCGATCGTCCGGTCGGCGACCTGGATCTCCGGCGGCAGGTCGAACCTCGTGCTCGGCTTGACGAGCTTCTCCTCCAGGGCGCCTGCCACGGTGAACGCCTTGAACGTCGAGCCGGGCTCGTACGTGTAGCCGGTCGCCAGGTTGCGCAGCTCCTCGACGTCCTCCACCCGGCCGAGGTCGGCCGGGGGCCAGTTCGCCATCGCGAGGATCTCGGAGGTGCGGGGATCCATGACGATCGCCGTCGCGCCCTGCGGGTCGTAGGTCTCGCCGACCTCGGCCAGCACCTGCTCGGTGTGCGCCTGGATCGAGGCGTCGATCGTGAGCTTCAGCCGCTCGCCCACCGTCGCCGCCTCCACCGTCTCGCGCTCGAGCTCCTCGCCGAGCGCGTCGCGGGTGACGCGGCGCTCGCCGTCCTCGCCGCGCAGCGCGTCGTTGTGCGCGAGCTCGAGGCCGCTCGTGCCCTCGTTGTCGATGTTCACCGCGCCGATCACCTGGGCGGCGAGCTCACCCTCGGGGTAGACGCGCCGGGAGTCGGGAAGCAGGCCGATCCCCGGGATGTCCATCTCGGTGATCCGCGCCGCCGTCGGCAGGTCGACCTTGCGGGCCACGTAGGCGAAGCCGCCGTCGCCGGAGAGCGCCTCGGCGATCTTTTCCTCCGGCACGGGGAGCACGCGCGCGAGCTTGCGGGCCGCCTTCACCGGGTCCTTCACCTGATACGGCGTCGCGAAGACCGTGGCGGCGTCCTCCGAGATCGCGAGCTCACGGCCGTGGCGGTCGAGGATCGCGCCGCGCACGCCCGGGATCGTCACCGTCTCCATCTGCTGGCTCTGGGCCGAGGCGCGGTACTCCGATCCGCGCACGCCCTGCAGCCACGCCGCGCGCGCGACCGCGACGGAGAACAGGAGCACGAAGCAGGCAAACAAAAGGCCGATCCTGCGATCGAGCCTGGTCACGGCGTGAGGGCTCCCCCGGTGCTCGGCGTGGTCGCGCCGGTGCTGGGCGTCGTGCTGGTGCTCGGCGCGGCCGGCGCGGCCGAGTCGGTGCTCGGCGGAGCGGTCGACTGCGTGGGCGCGGCGGTCTCGGCGGTCGGCGTCGTCGTGGCCGCCGTGTCGGTGGGCGGGACCGTGGTCGCATCAGCCGGCTCCGTGTAGCCAGTCTCGGGCACGACCGGCACGCTCGCGTCACCGACCGTGATCTCGCCGCGGCGCAGCCGCTTGGCGGCCGCGGCCGCATCGCCGGGGTCGGCTCGCAGGTCGAGCACCGCCCCCGCCGACGGGTAGGCCAGGCCGAGCTTGCTCGCCTCGCGCTGCAGGTGCTCGTTGGAGAGCACGCCCGAGAGGTCGCCGCGCAACGCCGAGTTCTCGCGCTTGAGCTCGTCGGTGAGGGCGCCGATCTTGCTCGCCTTCGCGTTCAGGCTGAGCGTCGCGACGTTGAGGCCGACGATGCCGATGAGCAGGAACGCGAGCAGGCCGATCCAGATGCGGCTGCGCGTGATCCCGACGAAGAAGCCCGAATCGGCGAGGCCGCCCACCGCGCCCGCGGTGCGCCCGACCGCCACCGGCACGAGGCGCATCGGCCCGATCGGCGCCGCGGCACGGGCGCGGCGGCCGCTGCCGCGGGCGCGCGGGGCGGGCGCGCGACGAACGGCCTGCGCGCTGCGGCGCGTCGCCCGGGGACGCGCAGGCGCGGCGGCGGCGCGCGCGGAGCGCCGGGCGGCGGCGGGCGTGCCGGCGCGCGACGCGCGGCGGGTCACCGGCGCCGTCGTGGCTCGTGCTGTCGCTGCTGCTGGCGGCATCGGGTGGTCCCTTCGGCGCGGAGCCTCAGGCTCCCTCTCCGTCCTTCGTCTCGAGCTTGCGCGCGACGCGCAGGTGCGCCGATGACGCCCGGGGGTTGCGCTCGAGCTCCTCGGGCGTAGGCGACACGGCGCGGCGCGTGATCAGCTCGGCCTCCGGCTCGCGCCCGCACACGCAGACCGGCAGCTCCGGCGGGCAGGTGCAGCCGCGCGCCTTCTCGGCGAAAAACCGCTTGACCATGCGGTCCTCGAGCGAGTGGAACGAGATCGCGGCGAGCCGCCCGCCCGGGGTGAGCAGGTCCCAGGCGCGCGGCAGGGCGTTCTCGAGCGCGCGCAGCTCCTCGTTCACGGCGATGCGGATCGCCTGGAACGTGCGCTTCGCGGGGTGGCCGCGCCCAAAGCGGTAGGCGGGCGGTACGGCATCGCGGATCGCCTCGACGAGCTCCGCCGTGGTTGAGAGCGGACGCCGGGCGACGATCTCGCGCGCGATCGCGCGCGCGTGGCGCTCCTCCCCGTACTCGCGGAGGATGGCCGCGATGCGGTCCTGCGGCCATTCGTTCACGATTTCGCGCGCCGAGAGCCCCTGGTCGGGGTCCATGCGCATGTCGAGGGGCGCGTCGTAGGCGTAGGAGAAGCCCCGCTCCATGGCGTCGATCTGCATCGAGGAGACGCCCAGATCCATATAGATCAGGTTGGGGCGCAGGCCCTCGTCCGCCAGGTCCGTCAGGACGGCCGAGAACTCGCCGCGCACGAACCGGCTCTCGCAGGCGAGCTCGGGCGCGGCCTCGCGGTAGCGCTCCGCGGCCGTCGGGTCGCGGTCGATGCAGATCAGGGTGCCCGTGGGGCCGAGCCGCTGCGCGACCGCGCGCGCGTGCCCTCCGCCGCCAAACGTGCAGTCCACGGCGAGCTCCCCCGGTTGCGGGTCAGCGAGCGCGACGAGCTCGGCAAGCAGGACTGGTACGTGGTCGGTGGGCATGTAAGTCAGTGTGGCCATCGGTTCGGGTCGGTCCGCCTATTCCTCGCCCCCAAGGTCGAAGCCGGCGAGCTCCTCCGCCATCGCGCCCGCCTGTGCGTCGATCTCCGCCGCGTGCTGGGCCCAGCGCTCGGGGTTCCAGACCTCGAGGTGGTCCTCCACGCCGACCACCACGCACGCGCCCTCGAGCCCCGCGTGTTCGATGAGGTGCTTGGCGATGCGGACCCGCCCGGCCGAGTCGAGCTCCTCGTCCTGGGCGTTCGCGTGGAAGCGGCGGCGCAGCATCCGCGCCTTGCTGGAGAGCGGGTTGAGGCCGGCGAGGAAGCGCTCCGTGAACTTGGCAAATCCGTCGCGCGGCCAGATCTCGACGCAGGGATCGAGACCCGCGAGCAGAACCGCACCGTCGGCGAGCTGAGCGCGCAGGCGCGAAGGGATCGTCAACCGGTCCTTCGAGTCCAGGGTGTGCTCGTGCTGGCCACGGAAGGCCAAGGTCGGATCCTCTCTCGTCGGGTGCGGATTCCTGCGCGGGAGAAGCCTTCGGACCGGGGTGACGAGGTGGGAGGAGCCTCACCACCCCGGTCCTCTGGACGACTTGCGTGCACCACAGTACCCCACTTTGTCCCACAACACAACACGACATCCACCCACCCGCCCCCGTCGATCCGTCGGGCGGCGGTGCTAGCGGGCGCCCTGAAGGCCGCGATCGCGCTTGTCAATGGGCGATCCGCGCGGCGGCCGCCGCCCGCGCGAGCGCCCTTGTGCGGGCCGCCACGTGCAATTTCGCTTGCAGCCCCGTTACGCTCGCGCCGTCAAGCGAGCGACCCGGGAGGAGCAGTTGGAGAGCCCAGACACCCAGACCACCGGCCGAGAGGATTCGGCTCCGCCCGAGACCAGCGCCTCGGTGCCGCCGCCCGGCGCGGAGGAGCTCGCGGCCGCGGGGGTGCCCGCCGGAGGCCTCACCGGCCAGACGCCCCGCCGCGACGACGACATCCCGCAGGACGCCGACGACAACCGCGGCAAGCACTTCCGCGCCCTGCTCGGCAACAAGTGGGTGCTGGGGATCACCTGGACCGTCGCGATCATCGCCCTGATCGTCGGCACGACGCAGGCGGGCATCGGGATCGGCGCCGCCGCGGTTGGCGTGGTCCTGCTGATCGCGCTGATCGTGGTGTTCGCGATCGCGAATCACAGAGCGGCCGAGGACTTCTTCAACGCGTACGCGGAGGGCCGCGGCCTGACCCGCGTGGGCGCCCGCAGCTCGCTGCCTCCCGTGACTCCGCTCCTGCGCAAGGGCGACCGGCGCTACGCGGAGGAGACGTTCACGGGCACGCTGCCGGGCGGGCTCGCGGGCACGCTCGCGCTCTACACCTACGAGGAGAAGACGCGCGACTCAGACGGCGACGAGCACACCACCTACTACAAGTTCACCGTCGTGCTCACGCAGCTGCCCGAGACGGCGACCTTCATCGGCGAGCTCGAGGTGCAGCGGCGGTTCGGGTTCCGCTTCCTGGACGGGTTCGAGGACTTCTTCCGCACCCGCCAGCGCGTCGAGCTCGAAAGCGAGGCCGCGGACAAGCGGTTCGAGATCTTCATCGGCAAGAACGACGACATGAACCGCGCCCGGCAGATCTTCTCCCCCAGCTTCATCGTCTGGCTGGCCGAGGAGGCGCACGAGAAGATCGCCTTCGAGCTCGTCGGCGGCGCGCTCGTCGTGAACGTCCCCGGCCACAAGAAGTCCGCTCGCGAGCTCGACGAGTTCTGTGAAGCGGCAGCCGTGATCGCCCGGCGCCTGCACGACGAGGCAACCGAGTAGCACCCGCCGCCGCAGCCCGATGGCGCGGCGACTACAGCGCGCCGAACAGGGAGTCCGCGTGAGCGATGAGCGCGGCCGCGATCACGAGCAGCACCGACGGCACGAGCACCATCGCGACCACGAGCTGGATCTTGGGTGCGGCACGGGCGGCGCGCTCCTCGATCCGGCGCCGCTCGTCGCGCCGCAGCGACGCGGCCTGCTCGTGGAGCTGCTCGGCGAGCGGCGAGCCGTAGCGGCGCGAGCGCTCGAGCGCCGCGGCGAGCGCGGCCACGGCCGCGTCCGGCACGCGCTCGCGCAGCCCGCGGAGCGCCTCGGCCTGCGGGACGCCGCATTCCATTTCGGCGACCGCGGTCGCGAGTTCCGTCGCGAGCGGGCCGCGCGAGCGGCGCGCGAGCTCGGCGAAGAGCGCCGCGGGCTGGCGGCCGGCGGCGGCGCCCACCGCGAGCAGGTCGAGGGCGTCCGGCAGCGCCGCGACCAGGCGGGCCGTGCGGGCGCGGATCCGGCGGTCGAGCCATGCGTCGGGGGCGAGGGCGCCGCCGGCCGCGAGCAGCGCCGCGAGCGGCACGGCGAGGCGCCCGGGCGCGACCGGCAGCACCGTGACCCACGCGCAGAGGCCCGCGACCGCCCCGCCCGCCTTGAGCGCGAGGAACCGGCGCGGGCTCAGGCGGTCCCCCAGGCCCGCGCGCCGCAGCCGGCCGGCGACGTCGCGGCGGGCTAGCCACTGGTCGGCGTCGAAGCCGAGCGCGCGCCTCGTCCAGCGCCGCGCGCGACGGGCCGCCTCTTCGCGCACCCCGAGCCCGGCGAGCTCCCAGGCGGCCGCGAAGGCCAGCGCACCCCCGCAGGCCGCGAGCAACAGGCTCATGGCTCCGCCACCCGCGCGAGCCGCTTGATCGCCGCGAAGCCGGCGACCTGGAAGCCAGCGCCCAACGCGAGCAGCGCGAGGGACGCGCCGTTGGCGAGCAGGCCGGCCACGAACCCTGGCGCGAGCAACTCGGCGAGGAGCGCCGCGCCCATGGGCATCGCCACCACGAGCATGCCGGTGAAGCGTGCCTGCGCGGTCGCCGAGCGCGCCTCGGCCACGAGCCGGTCGCGCTCGGCGGCGGCGGCCGCGAAGCGCCGCAGCAGCGCGACGAGGTCACCGCCCGCGATCCGCTGGGAGAGCACCGCCGCGCAGAAGGCGTCGGCTCGCGGCGAGCCGAGGCGGGCTCGCAGCCCTTCCAGCGCGGCTTCGAGGGAGCGCCCGAGGTCGAGATCAGCGGTCACCCGAGCGAGCTCGGCGGCCGCGGGCCCGTCGAGGGCGCCGCGAGCGGCGCCCAGCGCGGCGCGCGGCGAGCGCCCGGCGGCGAGGGCATCGGCGGCGGCCGTCGCGATCGTGGGCAGCGCGCGCTCCACAGCGCGCCGGTAACGGCGGGCGCGGGCGGCGAGCAGCCAGCTCATCGCCGCCGGCCCAGCGGCCGCGAGCGGCGCCGCCGGCGCTGGGCCGAGCAGCCACGCCCCGCCGAACATGAGCGCCGCCGCGCCGAGCAGGCCGAGCCGGCGGCGCTCCGCCTCGCTGGGCGCGTACCCCTCGGCGCCCGCGCGCGCCAAGGGTCGCAGCGTGTCGGCCACCCAGCGCGCGGCGAGCGGCACGAACGGCCGCGCCTCCCGCAGCGCGAGGGCAGCGAGCCCGCCCGCGAGGCCGAAGAGGCAGACGGCGGCGAGCTCGGCCCCACTCATCCCAGCGCCCACACCTCGCGCACCGCCGGCCCGCCGACCGCGCTCGTCACCTCAGCGATCTCGACCACGCGGCGGCGGCCGTCTGGCTCGCGCCGCACATGCACGACGAGCTCGACCCCACGCGCGACCTGCTCGCGGATCGCGCCGTGCGGGAGCCCGACCTCCGCCATCAGCGCGAGGGTCTCGAGGCGGCGCAGCGCGTCGGCGGGCGAGTTGGCGTGCACCGTCGACAGCGCGCCCTCGTGCCCCGTGTTGAGCGCCGTGATCAGGTCGAGGGCCTCGGGGCCGCGCACCTCGCCGATCACGATCCGGTCGGGGCGCATGCGCAGCGCATTGCGCAACAGGTCGCGGATCGTCACCTCCCCCCTGCCCTCGACCGACGACGGCCTGCTCTCAAGCCGCACCACGTGCGGCTGCTGGAGGCTGAGCTCGGCGGCGTCCTCGATCGTGATGATGCGCTCGCGCGGCTCGATCCAGGCGGAGAGCGCGTTGAGCAGCGTGGTCTTGCCCGACCCGGTGCCGCCGCTCACGAGAATCGTGCGCCGCGCCCGCACCGCGCGCTCCAGCACTTGGCGCGCCTCGGGCGCGAGCGACCCCGACGCGACGAGCTCATCCGGCCCCGGTCGCACCGCGCCGAAGCGGCGGATCGAGATCACCGGACCGTCGACGGCGAGCGGCGGAATCACCACGTTCACCCGCGAGCCGTCGGGAAGGCGCGCGTCGGCCATCGGAGCCAGCTCGTCGACCCGGCGGCCGACCGGCGCCAGGATCCGCTCGATCAGCTCGCGGACTTGTCGCTCGTCCGCGAACGAGACGGGCGCAGGCTCGATGCGGCCGGCGCGCTCCACGTAGACGCCGTCGCATCCGTTGACCATCACCTCCCCGACGAGCGGATCCGCGAGCAGCTCCTCCAGCGGGCCGAAACCGACGGTGTCGCGGCGCACGAGCTCGGCGAGCTCCGCCCGCCGCTCGGCCGGGAGCGCCGCGGCCTCGCGCTCGACGAGCGCGGCGATCGCGTCCTCGATCGAAAGCGCGTCGGCACCTGCGGCCGCGTCGGCGCGGCGCTCGACCGCAAGGCGCTCGCGCAGCTGCGCGGCGAGGGCGGTGACGTGGCGGCGGGCCGGGTCCACGCCCTTCTAAGGGGCAGGCGGGCCGCGAATCTCCCCTCCTGCCTAGCGGGCGATCGCGATGTTGAAGCGGGTCGTGCCGAGCGCCTCCATCAGGCGCAGCCAGAGCGGCAGGTACATCTCCATCGCGCGCGCGGCGCTGATCCCGCCCAGGTCGATGATCTCGCGCCAGCCGAAGCTGCGGAGCAGCTCGCTGGCCTCGCGCTTCGAGTCGATGTCGTCGCCGCAGATGAACAACGCGTGCTCGCCGGGGACGCTCGCGGGGTCGATCATGACCGCAGCGGTAACGGTGTTGAGGGCCTTCACAACTCCCGCCGCCGGGAAGGCGCGCTGGATCCGCTCGCCGAGGCTGTCGTCGTTTGCGATCGCGAGCTGCGGCGGCATGCCCCGGGAGAAGTCGAGCGGGTTGGCGACGTCGATCAGGACCTTGCCGGCGAGGTTCTCCGCGCCGGCCGCCTCGAGAGCGTCCAGCGAGTGGACGCCGGCGGTGCAGTTGAACAGGAGCTCGCCGAAGGCGGCCGCGTCGGCGAAGGCGCCCTCGCGGGCGCGCTCGCCGCTCTGCCGTGCCCAGGTCACGGCCCGCTCACCGCCCGCCGCGCGCGACCCGATACACACCTCGTGCCCGAGCTCGACCAGCTTCGTGCCGATCGTGCGCCCGACCGTGCCGCTGCCCAAAACGCCGACGCGTGCCACCCGGCTCACCCGATCCCGATCGACGCCGCTCTTGAGCCCTACTCGACGACCTCGATCACCTCGTACACGCCGGAGACCATCTCGTTCTCCACGAACGCGGCGATCTCGTCCTGGCGCTCGTTCTCCTGCGCCTCGCGCTCCGCGCGCATCCGGTGGTACTCCTCCTCGGTCATCTCGAAGAGGCCGAACGAGATCACCTCGTCCTCGTCGCGGATGTTGCGGGCGTGGTAGGCGCGCTGGAACCCCGGCGGGAAGTCCCCGTCGCCCTCCCAGGCACGGCGGAACTGCTCCCAGGCGCCCGGCTTGAGACGCCGGGCGCGGAACACGAGCATGTCGACCTCCTCTTCCGCGCAGCCCCGGGGGTTGCGCTGTCGCTGGGGCGAGCCTAAACCGCGAACGCGGCAAGATTCAGGGGTCATTTCTCATGTCCGATTCCGCCCGCCCAACCGTCGTCGTCGCGCGCAAGTTGCTGCCCGCGGGCCTCGACCTGCTCGCCGAGTACGAGGTGCGGGTCGGCGGGCTCGACGTCGAGCGCCCCGCGCTGCTCGAGCTCGTCGCGGGCGCCGACGCCTTCATCTCCGACCCGACCGTCCCCGTCGACGGCGAGCTCCTCGACGCGGCCGGCCCGCAGCTGCGGGTGGTCTCGAACTTCGCGGTGGGCTACGACAACATCGACGTCGAGGCCTGCCGCGAGCGCGGCGTGGTCGTCACCAACACGCCCGGGGTGCTCACGAACGCGACCGCGGAGCTTGCGCTCGAGCTCACGCTCGCGGCCGCGCGCCGCGCGAGCGAGGCCGAGGCGACTCTGCGCGCGGGCCGGTGGACCGGCTGGGACCCGGGCGCGATGCTCGGCCTCGAGCTCTCCGGGGCGACGTTCGGGATCGTCGGGCTCGGCCGGATCGGGGGCCGCTACGCCGAGCTCGTCCGGCCGCTCGCGGGCGAGATCCTCTACGTGGCGCGGTCGCCCAAGCCTGAGCGCGAGCGGGAGCTGGGCGCGCGGCGGGTGGAGCTGGGCGAGCTGCTCGAGCGCTCCGACGTGGTCAGCCTGCACGCGCCCGCCGCGCCGGAGACGAAACACATGATCGGCGCCGACGAGCTCGCCCGCATGCGGCCGCACGCGGTGCTGGTCAACACGGGCCGAGGAACGCTCGTCGACTCGGCGGCGCTGGCGCGGGCGCTGGCCGACGGGCAGATCGGCGCCGCCGGTCTCGACGTGTACGAGCACGAGCCGCACGTCCCCGAGGAACTGCTGGGCGCGCCGCGCTGCGTGCTGCTCCCCCACATCGGCTCGGCGACCCACACCGCGCGCAACGCGATGGCAGAGCTCGCCGCGCGCAACGCGCTCGCCGTGCTCGCCGGCGAGGAGCCGCCGCACCGGGTGGCGTAGCCTGCGGCGCATGGCGACGATCGAAGTCCTCGAGACCGACATCACCAAGCTCGAAGTCGACGCGATCGCGAACGCCGCGAACACGCGGCTCGCGCACGGGGGCGGCGTCGCCGGGGCGATCGTGCGCGCCGGCGGCCGGTCGATCCAAGAGGAGTCGGACCGCATCGCCCCGATCGGGCTCGGTGACGCGGTCGCGACCGGCGCGGGCGAGCTGCCCTGCCGCTGGGTGATCCACGCCGCGACCATGGAGCTCGGCGGCCCCACCTCCGCGGAGATCATCCGGCGCGCGACGGCGAACACCCTGCGCAAGGCCGACCAGCTCGGCGCCCGCTCGCTCGCCCTGGTCGCGTTCGGCACCGGCGTGGGCGGCTTCCCGCTGGACGAGGCAGCCAGGATCGAGGCCGAGGAGGTCCGCAGGTACCTCGACGACGGCGGCCGGCTCGAGCGGATCGTCTTCGCCGTGCGCGGCGCGGAGGCGCGCGAGGCGTTCGAGCGGGCGGTGGCGGGCGCCTGATGTCGCCCGTCTCCCCGGCCCGACTTCGACCTTTCGACGGTTGATCCCACACTAAGTCGAATTCGCGAAGCGCGCGCTCGCGAGGTCGCCGTTTCGACGGTTGATCCCACGAAAGGTCGATGTCGCGGGGCGCGACGCGCGGCGTCACCTTGCCGCCAGCAGCCGGATCGCAGCCCCCTCCGACTCCGCGCGGATCAGGCGCAGCGCCTGCGCGCGGGTGAGCGCGAGGGTCGCCCTGTGGGTCGCGGGGAGCCCGGGCTCGGCGCGGGCCCGGCGCAGATCCAACAACGCGACGTCCCGGGCCGCGACGTAGGCGCGGCGCGCCGGGCCCGGCCCTCCCCCGCCGCTCACGACCACGTCGACGCGCCGCGCCGGGCCGTCGCCGCCCATGAGCGCCCCCGCCCCGGTCACCGCGAGCTCGACCGGCGTGCCCTCGGCGGCGGGGCCTGAGCGGCCCGTAACGCGCGCCTCCTCGGCGCCCGGCTGCTCGAGCATGGACGCGGTCAGATATGCGCCCGCCGGCACCGGGACGGCTGCGCGCAGGCCGCCCGCGTCCGCGGGGTCCGCGAGCGCGTCCGGGGGCGCGAACGCCTCGGGCACGCGGCGCACCTCGAGCGCCTCGGCGAGCACCTCAGCCGTGAGCTCGGCGTCGGCGGCGAGCGGCGCGCGCGTGACCACCACCGCGCGCAGCGCCCCTCCCCCCGCCTCGACCTCCGCGCCGCGGCCGGTGGCCACGGCGGCGAGCGCGCCGCAGACGAGCGCTCCTGCCGCGAACGCCGCGCCGCGACGGCGCCCGCTCACGCGCGCACCGGCCGCCCGGGCGCGAGCGCGCGCCGCCGCCGCGGCCGGTCGGGATCGACGAGCGGCAGCTCGATCGTCGCCACGGTCTCGTGAGCTCCGCGTCGCAGGTTGAACGCGCCCCCGTGGCACTCGCTCCATGCGCGCGCGAGGCCCAAGCCGTGGCCGCGGCGCGGGTCGCGACGCGTGGGCTTCGGGGCAGCGCCGCGGCCGCCCTCATCCCGCACGGTGAGCTCGAGACGGCCATGGCGACGCGACCCGGCGACGGTCACGGTCCCGCGTCCGTGCTCGAGCGCGTTCGCGATCAGGTTGTCCAGAGCCTGGGCGATGCGCACCGGATCGACGGAGACGCGCGCGTCGCCGCACGTCCAGCGCACCTCCACCCTCCGCCCCGCGCGCGCGGCTGGCCCCCGCCAGCGCGACGCGGCAGCCACCGCAAGCATCCGCGCCTCGACGGGCCGGCGCTCAACCGGGGGCGGGGCCCCGTTGATCGCGCGATCGAGGTCGCGCAAGGCGGCGAGGGCGAGCTCGAGCGGGTCGGGGCCGCGGTCTGGCCTCCGCGGCGCGGCGAGCGCGAGCGCCTGCAGGGGCCGGCGCAGCTCGTGGAGCAGGCCATTCAGGACTCGCCGCCGGCGCCGTTCGCGCGCGGCGGCCCAGGCCGTCGCGAGCCCCGCAGGGGCCGCAGCCGCAAAGACGGTGATCACCTCGGGCCCGCTCATGAGCTCACCAGGCGATAGCCCACGCCCCACGAGTTGAGAACGAAGCGGCCGTGCTCGGGATCGAGCTTGCGGCGCAGGCGGCTCGCGTGCGAGTCGAGGGTGCGCGTGCGCCCCTCCGCGCGGAACCCCCACACGTCGCGCAGGAGCTCGTCCTTGGTGAAGACCCGGGTGGGCTCCGCGGCGAGCGCGAGGAGCAGCTCGTACTCCTTGTTTGCGAGCGCCACGGGCCGGCCGTCCACGCGCACCTCCCGGCGGGACGGGTCGATCTCCAGGTCGCCCACCCGGATCGGCCCCGCGCGCTCGGGGCCGCGGCGGCGCAGTACGGCCTCGATGCGCGCGACGAGCTCGTCGTAGTGGAAGGGCTTCACCACGTAGTCGTCGGCGCCCTCGCGCAGGCCGCGGACCCGGTCGGACTGCGCGCCGCGGCCGGTGAGCACGATCACCGGCAGGCGCGGGTCGTAGCGCCCGGTCGTCCGATGCGACCCGCGGATCTCGCGCAGCACGTCCAGCCCGGATGCATCCGGCAGCGCCAAATCCAGCAGCAGCAGGTCGGGGCTGCGGTAGTGGCAGTGGCGCAGGGCATCGGCCGCGGTCGGTGCAGGCAGCGCCTCGAAGCGGTCGGCCGTGAGCTCTTCCGTGAGCAACTCGAGGGTGGCGGGATCGTCATCGCAGACCACCACCGTGCCCCGGGGCTCGCGGCCAGGCACCGTCATCGCGCGGCCTCCTGGGAACGCGGGACTCCGTTGACTGGCGCAGGGATCAACATGCCCACTGAAACCCCGGCCCGCCGCGCGATGCCCTCCCTCTCGCGCGCCACGGCTGACTGGCGCCCGTGTTGCGGCCTCGATTGGCGCCCCAACGGGGCCGCGCGCCAACGCGCGCGGCCCCGCTTCGGCGTGGCGCCCGTCAGCGCACGCGCAAGCGGATCGACTTGCGCTGCGGCTCGGGCAGGTCCGGCGAGAGCAGGCGCAGCTTGAGCTTGCCGCGTCGCGCCGCCCGCTTGCCGGCCTTCAGGCGGACCCGCAGGACCCGTTGCCCGCCCGGGGCGAGCTCGCCGACCGCCACGGT
>DATCLC010000073.1:0-14270 GCA_036564135.1 Solirubrobacterales bacterium
CCAGCTTGTGGGCCAAGAGCGCGTCCACGCGCTGGGCGACGGTGGAGCGGGCGAGGCCAGTGTGGCGGGCCAGATCAGCCCTGGTCACCGCCTCCCCCTCGCGGATCAGTTTGAGGACGGCGCCAGCCCCGGCGGGGGGCGTGGCACGACCGTACCCGTTGCCTTTCATACCGCGAGTAAAGCAGACGAACCGGCTTCTTGCGCGGACTTCGTGTAAAAACCCCGGCTGCGGAGGGCCCGGAACGACCAAAGCTCTCCGAATTCTGCTTGACACGCGATCAAAGGTTTGTATAGGTTCCAACTGATGGTGAGGAGTCTTCGGGCCGGCATTGCCGGGACCGGTTTCATTGGAGGGGTGCACGCGCGGTCTATCCGCCAGGCGGGTGCACGGTTGGTGGGCGTAGCCGCCTCGACGCCCGCGCGCTCGGCGGCTGCTGCGAGCGAGCTGGGGGCTGAACAGCCCTTCGGCTCAGCGGAGGAGCTCGCGGAGTCGCCCGACATCGACGTGCTGCATATCTGCACGCCGAACAACCTGCACGTGCCGCTCGCGGAACGCGCGCTCGCCGCGGGCAAGCACGTGATCTGCGAGAAGCCGCTCGCGCTCACGCTGCAGGAGGCGCACGGCGTCACCGAGGCGGCCGCCTCGGCGAACAGCTCGCAGACCGGCGTGCCGTTCGTCTACCGCTACTACCCGACCGTGCGCGAGGCGCGCGAGCGCGTGCACAACGGCACGGCCGGGCGCGTGCAGCTCATGCACGGCAGCTACCTACAGGACTGGCTGCTCTCCCCGGACGACGACAACTGGCGCGTCGACGCGGAGACCGGCGGGGCCTCGCGCGCGTTCGCCGACATCGGCTCGCACTGGTGCGACCTCGTCGAGTTCGTCACCGGCCACCGGCTCACCCGGCTGAACGCCCAGATGATGACCGCCATCCCGGAGCGTCGCCGCGCCGGAGCCAAGGCTTTTGAGACGATCAACGATGGCGCTACGGGCGAGACCCGGCAGGTCGAGACCGAGGACGCGGCGGTCGTGCAGTTCCAGACCGACCGCGGCGCCGTCGGCTCGGTGGTGATCAGCCAGATCTCGCCGGGGCGCAAGAACCGGCTTTGGTTCGAGATCGACGGCACCGAGGAAGCGCTGGTGTTCGACCAGGAAGAGCCCGAAACCCTGTGGTGCGGGCGCCGCGAGGCGGCGACCGTGATCAAGCGCGATCCGGGGACGCTCTCCCCGGCCGCCGCGCGCCTGGCGGTGCTTCCCGGCGGCCACCCGCAGGGCTACGGTGACTGCTTCGACGCGTTCGTCGCGGACGTCTACGAGGCGATCCGCACGGGCGTGCCCGCGGAGGGCATGCCGACGTTCAACGACGGGCTGCGCGCCGCGCAGATCACCGACGCGGTCCTGCGCTCGAACGCGGAAGGAAATTGGGTCGACGTAGAGGCCCCCGTGAGCATGGGAGCTGCATCGTGAAGCTTGGATTCCTGACAGCCTCGATGCCCGAGCGGGACATCGAGGAGATCGCGAAGTTCGCCAGCGAGGTCGGCTTCGAGGCGCTCGAGATCGCCTCCTGGCCGCAGATCGCGGACCGGCCCTTCACCGCCAGCCACATCGGCGGCAAGGGCTTCACCGACGAGGAGATCGAGCGCGTCCAGAAGGCGCTCGCCGACAACAACCTCGAGCTCTCCGCGCTGGCGTTCTACCCCAACAACCTTGATCCCGACCCGCAGGAGCGCGAGCTCGCGCACAACCACCTGCGGGCGTGCATCGACGCCGCGCAGAAGCTCGGCGGCGTTCCCGTCGGCACGTTCATCGGGCGCGACCCCAACAAGAGCGTGCTCGAGAACATGAAGGAGGCCGAGGAGGTCCTCAAGCCGCTCGTCGACTACGCCGGCGAGCGCGGGGTCAAGCTCATGATCGAGAACTGCGTGATGGAGGGCTGGCACCCCGACGGGGGTCCCGGCAACCTTGCGTACTCCCCCGAGCTGTGGGAGTGGATCTTCGATCTGGGCTTCTACCTCAACTTCGACCCCTCGCACCTGCTCTGGCTTGGAATCGACCCGATCGAGGCTCTCCGCCCCTACGTCGACCGCGTCATCCACGCCCACGCGAAGGACGCCCAGACGTTCCCGGACAAGCTCAATCGCTTCGGGTTCTTCGGCGTCCAGCGGACCCGCGACAAGGATCCGTGGGACATGGGCTGGTGGCGCTACCGGATTCCCGGGCTCGGCGATGTCGATTGGGTACGGTACGTCGACACCCTCTATGAGGGTGGCTTCGACGGAGTTCTGTCGGTTGAGCATGAGGATCCCGTCTGGGGAGGGAGTCCGGAACTCGTCGACGCCGGTCTGAGGATCGCCTACCAGAACCTCAGGCCACTGGTTGTCAAGTAGAGGAGAAGGAGGTGAACGTGAGCCCTGGGGAGGAGAGCAGGGAAGCTGCGGGGGGTGCCGCGACGGCGACGCGGTCGCCGCTCCTCCAGATGCGCGGCATCAAGAAGGACTTCCTGGGCGTCCACGTGCTCCACGGAATCGACCTGGAGTGCGCCGCTGGCGAGGTGCACGCGATTGTCGGCGAGAACGGTGCCGGCAAATCGACGCTGATGAAGATCCTCGCCGGCGCCTACACGCCGAGCGCCGGTGAGATCATCATCGACGGCAAGCCGCAGAAGTTCAGCCACCCGCTGGAGGCGCAGCAGGCGGGCGTTTCGATCATCTACCAGGAGTTCAACCTGCTGCCCGACCGCACGGTCGCGGAAAACGTGTTTCTCGGTCGCGAGCCCAAGAGGGGCTTCATCGTCGACCGGGCCAAGATGGAACGCGAGACCGAGAAGCTCCTGCGCGAGTTCGCGCCGGACGACCCGATCCCGCCGGATGAGCTCGTCGGCCGCCTCTCGGTCGCCCAGCAGCAGACGGTCGAGATCGCCAAGGCGCTCTCGCTCGACTCGAAGATCCTCGTGATGGACGAGCCCACGGCGTCGCTCGCCGCCCACGAAGTGGAGCGCCTGTTCACCCGCGTCAAGCGCCTGCGCGAGCGCGGCATGGCGATCCTCTACATCTCGCACCGCCTCAAGGAGATCTTCGAGCTGGCCCAGCGCATCACCGTGCTCAAGGACGGCCAGAAGGTCAAGACGGTGAACGCGGACGAGGTGAGCTCGGCCGAGCTCGTGAAGCTCATGGTCGGCCGCGACCTCGACCAGTACTTCCCGCCGCGCGGCGATCCCTCGAAGCGCGGGGACGTGAAGCTCCGCGTGCGCGGGGGCGCCACCGACGTCCTGGCGAACATCGACCTCGACATCCACGCCGGCGAGATCCTCGGCGTCGCGGGCCTGCAGGGCTCGGGGCGCACCGAGCTCGCGCGCGCGATCTTCGGGGCCGATCCGTTCCTCGAGGGCACCGTCGAGATCGACGGCAAGCCCGTGAAGATCAACTCGCCGCAGCAGGCGATCGCGCACGGCATCGGGTTCGTCAGCGAGGACCGCAAGAGCGAGGGCCTCACCCTGGCGCAGTCGGTGCGCGACAACGTGGCGCTCGCGTGGCGCGGCCTGGCCCGCAGGCGGCGCAACCAGCTCACGATCAACGTCAAGGACCTCTGCCAGGCCGTCGAGCTCCGCTCCCGCGGCCTCGGGCAGGAGGTGCGCTTCCTGTCCGGCGGCAACCAGCAGAAGGTCGTGATCGCCAAGTGGCTCGCCACCGAGCCGCAGCTCGTGATCTTCGACGAGCCCACGCGCGGCATCGACGTGGGCGCGAAGGCGGGCATCCATGACCTGATCCGCGGCCTCGCCAACGACGGCGTCGCCGTGCTGATGATCTCCTCGGAGCTGCCCGAGGTGATCGGCATGAGCGACCGCATCATCGTCATGCGCAACGGCCAGATCGCCGGCGAGCTGCCCGCGGGCCCGACCGAGGCGGAGATCATGTTCCTGGCCACCGGCGAGGAGGACATCGAGGCCGAGACCGAGGCCGACCTCGCGAAGATCCAGGAGGAGCTGAGCTCCGCCGGAGAGGGGGGTAAGTCGTGACCACCAGCACTCCGCCCGTAGCTCAGCACCCCGGGCCGACCGCCGAGAGCGGCGGTGAGCGCAGCGCCGCTGCGCGTTTCTGGCGCTCGCTGACGCGGACGACGACCGGCCAGGTCTACCTGGCGCTGATCGCGATCCTCGTGGTCTGCTGGGTCGTCGTCGCGATCAAGGGCAGCAACCTGCTCTCGATCGACAGCATCGCCGACATGCTGATCCGGTCGGTCGCCCTCGGCATCGTCGCCGCCGGGCAGACCCTCGTGATCATCGGCATGTCGCTCGACCTCTCGGTCGCCTGGGTGATCAGCCTCACGTCGATCGTCGCCGCCGTGGTGATGGACGGCTCGAACGCGAACATCGCGCCGGGCATCCTCGTGGTGCTCGCCCTCGGCATGGCGATCGGCCTGGTGAACGGCCTGGTGATCACCAAGCTGCGCGTGAACCCGTTCATCGCGACCCTCGGCGTCGCCCTGATCATCCAGGGCTTCATCGAGAGCCGCTGGGACGGCGTGGTCGAGGGCGTGCCGGGCGGCTTCGAGGACTCGCTCGGCTACTCCGAGATCGGGCCGCTCCCGATCGCGGTGCTCCTGCTCGTCGCCGTCTACGCGCTCGTCTGGTTCCTGCTGCGCTACACGCGCTTCGGTCACCAGCTGTACGCGGTCGGCGGCAGCGAGGAGGTCTCGAAGCTCTCCGGCGTGCGCACCCACCGCATCCTGATCATGGCCCACGTGATCTGCTCGCTGTGCGCGGCGGTCACCGGCCTGTACCTGGCCGCGCGCCTCGGCGCCGGCAGCCCGCTCGTGGGCACCGACGGCGGCTACGACCTCGAGTCGATCGCGGCGGTCGTGCTCGGCGGGACCTACCTGCTGGGCGGCCGCGGCAGCGTGCTCGGCACGCTCGCCGGCGTGTTCATCCTCGCGATCCTCGACTCGACGTTCAACGCGCTCGAGGTCAACGCGTTCGCGAAGGACGTCGTCCGCGGTGTGATCATCATCGTCGCCGTTGCCGCCTACTCCTTCCGCTGGAAGGAGCGGCGCGTGCGCAAGATCGGCGCGGGGCCCGCGCCGGCGGTGACCGGTAACGCACCTCAGACCCAGACCCCTGGAGCTAACGCATGAGTACGTCTGCTGCACCCGTACCCGAGGGCCCGTCGGGCGTCGGCGAGGGCGCCCCGTCCGCGCTCGCGCGCGTGCTGGGGGTCCTGCGGGCGATCCCCGTCGTCTGGTACCTCACGATCATCCTGTGGGTCTGGATCGCGGCGATCAACCCGCTGTTCGCCGAGCCGTCCGGGTTCCTCGCCTACCTGAAGCAGGCAGCGCCGCTGGCGATCCTGGCCGCGGGCGCGTTCTTCGTGCTCGCTTCGGGCGAGTTCGACCTCTCGGTCGGCTCGCTGGTCACGGTCTGCGTGGTGATCGCGGCGGCGGTCAGCGACGGCGACCCGTCGAAGACCGTGCCCGTGATCGCGCTCCTGTTCGTGATCGGGCTCATCGTCGGCCTCATCAACGGGGTCGTGACGACGATCTTCCGCGTGCCGTCGTTCATCACGACGCTCGCCATGCTGCTCATCCTCGACGGAGCGGTCTGGCTGTACACGAGCGGTTCGCCGAAGGGCGCGCTCGCTGACAACTTCCGCGAGATCGGTCGCATGGGCATCGACGTGCCCGTGATCGAGCAGCTGCCGTACTCCGTGATCATCCTGGTCGCGATCGGCGCCTTCAGCGTCTGGCTCATGCGCGGCCACTTCGGCCGTCAGGTGCTCGCGGTGGGCGACAACGACCGGGCGGCTGCCCTCTCGGGCATCAATGTCACGCGAGTGCGCATCACCGCGTTCGTCTTGTCCGCACTCTCCGCGGTTATCGCCGGCATCCTGCTCGGCGGCTTTGCGGGGGTGACGGCTCAGGTCGGCCAGGGCCTCGAGTTCGAGGCCATCACAGCGGCGGTGCTCGGTGGCACCGTGCTGGGAGGAGGCCGTGGGTCGGTTGTCAACGCGATGGCGGGCGCCTTGGCCCTCACCGCGCTGTTCAGCTGGCTCAATCTCCAGGGCGTCTCGGGTGCGCTCGAGGACGCCGTGGAGGGCGTCATCATCATCGCGGCCGTCGCGGTCGCGTCCTACAGGCTCAGGGAAGGTTCCTGAGAGGGAGGGCGCCCGGTGGCTCCGCAACCTGTACACGACAACCCAACCAGGAGGAGGGAAGCCTTGCGAAAGCGATGGCATCTCAACCGAGTCCTGCTGTTGCTTGTCGCCTTCACCGCGTTCGCTGTGTTCGTCAGCGCGTGTGGTGACGACGAGGACGACAGCGGCGGCTCGGCCGACAGCGGCAACGGTGGGGCGGTAGGCCTCCCGGAGCCGAACCCTGATTTCTTCGATCAGGAGGAAATGGACCGGCAGCTCGCGCAGCGCAGCATCGAGCCGGAGGACTTCGGGGCCGGCAACGACCCGTGGGTCCAGGCGATCGAGCCGGGCGAGCTGGTCGACACGTCTGAGTACAAGAAGCCCGGTCCGTGGAACATCTGCTTCTCGAACGCTGCGGTCGACAACCCGTGGCGTCAGACCGGCTGGACCACCATGCAGGCCGAGGTCGAGCTGCACGACGACATCGCCAACTTCGAGGCCGTCGATGCAGAGGCGTCCGACGAGAAGCAGATCGCTGACATTCGCCAGCTGGCCAACAGCGGCGACTGCGATGCTCTGATCATCTCGCCGAACACGACGCAGACGCTGACCCCGGCGGTTGAGCGCGCCTGCAAGACCGGCATCCCGGTCATCGTGTTCGACCGTGGCGTCAACACCGACTGCCCGGTGACGTTCATCCACCCGATCGGCGGTTACGCGTTCGGCGCTGACGCCGCTGAGTTCCTCGTGGAGAACGTGCCGGACGGCGGCAAGATCCTGGCGCTGCGAATCCTTCCGGGCGTGGACGTCCTCGAGACGCGCTTCACCGGCGCACTTGAGATCTGGAAGGACGCGAACATCGAGCTCGTCGGTAACGAGTTCACGGACGGCGATCCGGCCAAGACCAAGCAGATCGTCTCCGACTACATCCAGCGCGAGGGTGGCCTCGACGGCATCTGGATGGACGCCGGCGCGACCGCGGTCGCTGCCATCGAGGCGTTCGAGGATGCCGGTCAGGAAGTCCCGCCGATCACCGGCGAGGACCAGCTCGACTTCCTCCGGAAGTGGGCTGAGGACGACCTGACGGCGATCGCCCCGGTGTACTCCAACTTCCAGTGGAGGACGCCGATCATCGCCGCGACCCGCATCCTCAGCGGTGAGCCGGTGCCGAAGGAGTGGGTGCTCCCGCAGCCGGCCATCACCGAGGAGCAGCTGGACGATGTGATCGCCCAGAACGAGGGCATGCCGCCGCTGCACTACGCGCTGTGCGGCTGCGAGGACATGCCGGGCTACCCGGAGCGCTGGCAGGGCTAGTTCCCTCCTCGCTTCCCGACCGGACGGCCGGGCGCACCCCGAGCGGGAGCGCCCGGCCGGTCCGGCCGGCTTTTTCTTTTTGGACCTGAGTTTTCGACCCCTTTTCAACCCCTTCGCCCTTTTCGAGAGTTTCAATGGCTAGCTTCGGTGTCAGCACCTGGGTGTGGGTCTCGCCGCTCAGCGATGAGCGCCTGGCTGAGCTCGCCCCGAAGGTGCGCGATTTCGGCTTCGACGTAATCGAGCTTCAGGTCGAGGAGCCCGGCCAGTGGGACCCCGACCGCGCGGCCGAGGTGCTGCGCGAGCACGGGCTCGCCGCGGGACTCGCCTGCGTGATGCCGCCCGGGCGCGACCTCACCGAGGACGACGCGACGGCGGCGGAGACGGCGGACTATCTGCGCCACTGCGTGGACGTCGCCCAGACGATCGGGAGCCCGGTCGTCGCGGGTCCGATGTACGCGCCGGTGGGCAAGCTCTGGCGCCTCGAGGGCAGCGATCGCAGCGCGACCGTCAAGCGCGTCGCCGAGCGCCTGCGCCCGGTCGCCGAGTACGCCGGCGAGCGCGGGGTGCGCCTCGGCGTCGAGCCGCTCAACCGCTACGAGACGAGCCTGTTCAACACCGTCGAGCAGGCGCTCGAGCTCGTCGAGGCCGTGGACAACGATGCCCTCGGCCTGCTCCTCGACACTTACCACATGAACATCGAGGAGCGCGACCCGGCCGCCGCCGCGCGCGCCGCCGGCAGGCACATCGCGCACGTGCACGCCTGCGGCACCGACCGGGGCGCGCCGGGCTTTGACAAGTTCGATTGGCAAAGCTTTTCCGCCGCGCTCAGCGACGCCGGCTACGACGGCCAGCTCACGATCGAGTCGTTTACGGCCGAGCAGGAGGCGATCGCCACGGCGGCCGCGATCTGGCGCCCGCTCGCGCCGACGCAGGACGCCCTGGCGACCGACGGGCTGGCGTTCCTGAAGCGGACGTTCGGGTAGGCCGCGCGGCGCGGTTGCGTTTTCGTTTCGAGGCCCCGGCCGCTCCGGCGGCGGGGCCTTTTGCCTGTGGCGGCGCGGGGCCGCGGTGGTCGACCTTTCGTGGGATCAACCGTCGATAGGTCGACGTCGCGGGGCGGGCCGCCCCGACATCGGCCTTTCGTGGGATTGCTCGTCGAAATGGCGATCTCGTGAGTTCGCGCTGCGCGACCTCGCGGTTGCGTTGGATCAACCAACAAAACCGCGAGCTGGCGCGTGCCTGGGCCCCAACCGGGGCCCGGGGGGCTCGACCTACGGTGCGACCGCGAGCACGATCTTCCCGGTCGTCTGGCCGCTCTCGATCCGGCGGTGGGCCTGCTCGGCTTCCTCGAGCGGGAGGGTCTCGTTCACGTCGACCCGCATCTCCCCGGCGGCGAGCGCGTCGGCGGCGCGGGCGAGGGCGGCGTGCACGACCTCGGGGTGGGTCGCGCTGAACGCCGCCAGGTTGAAGCCCATCACGGCCTTGCCGGCGCACCAGAGCTCGTTGGCGCCAAAGCTCACGTCGTCGCCGTTTGAAGCGTTGCCCATGGCAATCAGCCGGCCCCCGCCCGCGAGCGCCTCATAGCTCGCGCGCCGCGTCTCGCCGCCGACCGGGTCGACGATCACGTCGAAGCCCTTCCCCTCGGTGAGCGCGTCGGCGCGCTCGGCGAACTCGTTGCGAAGCAGGACCTCGTCGTATCCGAAGGCGTTCGCCGCCTCGACCTTGGCGGGCGAGCCGACGGTGCCGACGACGCGCTTCGCGCCCAGCATCCGCGCGGCCTGGCCGAGCTGGCTGCCGACGCCGCCCGCGGCCGCGTGCACGAGCACGACCTCGTCCGGGCGCAGGCGCGCGATCCGGTCCCAGACGAGGATCGCCGTCGTGCTGTTCGACGGGAGCGCGGCGGCGGTGGCCAACGGCACGCCCTCGGGGGCGGGCACTGCGAGCCGGGCATCGGTGACCGCGACCTCGGCGTAGCCGCCACTGTTCACGATGGTCAGGGCCGCGACGGGCTGCCCGACTTCGAGCCCCGACACGCCTTCGCCCAGCGCCCGTACGCGCCCCGCGACCTCGATGCCGGGGACGAAGGGGAGCGGCACGTCAACCGCGCCCCGGCGGTAAAGGATCTCCGCGTAGTTGGCACCGGCGTAGGCGACGTCGATCGCGACCTCTCCCGGCCCCGGCTCGGGCACGGGGAGGTCCATGGTCTCGAGCACATCCGCTCCCCCGAAACGAGGGATCGCAACAGCCTTCATCAAAGCGCTCCTGGAGGACCCGTTTTCCCGATTTTCCCGATAGACCCCTTGGGGGACGCGGCGTCAGCGCCCCGAAACAGTTGTAGCGGATCGGGGCTCCGGGCCAAGGGCGCCGGATCCGCAGAGAACGCCCCGCAAGCAGGCGCACGGACCCCACACCGCCGCCGCGCCCGCGCCACGTCTTGACACGCCGAGCGCAAGCTCGTTATGGTGCCGATCTGGCAAACGTTTTCCACGTACAGGGCGGGGAGCGAACCATTGACGGTTACGAGGACTGAAATCGACCGAGCGCCGGGTGCCGCGGCGCAGGCGGACGGCGGCGGGCGTCGCACCGTCGGGATCATCATGAACGGCGTCACCGGGCGGATGGGCATGAACCAGCACCTCTTCCGCTCGATCGTTGCGATCCGCGAGCAGGGCGGGGTCGAGCTCGCCGACGGGCGGCGGATCTGGCCGGAGCCGGTGCTCGTCGGGCGCCGTGAGTACAAGCTGCGCGAGCTGGCCGAGCGCGCCGGGGTCGAGCGGATCTCGACCGACCTGGACGAGGTCCTCGCCGACCCGCAGTACGAGATCTACTTCGACGCCACGCTCACCAGCGCCCGCCCCGAGGCGGTGCGCAAGGCGGTCGCCGCCGGCAAGCACGTCTACACGGAGAAGCCGATCGCGCCGGACCTCGAGACGGCGCTCGAGCTGCTCCGCCGCGTCCGCGAGGCCGGCGTGAAGCACGGGGTCGTCCAGGACAAGCTCTTTCTGCCTGGCCTGCTGAAGCTCGCGGAGCTCGTGCGCAGCGGGTTCTTCGGCCGCATCCTTTCGGTCCGCGGCGAGTTCGGCTACTGGGTCTTCGAGGGCCCCGAGCCCCCCGCGCAGCGCCCGAGCTGGAACTACCGGGCCGAGGACGGGGGCGGGATCATCGTCGACATGTTCTGCCACTGGCGCTACGTGCTCGACAACATCTTCGCGCCGGTGAAGACGGTCACCGCGCTCGGGTACACCCACATCCCGGAGCGCTACGACGAGCGCGGCGAGCCGTACGAGGCGACCGCCGAGGACGCCGCCTACGCGTGGTTCGAGCTCGAGGGCGGAATCGTCGTCAACCTCAATTCGTCCTGGTGCACCCGCGTCGACCGCGACGAGCTGCTCGAGCTGCACGTGGACGGCACGCACGGCAGCGCGGTCGCCGGTCTGCACGGCTGCCGCGTCCAGCCGGCGGCGGCGACGCCGAAGGCGGTCTGGAACCCCGACGTCCCGAACGAGATCGACTTCCGCTCGGCCTGGATCGAGGTCCCGCAGCGCCACGCCTACGACAACGGCTTCAAGGCGCAGTGGGAGCTGTTTCTGCGCCACGTCGTCGACGACGAGCCCTTCCCGTGGGGCTTCGACGAGGGCGCGAAGGGCATCCAGCTCGCCGAGCTCGGCATGCGCTCGTGGCGGGAGCGGCGGACGCTCGACGTGCCGCCGATCGACTGATGGCGATCACGGCCGCCCAGCAGCTCGCCCTGCCCACCGCCGACGGCGGGGTCGAGCGCTATGTGCCCGGCGCCGCGCCGGAGCTGCCCGCGCCGACGGGCAAGCCGCCGCGCACCCGGGTCGCGATCGCCGCCGCGCACGTGGTCTGCGACCCGCTCGCGCCCGGCGACCCGATCGCCGAGCCCGCCATCGACTGGGACGCGACGCTCGCCTACCGACGGCACCTCTGGTCGTACGGGCTCGGAGTCGCCGAGGCGATGGACACGTCCCAGCGCGGCGGCGCGCTCACCTGGCCACTCGCCCAGGAGCTGATCAAGCGCAGCGCCGCGGAGGCCACGGCGGTCGGCGGGCGGCTCGTCTGCGGTGCCGCCACCGACCAGCTCGATCCCGCGGCGCCGGCGCCGCTGGAGGAGATCACGGCCGCCTACCTCGAGCAGTGCACGCTGATCGAGGGGGTGGGCGCGACGCCCGTCGTGATGTGCAGCCGCCACCTCGCGCGCACGGCGCGTGGCGCCGAGGACTACCGCCGCGTCTACGACGAGGTGCTCGGCGAGGCGAGCGGGCCGGTGATGCTGCACTGGCTCGGCGAGGTGTTCGACCCGGCGCTGCGCGGCTACTGGGGCGCGGTCGATCCCGCCGAGGCGATCGACGCGGTGGCCGACCTGATCGCGGCGCACGCCGAGCGCGTCGACGGGATCAAGGTCTCGCTGCTCGACGACGAGCTCGAGCGCGAGCTGCGCGACCGGCTGCCCGACGGCGTCCGGGTCTACACCGGCGACGACTTCAACTACCCGACGCTGATCCGGGGCGACGAGCGCGGCCACAGCGACGCCCTGCTCGGGATCTTCGACGCGATCGCGCCGGTCGCGGCCGCCGCGCTCGGCGCCCTCGACGCGGGTGACCTCGAGCGCTACGACGAGCTGTTCGCGCCCACGGTGCCCCTGGCGCGCCACATCTTCGCGGCGCCGACCGGCAGCTACAAGGCGGGCGTCGTGCTGCTCGCCTATCTCAACGGCCACCAGTCCCACTTCCGGATGCTGGGCGGGATGGAGAGCGCGCGCTCGGCGCTTCACTACGCCGAGCTCTTCCGGCTCGCCGACCGCGCCGGGGTCCTGGCCGATCCCGAGCGCGCGGCGGCGCGGATGCGCCCGGTGCTCGAGCTGGCGGGGATCGAGCAGCCGTGAGCGCTCCGGACATCGGGCGGCTGAGCTTCAACCAGATCACCGCCGACCACCTGAGCCTTGCCGAAGTAGTGGAGGGATGCACGACGGCGGGAATCGAGTGGGTGGGACCCTGGCGGCACAAGCTGGAGCCCGGCGCGGGCGAGATGATCCGCGCGGCGGGACTGCGGGTCTCCAGCTTGTGCCGCGGAGGCTTCTTCTTCGCCGAGAGCGAGAGCGAGCGGCGTGAGCGCGCCGACGACAACAAGCGCGCCGTCGAGGAGGCGGCGGAGCTCGGCACCGACGTGCTCGTGCTCGTCTGCGGCGGGGCGCGCGGGGCGGACCTCGCGCGCGCCCGCGACGCCGTGGCGCGCGGCATCGAGGAGCTCGTCCCGTACGCGCGCGAGCACGGCGTGCACCTCGGGATCGAGCCGCTGCACCCGATGATGGTCGTCGAGCGCTCGGTGGTCGTCACGCTCGCCCAGGCGCTCGATCTCGCCGAGCGCTTCGACCCCGAGGACGTGGGGGTGGTGATCGACGCCTACCACGTCTGGTGGGATCCCGAGCTCGAGGCGGGAATCGAGCGCGCCCGGGGCCGCATCCTCGGCTATCACGTCTCCGACTGGCTGGTGCCGACCACCAACCTGCTCGCGGGCCGGGGGATGATGGGGGAGGGGGCGATTGACCTCCCGCGGTTGCGCGCGCTCGTCGACGCCGCCGGCTACGACGGCCCGATCGAGGTCGAGGTGATCAACCCCGATCTCGCCCAGGTCCCGGGCCCCGAGCTCATCGCTCGCGTGCGGGACGCTTACCTCGCGCACGCCTAGAACAGACCAGGCGAGGGGGCGGCACCGCTGCCGGTGTCGTCGCGCCTTGGTACCGTTGCGCGCGCAAATGCGCGCCCGGGGGGTCGCCGAGGGTGGTGGCAGGCGGGCTGCGCGGGACAGATGCGAAGGGAGACCATTGTGCGCTTCATGCGGGGTGTACGGGGTTCCCAAACGGCTTGGTGGTGATCCCTTGCAGTTGTGTTCCTCGGCGCGCTGGCGCTCGCTGCTGCGGCGCAGGCTGCGTCGGGCAAGTTCGTCAAGACGACGCTCGTCGACGACAGCCAGAATCCGATGGAGGTCGACGTGGCCGAGGACGGTCGCGTCTTCTACATTGAGCGCTTCGGGGACCTGCGCGTCTGGGACCCCGGCACAGAGCAGGTCTCGACGATCGGCCACATCAACGTCTACACCGGCCAGGAGAACGGCCTGCTGGGCCTGGCTCTCGCTCCGGACTTCTCCGAGAGCAACGAGCTCTACCTTGCCTACTCGGTCCCGCCGCAGAACACGCTGACCCAGCGCGTCTCCCGCTTCACGCTCACCCCGCAGGGCCAGCTCAACATCTCCTCCGAGGAGGTGATCTACGAGTGGACCCACCAGCGCCAGCAGTGCTGCCACTCGGCCGGCGCGCTCGAGTTCGGCCCCGACGGCAGCCTCTACATCTCCACGGGCGACAACACGAACCCGCACGCTTCGGGCGGGTACACGCCGATCGACGAGCGCCCCGGCCGCGAGGCCTGGGACGCCCAGCGCACCTCCGCCAACACCGCCAACCCGAACGGCAAGATCCTGCGCATCGTGCCCAACCCCGACGGGCCCGGGCACACCATCCCCGACGGCAACCTGTTCGTCGACGACGACCCCAAGACCCTGCCCGAGATCTACGCGATGGGGTTCCGCAACCCCTTCCGCTTCAAGGTCGATCCCGAGACCGGCTGGATCGAGATGGGCGACTACGGGCCCGACGCGAACGCGGCCGACCCGGCCCGCGGCCCGCAGGGCAGCGTCGAGTTCAACCTGATCACCGAGCCGGGCAACTTCGGCTGGCCGTACTGCATCAGGGAGAACGTCCCCTACATCGACTTCCAGTTCCCGGACGGTCCGTCCGGGCTGCCGTTCAACTGCGC
>DATCLC010000074.1:0-3117 GCA_036564135.1 Solirubrobacterales bacterium
GGTCGTCGAGTACCGCTTCTTCGCCGGGCTCGGCTACGACGAGATCGCTGCACTGATGGACGTCTCGCCGATCACCGTGCGCCGGGCCTGGGAAGCGGCCCGCGCCTGGCTCCGCCGCGAGCTGGGCGACGCGCTCCCCGATCGCGCCGGCGTTGCACTCCCCGACCGCGGCGACGAGGCACCGCCCGATCGGGCCGGCGGCTCGCTCGGATCCGCGGAAGCGTAACGATGACGCCGACACAGCCGGACCCCACGGCGGGACGCTGGGCGCGAATCGAGGCGCTCTTTGCCGAGGCCGTGGAACTGCCTCCTGCGGAGCGGTCCGCGTTCCTCGAGCGGGCGGAGCCGGACCCCACGCTCCGCGCCGAGGTCGAGGCGCTCCTCGCCGCGCACGAGGCGCCGGCGACCGGCTTGCTGGATGGCCCGCCGCCATGGCTGCGCGGGCGGGCGGACCCCGACCTCCCCGACCGCATCGGCCCCTACCGCATCGAGCGCCTCCTCGGGCGCGGCGGGATGGGGCGCGTCTACCTGGCCGAGCACGAGGCTGCCGATTTCCGCCGGCAGGTCGCGATCAAGCTCGTGCGACGCGGGCTCGACACCGAAGACGTGCTGCGCCGCTTCCGCGCCGAGCGCCGGATCCTGGCGTCGCTCGACCACCCGAACATCGCGCGCTTGCTCGACGTCGGCGCGACGGACGACGGGCTCCCGTACCTCGTCATGGAGTACGTCGACGGCGTCGACATCCTGGAGCACTGCCGCCGGCACGCTCTCGACATCCCGGCGCGCCTCGCGCTCTTCCGCGACGTCTGCGCCGCGGTCCACCACGCGCACCAGCGGCTGCTCGTCCACCGCGACCTCAAGCCGGGGAACATCCTGGTCACGTCCGCCGGCGTGCCGAAGCTGCTCGACTTCGGGATCGCGAAGATCCTGGACCCCGAGCAGACGGACGGGCACACCACGCGCCTCGCCGAGCGACGGCTCACGCCGCGCTACTCCGCGCCCGAGCAGCTCCGCGGCGAGCGAGTGACCACGGCGTGCGACGTCTGGGCGCTCGGCGTCCTCCTCTACGAGCTGCTCGCCGACCGGCACCCCTTCGGCGAGGCGGGGGAGCGCACGCAGGAGGAGCTGACGCGCGAGATCCTCGAGCGCGACCCGCCGCCGCCCTCCGCCGTCGCGCCGCCGGAGCGTCGCCGGGCGATCGCCGGCGACCTCGACACGATCACGATGAAGGCGCTGCGCAAGGAGCCGGGCGAGCGCTACGCGTCGGTCGCCGCCTTCTCCGACGACGTGCGCCGGCACCTCGAGGGGCTGCCGGTCGAGGCGCGGCCGGCCACGCTCGGCTACCGGGTCCGCACCTTCGTGCGACGTCATCGCGTCGGCGTCACCGGCGTGGCCGCGGCGTTCGTCGTGCTCGCCGGGTTCAGCGCAGTGACCGCCCGGCAGGCGCGGCAGCTCCGGATCGCCTCCGAGCGCATCGCCGCCGAACGCGACAAGGCCTTCGAGGTCCGGACCTTCCTCCTCGAGACGTTCGGGATCACCGGGCCGGCGCAGCCGGGGGCGGACAGCGTCGCCGTGCGGACGCTCCTGGACCGCCGCGCGGGCACGCTCGACGAGGCCTTCTCCGCCGACCCCGCGCTCCGCGCCGAGATGCGCGGCGTGCTCGCCGAGGCGTACGAGCAGCTCGGGCTCCACGCCGACGCGCTACCGCTCGCGCGCCAGGCGCTCGACGAGAAGCGCGGGCTGTACGGCGACGTCCACCCCGACGTCGCCGCCGCGCTCACCCTCCTCGGCTGGATCCTGCACCAGAGCGGCGACCTGCCCGCGGCGGATTCGGTGCTGCGCGAGGCCGTTCGCGTCGGGCGGCTGGCGTTGCCGCCGGAAGGCGACGCGCGCCTCGCCCGGGCGCTCAACGACCTCGGCGTCGTCCTCGAGGCACGTGGCGATTACGACGGCGCCGCCGAGGCGTACCGCGAGTCGCTCGCCATGCGCCGTCGGCTCCTCGGTGACGGGCACGTCGGCGTCGCGGTCACCACCAGCAACCTCGCCGTCGTGCTCTACCGCCGCGGCGACCTGGACGGCGCGGCCGCGACCGCCGCCGAGGCCGTCGAGGCGTTCCGCCGCGCTCTCGGCGACGACCACCAGCGCACCCTCATCGCACTCGGCAACCTCGCGGTCTTCAACGGGCTGCGCGAGGACCACCGGGGCGCGGCCGACGCCTGGGAGCGCATCCTCCGGCGCCACCGCCGTGTCCTCGGCGACCGCCACGCCCAGACCGCGTACGCGATGATGATGCTCGCCAGTCACTTCGCGCGGCTGGAACGGTATGCCGAGGCCGAGCCGCTGGCCCGCGAGGCGCTCGAGATCCACGGCGAGGTGCTCGGCCCGCGTCACGAGCGCACGGCCCAGAACCTCCGCGTGCTGGGCGACATCGAGCGCGCGCTCGGCCGGCCCGACAGCGCCCACGCCCGCTACGTCCGCGCCCTCGAGATCGTGCGTGAGACGCGCGGGCCGGAGCACCAGGAGGTCGCCACGCTGCGGCTGCGCGAGGCCCAGATCCTCGACCATCGCGGCGACGATGCGGCCGCCGAGGCCGCCTACCGTGATGCAATCGCCATCTACACCGCCGCGGTCGGCGACGGGCACTTCCTGACCGTCGCCGCGTCGCTCTACCTCCTCGAGTTCCTGGCCGCACGGGGCCGCGACGCCGAGGCCGCCGCCCTCGCCGCCGAGCTCGGCCCCGCAGTCGACTCCCTCGACGCCCGCTTCCCGGCGCTTCGCGAACGGCTGGAGGCGGTGCGGGGGCGGGGGACTGGCGGGCAGGTGGGGGCGTAGGGCTTGGGTCTTAGGGCTTAGGGCTTAGGGCTTAGGGCTTAGGGCTTGGGGCTTGGGTCCCAGCTGAATGCCTGCGGCGATTCCGTGCGATCCGCGGCCGGCCGCGCCCTCCGGCCACCCCCATGATCACTTTCGCCTCGAAATCCTGCGTATCCGGATGAGCGGCACGCCCGGTCCCCGCGATCGGGCGCGTCCCGCTCCGCCGCGCCTCGACCGAGGCGGGGCGCGTCCATTCACCGCTCGGGAGAACGGAGTATGCGCAGATCGAGGCAGTTCGCACGACCC
>DATCLC010000075.1:0-3718 GCA_036564135.1 Solirubrobacterales bacterium
CACGCTGATGGGCGTCGGGCGCCGGCTCAAGGAGCACGACCCCAGCACCAAGATCGTCGCCGCGGAGCCGATGCAGGGCGAGCTCGTCCAGGGGCTGCGCTCGCTCGACGACGGCTTCATCCCGCCGATCATCGACCTCTCGCTGCTCGACCGCAAGATCATGGTCTCCAACCGCGACGCGATCGAGTGGACGCAGCGGCTGCTCCGCGAGGAGGGCCTGTTCGCGGGCGTCTCGGCCGGCGCGATTGCGGCGATATGCGCTCGGATCGCGGGCGAGATGGACGAGGGCAACATCGTCTTCATCGTCCCCGACGACGGCTGGAAGTACCTCTCCTCGGGCGTGTACACGAAGCCCGTCTCCGAGCTCGAAGGGGTCGACTCCACGATCTGGTGGTGAGCGCCGCCGAGGCGATCGAGCGCGAGCTGGACGCGCTCGCCGATCCCGAGCGTGCCGCGCACTCGCAGCGCTTCTTCCGCACCGAGCCCGGCGGCTACGGCGAGGGCGACCGCTTCCTCGGCGTCCCGGTGCCGGAGCAGCGGCGCGTGGCTCGGCGGCACCGCGACGCCCCGCTCGATCACTGCGAGCGCTTGCTCGAGAGCCCGATCCATGAGCATCGCTTCGTCGCGCTCGCGATCCTCGTCGAGCGCTTCAAGCGGGCGGACGCGGCCGAGCGCGAGGCGATCGCCGACCTCTACCTGGCCAAGCGCCAGCGGGTGAACAACTGGGACTTGGTGGACGCCTCGGCCGAGCACCTGCTCGCCGAGCGCGCGGCGGAGCGCCCCGGGCTGCTCGACGAGCTCGCCGCGTCGCCTTCGGTGTGGGACCGGCGGATCGCGGTGATGACTACGTTCGCGTACATCAAGGCGGGCGAGGCGGAGCCGACCCTGCGGCTCGCCGAGCGCCTACTGCACGACGAGCACGACCTCATCCACAAGGCCGTCGGCTGGATGCTCCGCGAGGTGGGCAAGCGGGTGGATGCCGCGCTTTTGCGCGGCTTCCTCGACCGCCACGCCGCGAAGATGCCGCGGACGATGCTGCGCTACGCGATCGAGCGCCTGCCTGCCGAGGAGCGCCGCCACTACATGGACGCGCGTGCCCGGGAGGCGGCGTCGTGACCGATCCCGCCGCGATCGAGCGCGTCGCTGCGCGCGTGCGCGAGCTGGCGGCGAGCTATGAGCCGCCCGGCTTCGAGCACGTGCCCGACCCCGACGCCGCGATCTTTTTGTGCGCCGTCGACCACAAGACCGGCTACGAGCGCGAGCACCGCCTCGAGGGCGAGGGGCCCTTCTCGGGAAGCGAGCTGATGTGGCTTTTGGGCCTGCGCGCGGCGCGCGCGGAACCCGGCCTGCTCACCGCCCGCCGCCTGCGCGACGTGACCGCGGACGAGGTCGCGCGCTGGTTCTGGATCGACGATGAGACCGTCGCCGACCCCGAGCGGCGCGCGGCGTTGTGGCGTGACCTGGCGCGCGGGCTGGAGCGGGACCACGGTGGCTCGGCCGCGCGGCTGCTCGAAGCGAGCGGTGGGCGCCTGCGCGGAGACGGCGGGGGCCTCGTGGACCTGCTCGCGCGGTATGAGGCCTACAGCGACCCGATCGGCAAGAAGGCGTTTTTGTTCGCGAAGATCGCCGAGCGGCGCGGCTGGCTCGAGGTCGCCGACCCGGAGAACTGGGAGGTGTCGGCAGACAACGTGCTCATGCGCCTCGCGCTGCGCAGCGGTCTGGTCGAGACCGGCCCGCTTGAGCGGGTGCGCCCCGCGACGCGCGCGGCGCTCAAGGAGCTGGCTGCGGTGGCCGGCCTGAGCCCGCCCGTGCTCGACGACATGCTCTGGGAGCTCGGCCGCGAGAATCCGGATCTGCTCGGCAACGAGGCGGGCGATTTGCGCGAGCCCCCACGCGACCCGACCTCCACCTGGTACTAGAGCCGCCGCGCGACTCCGAGCGGCCGCCAGCAGCACGATCGAAGGCCCGGCGCGCGTGGTTCCGGTCGCGCGGGCGGTAGCCTCGTGGCCGTGAAGATCAGCCGCGCATTGGTCGACGAGATCATCGCCCACGCCCTCGAGGAGGCGCCGAACGAGTGCTGCGGGATGATCGCGGGGCGCGACGGCCGCGCCACCGAGGTCTTCCGCGCGCGCAACGAGATGGCGAGCCCACTCGCCTACAACGTGCACCCGCAGGACCTCTTCCGGATCACGCAGACGATCGAGGAGCGCGGGGAGGAGCTCGCCGCGATCTACCACTCGCACACCAAGAGCCCGCCCGAGCCCTCGCAGACGGACATCAACCTCGCGGCGAACTGGCCCGACCCGCTGTACGTGATCTGCTCGATCGCCGACCGGGACGCGCCCCAGGTCCGTGCCTGGGCGATCCGCGACGGCGCGGTCACCGAGGTCGACCTCGAGGTCGAATGAGTGGGCGGGCCGGCGGCAGCCGGGGGCGGTCGCCTCGTCAAGGTCGCGTGGGCCGCGAACCAGGCCGAGGCTGAGCTGATCGAGGGCATCCTCCGCGAGGAGGGGATCCCGTCCGTGCAGCGCCGCACCCGCGGCTTTGACGTGCCCGACTTCCTCGCGGCCGGGCCCCGCGACATCCTCGTCCCCGAGGAGGCCGCCGAGCCTGCGCGCGAGCTGCTCTACGCCTCGCCGGTGCTGGGCGAGGCGCGCATCCCGGAGCCCGCCGACGGGGGTATCGCGCCCGCGGCGTTCGCGCGCGGCTTCGCGATCGCGCTGGCGCTGGCCGTGCTGCTTGTCCTCGCGCTGTACCTGCTCGCGACCTGAGCGTTCCCGCGAGCGCGGCAGCGCCGGGACGGCGCTACCAGTGCAGCTCCTCGAGCTGGTCGGGGGAACCGGCGCGCGGGACGTCCTCGCGCAGGTAGCGCCGCCACTCCTCCTCGACCTCCCGTACCGTCGCGCCGAACGCGATCTCGATCGCGCGCTCGGCGCCCTCCCGGCGCACGCGGGAGGCGAGCAGCTGGCAGGCGTCGGGGCCCCGGTGGCGTTCGAGCAGCGCGAAGATCGTGCCGCCGAGGATCACGCCGTCGCGCGCGGTCGGCGGGAACGCCGGCGGCTTGCCGGTGCGCATCCGCGTCTGCACGGCGGCGCGGAACAGGGGCACCTGGCCCGCGAAGTACTGCGAGGCGCCCTCGACGAGCCAGGCCCAGCGCAGGTACCGCAAAAACCGCCGTGGACCCCACGGCGGGGGCAGGCTCGGGTTGTTCGCCCCGATCACGATCTGCGCGTAGAGGCGCTCGGCTGTGCCGCGCAGCGCGGCGAGCGAGTCCTCGCCGGCCGCGCGCCGGTCGAGGTAGTCGTCGTTCAGGACGTGCAGCTCGCGCGCCATCGCCCAGCCGGCCAGATAGCGGCGGCCCGCCGGAGCGGTGGCGAGGCGCGCGGCGGGCAAAAACGGGTGCGCGGCCGCGAGCCAGGCCGGGGTCGGGTGGACGACGACCGTGATGTCGCCGGGGGCCTCGTCGAAGCGGTCCTCGAGGCGCAGCCGCAGGTCCTCGAGCGCGTCCAGCGTGCGTTGCGCTGACTCCTCGTCGTCCTCCTCGTGACGAGCGGTGAAGCTCAGCGATTCCGTCTCAACCCAGGCCACAAGCGAAGCGTAGTGCGGTCCCTCCCGGATGCGGGTCGCCTCCTCAACGGCGCCCCTGGACCTCCACGACCTGCTGGAAGGTCGGCCGGTTGACCCAATGGATCGGCGGCTGCCCGATCGCTCCGACGAC
>DATCLC010000076.1:0-5554 GCA_036564135.1 Solirubrobacterales bacterium
ATCAGCGCGGTGCCGTACGCGGTGCCGGCGAAGCGCAGCGGCATGATCGCGCCCAAGAGCAGCATCCCGACCTTGAACTCGTCCTCGTCGCCCGCGGCCGCGAGCCCGTCCAGGAGGAAGGCGCTCGCGGCGGCGAGCCCCAAAGCGGCGACCCCGAGCGCGGCCATGAGCGTGACCGAGGCCCCCATCGTCACGTCCAGGCCCCGGCGGTCCCCCTTCGCGCGCAGCTCCGCGATCAGCTTGGTCACGCCGTTCGCGAAGCCCAGCTCGAGCAGCGAAAACACGGTCGCGAGCGTGAACATCACGCTCCAGGTGCCGAACCCGCCCGCCCCCAGGGTGCGGAACAGATACGGCGTGAGCAGCAGCGTGCTCACCGCGAGCAACGCGCGCGCTCCGTACGAGCTCGCCGCGTTGCGCAGGACGGCGCGGCGCTCGCCGCCGGCCGCTACGCCGGCGTCGTTGCTTCGAGGCACATCGCCTCCGCGGCGTTCTCCCATTCGGGACCGTGCCGCTCGAGCCCCCGCAGGCGCTCGTGCTCGCTCTCCCCGGGTTCACAGCGGACCACCTTCTCGAACCCGGCGTCGAGCAGCTTGCGGGTGAGGTCCTCCTCGTCGTAGATGAAGCGGTGGCCCCACTCGCGCATGAAGTTGTTGAGGATCTGCGCCGCCGTGCGGTTCTCCTTGGCGGTGATCTGGTCGAGCCAGCGCCCGTACTCGTCGCGCTTGATCACGGGGTTGCGGTCCTCGTAGATCGCGATCAGCTTGGGCAACTCGGGCGTGGTGAAGCGCAGCACGCCCCCCGGCCGCAGCACCCGGCGGATCTCCTTCATGAGCGCGAAGCCGACCGCCTCGGGCAGATGCTCGATCACGTGCTCGCCGAACACGTACTTGAAGGTCCCGTCCGGGAACGGCAGCGGGCGGCTCAGGTCGAGGAAGACGTCGCCCGAGACGTAGTCGGTGTTCAGCCAGCCGGGGATGCTCACCGGGCCGGCGCCGATGTGCAGCGCGGGCTCGTCGGTGCTCGCCAGGTAGCGCTCCAGCGTGCGCTTGCGCAAGACGTGGCCCGCGCGGGCGTAGTGCAGCCCGCCGCGGAAGCGAAACCAGGCCCATTCGGCGGTCGGGCTCCCGCGCCGCTTGACCCCCTGGAAGAACCGGCTGCGCCGGAAGCTCTCGAGGACGCCGCTCACCGCAGGGCCTCCGCCAGCCGGGAGTCCCGGCGCAGCTTCCGGTGCTTCCACTGGATGTAGTAGAAGTCGCGCAGGGCGCGCAGGCTGTGCCGGCTCCAGGGCCGGCGGCGGACGACGTGCTGCCATTCGTGGGTCACGCGAGCCTCAGGAACGTACCGAACCTCGAGCCCGGCCGCCCAGACACGCAGGCACCAGTCGACGTCCTCCCCGCCGTACGAGGAGATCGCCTCGTCGTAGCGGCCGATTAGCTTCGGCAGGTCGGCCCGCCACATCTGCGCCGCGCCCATCGCCGCCACCACCGGCCGCTCGGTGGCGAAGTCGAAGTCGTGCATCATGTGCTCGCGGTGCACCCGGGGGTTCGGGTTGAGCTTGGCGTAGGGGCCGCGCCGCGCAAAGGGCAGGAGCAGCGACGGCCAGCGCCGCAGCGAGTGCTGCACCGACCCGTCCGGGTTGAGCAGCTTCGGCGCGACGAGGCCGACCTCGGGACGCTCGTCGAGCACCCCGAGCAGCGTCTCGACCGCGCCGGGCTGGACCTGGGTGTCGGAGTCGAGCATGAACACCGCGCGCCCGCGCACGAGCGGCAGGGCGGCGTTGCGGCCGAAGGGCAGGCCGCGGTTCTCCGACAGGGCGACGACGCGCGCCCAGGGGTGCGCCTCCGCCACCGCCTCGGGCGTGCCGTCGCCGGAGCCGTCGTCGACGACGATCGCCTCGTGCGGCACGCGCACGTGCTCGCGGATCGACTCCAGGCAGCGCAGCACGTGCTCGCGCGCGCGGTAGGAGACGATCACGAGCGAGACCTCGGGACGCTCGGCCTCGGTCACGATCCCGACCCCCTGAACAGGGCGCGCGCGGTGAGCAGGATGATCTTCATGTCCAACCACCAGGACCAGTTCTCGATGTAGTAGTTGTCCCACTCGACGCGGTCCTCGAGCGAGGTCTCGCCGCGCAGGCCGTTGACCTGCGCCCAGCCGGTGATCCCCGCCTTGACCCGGTGCCGGTCGTCGTAGCGGTGGATGGTGCGCTCGAACAGCTCGACGTACGCGCGGCGCTCCGGGCGCGGCCCGACCAGCGACATCTCGCCGCGCAGGACGTTGAAGAGCTGCGGGAGCTCGTCGATCCCGGTGCGGCGCAGAAGCGAGCCGAACGGCGTGCGCCGGTCCTCGGCCGCGGCCTTGATCGCCGCCTCCGCCTCCTCCGCGGCCTCGCCCACCACCGCCTGCGCCCAGGCCGCGTCGGCCTCGCCCCCCTTGTCGGGGCTGCCGCGCATCGTGCGGAACTTGAGCATGTCGAACGACTTGCCGTCGAGCCCGACGCGCTCCTGCCGGAAGAGGATCGGGCGCCCCATCGTGAGCAGCACGCCGAGCGCGGCGAAGATCAGCACGGGCGAGACGAGCACGATCGCGATCGCGGCGACGACCCGGTCGAACGCGTACTTGAGGGTGAACTGCCAGCCGCGCGGGTCGCGCGGGTGCACGGTGACGAGCGGGACGCCGCCGAGGCGCTCGAGCGTCGTCTCGTCGGGCACCGCCTCGAACATCCTGGGCACGAGCGAGACCGAGGCGCCGAGCTCGCGGCAGCGCCGGATCAGGTCGAGCTTCTCCTCGTGCGGGCCGAGCGAGAACGCGATGACCACGTGCCGCGCGCCGAGCTCGTCGATCAGGTCGGCGATCCGGTCGGCGAGCGCCTTGCCCTCCGTGCGGAGGACGGGCAGGCCGGCGGGCTCGTCCACCTCCAGCGGATCGTCGTCGACGAACGCGACCGGGCGCAGGCCGAACTCCGGCCGGTCGAGCAGGCGGCGCGCGACGAAGTGGCCGACCTCGCCGGCGCCGATGATCAGCGTGGGCTCCCCCGCCCCGGCGACGCGCCGGGCGCGGGAGAGGATGATCTGGAAGGCGCCGCGGGCGGCGACCGTGTAGACCGAGGCGAGCAGCCAGAAGCGGGCCGCCTGGCCCGCGATGTCGGCGTCGGGGGCGAACAGCAGGCGCAGGAACGCCACGCCCATCGCCGCGATCGCGGTCGCGCCCAGGATCGTCCGCGCGTCGTCCAGGAACTGCAGCGTGAAGCGCTGCCGGTACTGGCCGGAGGCGGCGAGGCTGAGCAGGGTGAACACGACCGCGAGCGCGTTCCACCACAGCGACGCCGCGGGCGGGCCCGCGAACGAGGCGCTCACGTAAACGGCCGCTACGGCGGCGATCAGAGCGAGGAGGTCGAGCAGCGGCTCCGCCGCCCGCGCGTGGATCGATCTCACGAACGGGAGCGGCGTGCGCTCAGCTTCGGGATCGCGGCCTCGAGGACTTCCTCGATGCGATCGACGTAGGCGAACTCGACCTTCGCGCGCTCGTGCTCGGGGATCTCCTCGATGTCGCTGCGGTTGCGCGCGGGGACGATCACGCGCTTGATGCCGGCGCGCTGCGCGGCCAGCACCTTCTCCTTGAGCCCGCCGACCGGCAGGACCTGGCCGGTGAGCGTGATCTCGCCGGTCATCGCGACGTCTGCCGACACCGGCTCGGAGCGCACCAGCGAGACGAGGGCGGTGGCCATCGTGACCCCCGCCGAGGGGCCGTCCTTGGGGATCGCGCCCGCGGGGACGTGCAGGTGGATGTCGTGCGTGGCGAACCAGTCCTCGGGCAGCTCGGGCGCGAGCTGGGCGACGTTGCGGCGCACCCAAGAGAGCGCGGCCTGCGCCGACTCGCGCATCACGTCGCCGAGCTGGCCGGTGATCATGAGCCGGCCGTTGCCGGGCATCGCGGTCGCCTCGACGAAGAGCACGTCGCCGCCGACGGGCGTGTAGGCGAGGCCGGTCGCCACGCCCGGGTCCTTGGTGCGCCGGCGCGACTCCGCGTAGTAGCGGCGCGGGCCGAGCAGCTCGCGGGCCCGCTTCGCGGAGATCGTCGCCTTGCGCTCGAGCTTGCCCTCGGCGACCTCGCGGGCGATCTTGCGGCACACGGTGCCGATCTGGCGCTCCAGGTTGCGGACGCCGGCCTCGCGGGTGTACTCCTCGGCGATCGCGCGCAGCGCCGCGTCGGAGAACGAGATCTGGCTGCGCTTGAGGCCGTTCTCGGCGATCTGCCGAGGCACGAGGTAGCGCTTCGCGATGTGAAGCTTCTCGTCGAGCGTGTAGCCGGCGAGCTGGATCACCTCCATGCGGTCGCGCAGCGGCCCGGGGATCGTGTCGAGGGTGTTCGCCGTGGCGATGAACATCACCTCGGACAGATCGAACGGCAGGTCGAGGTAGTGGTCGCGGAACGTGTCGTTCTGCGCCGGGTCGAGCACCTCGAGCATCGCGCTCGCCGGGTCGCCGCGGAAGTCCGAGCCCATCTTGTCGATCTCGTCGATCATGAAGACGGGGTTGCGGCTGCCCGCGTCGCGCAGGGCGCGGATGATCGTGCCGGGCATCGCCCCGATGTAGGTGCGCCGGTGGCCGCGGATCTCCGACTCGTCGCGCACGCCGCCGACCGAGATCCGCTCGAACTTGCGCCCGAGCGCGCGGGCGATCGACTTGCCGAGGCTCGTCTTGCCGACTCCCGGCGGCCCCACGAAGCAGAGGATCGGGCCGTGCGAGTCGGGGTTCAGCGAGCGCACCGCGAGGTACTCGAGGATCCGGTCCTTGACCTTCTCGAGGTCGTAGTGGTCGGCGTCGAGGACCTCGCGCGCGTGCTGGATGTCGAGGTTGTCCTCGGTGAGCTTCGCCCACGGGAGCTCGACGAGCCACTCCAGGTAGCTGCGGATCACGCCGTACTCGGCCGCCGCCGGGGGCAGGCGCTCGAGCCGGGCGAGCTCGCGGTCGGCCGCCTTGCGCGCCTCCTCGGGCAGCTCGGCCGCCTCGAGGCGCTCGCGCAGCTCGTTGATCTCCGCCTGCTGCTCGTCGCCCTCGCCCAGCTCCTGCTGGATCGCCTTGAGCTGCTCACGCAAAAAGTACTCGCGCTGGCCCTTGTCGATCTCCGACTGGACCTGCGACTGGATCTTGCTGCCGAGCTGGATCACCTCGAGCTCGCGCGCGAGGATCTCGGCGAGCCGGCGCAGCCGCCGCGTGACGTTCGTCGTCTCGAGCAGCTCCTGCTTCTCGGGGGTCGGGATCCGCAGGGCGCCCGCGATCAGGTGCGAGAGCGCGGAGGGGTCGTCGACGTTCGAGACGGCGAGCTGGAGCTCCTCGGGCAGGTACGGGATCTGGTCGATGATCTGCGTGAACGTGCTCTTCACGCTGTGGACGAGCGCCTCGAGCTCGGCCGAGGGCTCGACCTCGTCGGGGAGCGGCTCGACCCGCGCGACCAGGTACGGCTCCTCGGCCACGAAGTCGCCGAGGCGCACCCGCTCGCTGACCTGGACGAGGATGCGGATCGTGCCGTCGGGGACGCGCAGCATCCGCGC
>DATCLC010000077.1:0-3640 GCA_036564135.1 Solirubrobacterales bacterium
CTTCCGACCGTCCCGAGCGCGTCGGGACGGCGGGCGCGCGTCCAGAGGAGGAACCCCACGCCGAGGGCGATCCACCCCAGATAGACGAACGGCAGCACGCCGTACGTGCCCTCGGGCCAGGGGCTCAGGTTCTTCCACAGCGGGTAGAGCAGAATCGCCGCGCCCAGGAGGCCGAAGAAGCCCTGGCGGACCGGGTTGAAGTCGCCCGACTCGCGCGCCCACTTGACCATCGCCAGGTTGGTGACGATGTAGCTGATCAGGAACGCGATCCCGATCAGATAGCCGAAGTAGCCCCAGGTCTCGAACGGGCCCGCGGCGATCGCCACCGGGATCGCGACCACGACGCACGCCGTCGCCATCGTCGCGATCGCGTTCACCGGGGTCTTGCGGGCCGAGGCCTGGCCGAGGCCCTCGGGCGCCACGCGCTCGCGGCCCAGCGTGTAGATCACGCGCGCGCCGGCGTTGAACGCCGCTTGAGCGAAGGCGAGGATCGACGCCGCCGTCGCGAACACGATGATCGTGAGGCCGACCTCACCCCAGTACTCCTCGGCCACCGTCTGCAGCGGCACCGGGTCCTCCGTGAACGCCGCCGGGATGTCCAGCAGCGCCGCCGGGTACCCGATCGCCATCGCGTAGGAGACGAAGACGTAGAAGGCCGGGGTGATGATCGCTGCGACCCACAGGCCCCGCGGCACGTTGCGCTTGGCCTCGCGGGTCTCCTCACCGAGCGTCGCGCCCTCCTCGATCCCCACGAACGAGAGAACCGCGAAGGTGAGCGCGAGCCCGAAGCCGATCGCCCCGCTCGCGTCGATCGCGCCCGGGTCGAAGGGCGTCCCCGACCACTCGCCCACGCCCGCGTCGAAGAGCATGTAGAGCGAGAGCGCGATCAGAAGCACGATCTCGAAGGCGAGCAGGCTGAGCGCCATGTGCAGGGTCTGGACGATGCCCAGCACGCCGACGAACACGACCCAGCCGAGGCCGATCGCCGACAGCACCCACCAGGGGATGTCGACCGAGAACTGGCTCGCAAGGTACTCGTTCAGGAAGGCGCCGAAGACGGTGAAGCCGCCCGCCGCGACCAACAGGTACGCGCCCATGAACGTCCAGCCGTAGACGAAGCCGACGTTCGCTCCCCACGAGCGCGCGTTCCAGGTGTAGAGCCCGCCGGAGGTCGGCAGCTTGCGCGCGAACTGCACGAAGCTGTTGACCATCAGCAGGATCGCGGGCCAGATGATCGCGAACGCGAGCACCATCGCCGGCCCCGCGAACTGGCCCATGAACGGGATGTTCAGGGCGATCACCGCCGCCGGCGCGGAGCCCGCGATCGACAGGATCGCGACGTGCTTCCAGTCGACGGCGTTGCGCTTGAGGCCGCCCTCGATGGGTGCGCCGTCCGCCACGGTCGGGGTACTGGCCATTCCCTTGCTCTCCTCCTTACGGGCGGTCCAGCAACCGCCCACAGCCTCCAGATCTCTCCTCTGTCGCGAACGCTCTACCGAACGATCGTGAGCCTAACGAGCGTTCGGTAGTACCTATAGCGCCTGACCGCGCGAAATGCAAGGCCTTCCGCAGCGGAATGCGGAAAACCCGTACTCAGGCGGCACCCAGAGCGAGCAGCTCGCGCGCTTGCGCGGGGTTCGCGACCGGCCGGCGCAGCGTCTTACAGAGCTCGGCGACCTTCCGCACGAGCGCCGCGTTCGATTCGGCGAGCACCCCGCGCTCCACATACACCCCGTCCTCGAGGCCGGTGCGCAGGCAGGTCGCCCCCAGGAGCGCGCCGAGCGCGAGCATGCGCGGCTGGTGGCGCCCCACCGCGGTCACCCCCCAGGTCGCGCCCTCGGGCACCGCCGCCGCCATCGCCGCCAGGTTGCGGTGCGTGGGCGCCGCCGCGCCCGGCACGCCGAAGACCAGGTTGAAGCGCAGCGGGTCGGGCAGCACGCCCTCCTCGCGAAAGCGCAGCGCCGCGTCGATGTGGCCCAGGTCGAACGCCTCCACCTCGAGCGCGATCCCGCGCTCGCCCGCGCGCCGCGCGATCTCGCGCGTCTGCTCGGGCGTCGTCGGGAACAAGTCCTCGCCGAAGTTGGTGGAACCGGTCTCGATCCCCGCCATGTCGGGCCCCGCCTCAAGGCCGCCCGCGCGCTCTTCGATCGACATGCCGAGCGCGCCGCCGGTGCTCACCATCGTCACGATGTCGCAGCCCGCGCGGATGCGCTCGATCGTCTCGCGGAAGAGCTCGGGGTCGCCGCTCGGCGTGCCGTCGGGCTCGCGCACGTGCAGGTGGGCGACCGCCGCCCCCGCCTCGCAGGCGGCGATCACCTCGCTTGCGATCTCCTCGGGGGTGTAGGGGACGGCCGGGTTGTCCTCGCGCGTCGCCTCCGCCCCCGTGGGCGCGACGACGATCACCGCCGGCTGCCCTTCGGCCCCGTGCTCGGCGATCACGTGCCCCGCCCCCTCGCGGCCTCCACCAGGGCGCGGAACAAGGGCAGCTGCACCTCGTCGTAGTCGGGGTGCATGAGCTCGGGATGCCACTGCACGCCGAGCACGCGCCCGTCGGCCGACTCGATCGCCTCGACGACCCCGTCGGGCGCCCGCGCCACCGCGGCAAGCCCCTCGCCGAGCTCGTCCACCGCCTGGTGGTGCAGGGTGTTCACCTCGATTTCGCCCGCGCCCACGATTCGTTCAAGGCGCGAGCCGCGCTCCACCCGCAGCGCGTGCGCGGGCCGGTCGTAGGGGTCGCGGACGTCGTGGTCGAGGTCGGTGACGTCGGGCAGGTGCTGGATCAGCGTGCCGCCGAGCGCCACGTTCACCACGTGGTGGCCGCGGCAGACGCCCAGCATGGGCACGCCGCGCTCCACCGCCCCGCGCACCAGGTCGAGCTCGAAGCGGTCGCGCTCGGGGTCGAGCATCTTGACCTCGGGGTGCGCCTCGGCACCGTAGTGCTCGGGCAGCACGTCGCCGCCGCCGTTGACGACGACCGCGTCGGCGTGCCCCAGGAGCTCGTCCACGTCCGCCGCCGGCTCGGCGATCAGGGGCAGCCCGCCCGCCCTCTTCACCAAATCGCCGAAGCGCCGGTGCACCGTCACCTGTGGGGAGAGCCCCGGGAGCGTCGTCTGGATCTCCCGCTGGAACCCGGTGACGATGACGAGCGGGCGCATCGCGCTAGTCGTCCGGGAGCACCGGCTCGAAGTTGTGGATGAACGGGTAGCCCGGCGGCACGACCTCCACGTCGAGCCGGGTCGCGCAGCCCGGGCAGTAGAACTCGCGCAGGACCATCCAGTCTGGGTCGGCGGCGCGCGGGCCGACGAAGTACTCGGTCTCGCCCTCGCGCTCGATCACCGCCGCCGAGTCCTTCCAGTTGCGCGCCGCGTCGCCGAACTCGTGGCCGCAGCGGCACTTGGTCACGTACTCGCCCGGGGCCTTGCGCACTACATAAAGGGCCTCCTGGAGGCAGACCACGATCGGGTCGTCCCAGTCGACGCGCTCCTGCTCGAGCTCGATCACGGTCTCCCGGCGGCCCGGGTCCTTCGGGGCGCGCTGGATCGCCTGCAGGTCCTCGTCGGAGATCGTCCCGTCGAGCAGGTCGCGGATCAGCTCGCGGGGGTGTTCGCTCATCATCGGCCTCCTTCCCGATCGTCGCCGC
>DATCLC010000078.1:0-63662 GCA_036564135.1 Solirubrobacterales bacterium
CCGACTCTTTCGCACGGACCCAGGAGGAGACGCTGAACATGGGCAAGACCAGCAAGGCGCAGAAGGCGCGAGAGGCCGCCAGTTCGGTGGGCTCCAACGAGTACGTCCGCCGCTTGATCTCCGACGAGGAGCTCCGCGAGAGCGTGCGCGAGGCGTACCGAGCCGGCCGCAACGCGTACGCGCGCCTGCAGAAGCACAAGAAGCCCGCCCAGGCGCTGATGGACGACAAGCGCGTCCAGCGGGAGCTTCGCGAGGCAGCCGAGGCGCTGCGCGAGGCCTCCGACCGCCTGCGCGGCCGGAAGCAGAAGAAGAGCCCCTGGGGCAAGATCCTGTTCGTCGCGATCGTCGCCGCCGTGCTGGCAGTCGTGCTCAACGAGGACCTGCGCAAGGCCGTGCTCGATCGCCTCTTCGGTGCCGAGGAGGAGTTCGAGTACACCTCCACCACCGCGCCGACGAACGGCGCGCCGGTCGCCAGCTAGCAGCCGGCGCGCCTCCCGCCGACACCATCGCGGCCGCCGGGGACGCTGGGCGCCGCATCTACGTGACGAACCGCACACTACGCCCGCGAACGCGGGCGTAGGTTCGCGGCGAATGGCCCATTCCCACACCCGATAGGAGGAGGGGAGATGCGCGCGTTCGCACGCACGCTCGCCGCGTTCACCGGCAGGCATCGCCGGTTGGTCCTCGTCGTCTGGCTGGCGCTCGTCGCCGCCGCCGTGCCGCTCGCGATGAGGCAGACCGAGAACCTCACGGGCGGCGGCTTCGAGGTGCCCGGCACGCAGTCGGCCGCCGTCGAGCGCGCCCTGCAGCGAGACTTCGGGCAGCGCGCGGGCAGCGACGCGGTGGGCGCGGTCCTGCGCGCGGAGCCCGGCGCCTCGCCGGAGGCCCGCGCCGCGGCGGTCGACCGGCTTGCCGCCGCCGTCGCCGACATCGACACGCTCACGCTCGATCCAGCCGCCGCCGAGCGCGCGAAGCGCGAGCTCGCCCGCGACGGCCTCACCATCGTCCCGATCCAGGCGTCCGCGGACACGAACGAGCAGATCGATGCGGCGGTCGAGCTGCGCGAGGAGCTCGCCCCAGGGCGGGCGGTCGACGATGTGACCCCGTACCTGGTCGGCCAGCCGGCCGCGTGGGCGGGGCTGCAGGAGCTCACCCGGGAGGACCTCGAGGAGGCCGAGCTCACCGGCTTCCCGCTCGTCGCCCTGATCCTCGTCTCGGTGTTCGGCTCGCTCGCCGCCGCCGCGCTCCCGCTCGCGCTCGGCTTCGCCGCCGTGATCATCACCGGCGCCGTCATCTACCTGCTCTCGCTGCAGATGGAGATGTCGGTGTTCGTCACGAACATGGCCTCGATGATCGGGATCGGGGTGGCGGTGGACTACTCGCTGTTCGTCCTGGCCCGCTACCGGGAGGAGATCGCGCGCGGGCTCGACCCCGACGCCGCGCGCACCGAGGCCCTCTCCACGTCGGGCCTCGCCGTCGCCTTCTCCGGCATGGCCGTGATCGTCTCGCTCGCGGGGATCTGGATGGTGGACAACCAGGCGCTGCGGTCGATGGCGCTGGGGGCCATCGTCGTCGTCGCCGTCGCGATCGTGGCCGCGGTCGTGCTGCTGCCCGCGGTGATCGGGCTGCTCGGCCGCCGGGTGGAGGGGCGCGGCCTCACCGACGCCGTCCGGCGGCGGCTGCGCCTCGGACGCCCGGCGCGGGCCGCGGTCGAGCGCGCGGGCTTCTGGTACTCGTGGACCGCGCGCGTGATGCGCCGCCCCTGGCTCTCGCTGGCGTGCGCCGCGGGCGTTCTGCTCGTGCTCGCCAGCCCGGTGCTCTCGCTTAAGACCCGGGCGGGCGCGCTCTCGGAGTTCCCCAGCGACCACGACGTCCGCGTCGGCGTCGAGCTCGTGCGCGAGGCGACCGGCGGCGGCGCCGACCCGGTGCGCGTCGTAGCCGAGTTCGGCGACGAGCCCGGCGCCGCGCAGACGGCGAGCGCCGAGCTCGCGGAGCTCCGCGAGCGGTTCGCCGCCGACCCGGCCGTCGCCGCGGTGGGGGAGTGGGCCCCGAACGAGGCCGGGACGCGTGCCCTGCTCGACGTCTTCCCCGTCCAGGCGGCCGACTCCGACGCGACGCTCGCCCTCGTCGAGCGGGCGCGCTCGGAGATCGTCCCGGCGAGCGCGCTGGCCGCGGGCGAGGCGGTCAACGTGGGCGGCGAGAGCGCCCGGATCGCGGACGTCCGCGATCAGATCTCCGGCTCGATGGGGCAGATCCTCGCCTTCATCCTCGGGCTCTCGTTCGTGCTGCTGATGCTGATGCTGCGCTCGGTCCTGCTCCCGCTGAAGGCCGTGGTCATGAACCTGCTCTCGATCGGCGCCGCGTTCGGTGTGCTCGTCGCGGTCTTTGAGTGGGGCTGGCTCGACGGCTTCGCGGGCTTCGAGAGCTCGGGCGCGCTGGACACGATCAACCTCCCGCTGATCGTGGCCGTGGTGTTCGGGCTCTCGATGGACTACGAGGTGTTCCTGCTCTCGCGGATCCGTGAGCGCCACCTGATCCACGGCGACAACAAGCGCGCGGTCGCCGAGGGCCTCGCGACCAGCGCGCCCACGATCTCCTCGGCCGCGCTGATCATGACCTGCGTGTTCGCGGTCTTCGTGCTCACCGGCGTGCCGTCGATCAAGGAGCTGGGCGTGGGCCTCGCGATCGCGATCGCCCTGGACGCGACGCTCGTGCGCCTGGTCCTCGTCCCGGCCACGATGCAGCTCATGGGACGCTGGAACTGGTGGCTGCCGCGCTGGCTCGACCGGATCCTGCCCGACCTCGGGTTCGAGAGCGGGGAAGGGCCGCGCGACCGCGCGGCGGCTCCGGCCGAGGCCTGATCCTCAGGCCAGGCTGAGCTCGTCGGCGGCGCTCGCGATCTGCGTCGCGGGAACCGGCTGGGAGAGTAAGAAGCCCTGCACCCGATCGCAGCCGAGCGCGCGGAGGATCTCGAGCTGGGCGTGGGTGCTGACGCCCTCGGCTACGACCTCGAGGCCGAGCGCGCGCGCCATCGCGATGATCGCCTCCACGATTGCGACGCTGCGCTCGTCGCCCCCGTCGAGGCGCTCGACGAACGAGCGGTCGATCTTGAGCCCGGCGAGCCGGAAGCGGTCGAGGTACGCGAGCGCGGAGTAGCCCGTCCCGAAGTCGTCGAGGAAGACCCGGACGCCGCTCGCCGCCAGCCGGTTGAGCGTGTCGGCCACGGGCTCTGAGCGCTCGAGCAGCACGCCCTCGGTGATCTCCAGCTCAAGCCGCGCCGGGTCGAGGCCGGTGCGCGCGAGCACGTCGAGCACCGTCGCGTGCAGGTCGCCGTGGGTGATCTGGCGCGCGGCGACGTTGACCGAGACCGAGTGCTGCTCGTTCGGCCAGGCCGCCGCCTCCCTCGCGGCCGTCTCAAGCACCCAGCGGCCGACGGAGTCGATCACGCCGGTCTGCTCGGCGACCGGGATGAACTCGGCCGGCGACAGCAGGCCCCAGGTCGGGTGGCGCCAGCGCACGAGCGCCTCGAACCCGTCGACGCGGCCGGCGCGCATCGCCAGGGTGGGCTGGTAGACGAGCTCGAGCTCGCCGCGAGCCGCCGCGAAGCGCAGCCCGCGCTGGATCTCCATCTGGCGCGCGGCGGTGCCGGACATGCCGACGTCGTAGAGCTCGTAGGTGTCGCGGCCGCGCGCCTTCGCCCCGTACATCGCGGCGTCGGCGTCGCGGATCAGGCTCTCGGGGGTCACGCCGTCGTCGACCGCCGGCCGGGCGAGGGCGACGCCGATGCTGACCGTGACGAAGTTCTCGACGCCGCCGGCGGAGATCGGCCGCGCGACCTCGTTGCCGAGCCGCTGCGCGACCTCCGCGGCCTCGGCGGCGCCGCCGACGTTGTCGAGCACGATCGCGAACTCGTCGCCGCCGAAGCGCGCGACCACGTCCCCCGCGCGCAGGCGCGACGAGAGCCGGTCGGCGAGCTTGCGTAGGAGCTCATCGCCCGCGTGGTGGCCCAGGCCGTCGTTGATCAGCTTGAAGTTGTCGACGTCGAGGAAGAGGACGGCCACCGCCGCGCCGGTCTTGGCCGCCCTGGCCAGGCGCTGCTCCAGGTCCTCGACGAAGAGCTCCCGATTGGGCAGGCCGGTGAGCGGATCGTGGGCCGCGCGGTGGCGAAGGACCTCCTCGGCGTTGCGCCGCTCCAGCGCGGTCGCGAGCACGTTCGCCACGGCCTGCAGGAAGTGGACGTCCTGAACGGCGAAGCGCCCCGCCTCGGTGGAGTGCACCTCCAGCACGCCGACCTGGGCGGAGCTGGTCTCGATCGGCGCGGCCACGGTGGCGCTTGGGTCGAGCTCGGTGAGCGCCGCGGGGAGGTCGAACCGACCCTCCGCGCCCCAGTCGTTGACGGTCACGGGCATGTGCGAGTCGATGACGTGGGCCACGTGGCTGGCCCCGCCGGCCGGCGGCGCGGTTCTGCGGTCGAACGGAAACGACGCCGCGTGCAACCGGTACTCGCCGTCCAGGTCCCGCTTCCAGATGCACGCGTGCTGGACGTCCTCGCCCTGCGCCAGCGCCTCGACCGCCGCCGCCATCAGCACCCGCGGGTCCTGTCCCTGGAGGGCGCGCTCTCCGAGCCCGGCGATCACCGCCTGCTGGTCGGCGAGGCGCTCGAAATCGTGCTCGATCCGCTTGCGCTCGGTGATGTCGTACATCACCCCGTGCCAGACCGGAACCCCGTCGGCGTCGAGCTCGAGCTTCGCCTCCTCGAGGATCCAGACCACGCGGCCGTCGCGGGTCAGCATCCGGTACTCGGCGGGCGGGGCGGAGGCCGTCTCCAGGTAACGCTCGTCCTCGAAGGAGATCGCATGCTCGCGGTCCTCGGGATGGAGCTGTCGCGCCCAGAGCGTCGGATCGGCCATCCACTCCTCGGGCGTGAAGCCGAGGATCTGTTCGATCTGGGGGCTGACGAAGCGCCAGCGGCCGTGCTCGCCCAGCTCGGCCGTGTAGAAGATCGCCGGGACGCGCTCGACGAGGCTGCGCAGCGCCTTATCCCCCGGTTGTCTAGGTTGGTCGTTCGACACCTGGTCTTCCATCGTCACCCCGGGCGAATTTCTTCAGTCCCGCGGGAGCCCGGGCGGGCTTGGGCGGGCGCTCAGCGCCGGGCCTCGGCCCGCCCGCGCTCCGTCGCGGTCGGCGCCGCCGGGAGCTCGACGGTGACCCGCAGCCCGCCGCCCTCGCGCGGGGCGAGGCGGAGCGTGCCGTCGTGCGCGCCGACGATGCTCTTCGCGATCGCGAGCCCCAGGCCCGCGCCCACCTGGCCGTCCCGGATCCGCCGCGTGCCGCGCTGGAACGGCTCGCCGAGGGTGGCGACGAGCTGCGGGGGAAGCTGCTCGCCGGTGTTCTCGACCTGGAGCGTCGCGGTCGCCGCCCCCGCGCTGGTCGTAACCCACACCGACCCGCCCTCCGGCAGGTTGTGGACGATCGCGTTGTGGACGAGGTTCGTAGCCACCTGCATAAGCAGCGCGGACGAGCCGTGCGCGAGCGCCACGTCACCCGCGGAGTGGAGGGCGACCCCGCGCTCCTCGGCCAGGGGAAGGAGCGTCTCAGTGGCCTCGTCCGCGACCAGCGACAGGTCGACCGCCTCCCGCGCGAAGGCCCGCTGGTCGGCGCGGCTGAGGATCAGCAGCGCCTCAGTGAGCTCGATCGCCCGGGCGTTGACCGCCCGCAGGCGCTCGATCAGCTCGTCGCCCGCGCGAGCGGGGTCGTTGCTGGCCACGTCGAGGAGCGTCCGGGTGACGGCGAGCGGCGTGCGGAGCTCGTGGGAGGCGTTGGCGGCGAAGCGCTGCTGCTCCGCGACCTGCGCCTCCAGGCGATCCAGCATCGCGTCGAAGGCGTCGGCGAGCTCGCGGAACTCGTCGCTTCGTCCCTCGAGCCGGATGCGGTGTGAAAGCGAGCCCCTCCCAGCCACCCGGGTGGCGTGTGTGATCCGGTCGAGCGGGGCGAGCATCCGCCCGGCCAGCAGCCATCCGCCCGCGAGCCCGAAGACCACGAGGAACACCATCGCCGCCGCGGCGGCGGGAGCGAAGTCGCGCACGAGGCGATACGCGCCGATGTCCTTGCCGCCGGGGCCGATGGCCACCTCGGGCAGTGGGCGCAGCAAAAAGAACCAGACCGCGAAGAGCAGGACAGCGCCGACGAGCACCACGAACCCGGCGTAGCTGAGGGTGAGCTTGAGGCGAACGCTCAGGCCCGGCTCCCTGGGCCCCTCCTCAGCCATCTCGCTGGCCGTCGGGCTCGGTCCGGATCCGGTAGCCGACGCCGGGCACGGTCGCGATGATCTCGGGCTCCCCGAGGCGCTTGCGCAGCGCCGACACGGTGATGCGGACGGCGTTGGTGAAAGGGTCCGCGTTCTCGTCCCACGCCCGCGCCAGCAGCTCCTCGGAGCTGACCACGCCACCCTCGGCGTCGACCAGCACCTCGAGCACGGCGAACTGCTTGCGCGTGAGAGGGACGTAGCGGCCGTCGCGGTAGACCTCCCGGCGGAACGGGTCCAGCCGCAGGCCCGCGATCTCGCGCACGGGCGGCCGGTTGCGGGCGCGGCGCCGGTCGAGCGCCCGCAGGCGCATGACCAGCTCGCGGAGCTCGAACGGCTTCGTGAGGTAGTCGTCGGCGCCGATCTCGAACCCGCTCACCTTGTCGTCGAGGCGGTCGGCTGCGGTGAGCATCAGGATCGGGGTGCCGCTGCCCGACTCGACGATGCGCTTGGCGACCTCGTCCCCGGACGGGCCCGGGATGTCCCGGTCGAGGATGGCGATGTCGTAGTCGTTCAGCTCGAGCAGACGCAGCGCGGTGTCGCCGTCGCCGGCGATGTCGGCGGCGATCGCCTCGAGGCGCAGCCCGTCGCGGATCGCCTCGGCCATGTACGGCTCGTCCTCGACGATCAAGACGCGCATCGGGAGGAGGCTACGGGCTCGCACCTATCGCCGGCGTATCGAAATCCGCATACGCGCTCGCAACGGCGCCCCGCCTTCACTGGCGGCATGGACACCGGCAGAGACCCGCGGACGATCCTGAACCCGCTCCCGCGGACCCTCCTGCACGGCCTGCTGATCGCCCTCGCGGCGCTGGTCGCGATCCGCGCCTACGACTCGCTCGCCTCGTCGCAGTCGGCTACGGACGCCGCCGCAGGGCGGGCCGAGGGGAAGCGCGCGCGGGCTGCGGGCGAGCGGCATCGCCCGGAGCTTCCGGCCGGGGGCGCGCTCGGTCTGGCGGGCGGGGCCCTCCCCGACGGGACGACGGCCTACGACGAGCGCTTCCCGGGTGTGGCGAACCTCGACCCGGGGCTCCGGAGCGCCCTGCGCCGGGCAGCGGCGGACGCGGCGAGCGCGGGCCTGGGGCTCTTCATCGAGAGCGGCTGGCGCTCACCCGAGTACCAGGACGCCCTGCTGCGCGACGCGGTCGCGCAGTACGGATCCGCGGCCGAGGCCGCCCGGTGGGTGGCGACGGCCGAGACGTCGCCGCACGTGGCGGGCGATGCCGTCGACGTGGCGCCGGAGGCAGCGGCCGAGTGGCTTGCCGCGCACGGCGCGCGATATGGGCTTTGCCGGATCTACGCCAACGAGCCGTGGCACTACGAGCTGCGCCCGGACGCGGCCGCCTCGGGGTGCCCGGCGCCGTACCCGGACCCGACGCACGACCCCAGGATGCAGCGCTGAGCGCCCCCGACGAGCCGCTCGACAAACGCCTGCGGCCGGTAGAGCGGGCCGGGTTCAGGCGAGGAGCGGTCTGCCGCGGCGCGGGAAGAGCCGCGCGAGCGTGCGCAGCCGCAGCGGCGAGCCGCGGAAGCGCAGGCGCCGGGTGAGCAGGGCGCGCTTGGCGTCCATCGTCCCCTTGCTGACCGCGATCCAGTCCGCCCAGGTCGTCTCGAGCGTGATGTCGGCCGAGGGGGCGATGCCCGGCTCGGCGCGCGTCGAGCCGTTGGCGACGATCACGTGCCACGGGTCGGCGTCGCTGAAGTTCCACTGGATCGTGAACGGCCGGCCCGGAGTCTGGGAGGCGTCGACCGAGCGGGCGACGACGTCGAAGAACAGCCGCTGGACGTCCGGGTCGCGGGACGGCTCGGGATGCGGGGCGCCCATCACGCGCGCCTCGAGCAGGCGGATCTGCCGCTCCGCGATCTCGCGCGGCGGGAGACTGGGGTCGACCGGCAGGACGCCCGGCATCTCCTCGAGCGGGTATCCGGTCGCGCGCCACTTCGTCATCGCCGAGCGCAGGCCGAACTCGTAGATGTCCTCGAGCTCGAAGCCGTAGCAGCGGGTCCACTCGCGGTCCATGTTCGGCGGGTTGAAGACCGCGAGCGCGTACGGCAGGACCTCGAGCAAAAGCTCGCGCACCGCCTCCTTGCACTCCTCGGACTCCTGGAACAGCTCGCTCAGGACCTTCACGCCGAAGCCGATGTGGCGCTGCTCGTCTCGCGAGACGTGGGTCATGCCCTCGGAGAAGCCGGGGAGCGTGCCGGCCTTCGCGAAGTAGTCCTCGATGAAGTGCTGGCCCGGCTGGGCGAGGGTGCCCTCGACGACCAGGTGATAGAGGGCGATCGCCTGCGCGAACTGCGGCAGCGAACGGTCGCGGCGCAGGTCCTCGGCCATGCGGTCGAGGCGGCCGAAGACGTTGCGGTAGCCCCAGTTGAGCTGGGGCTGGGTGTAGGCCAGGGTGGAGGAGACGTCCTCGCCGGCGCCGATCACCTCCTTGAAGAAGCGGTGAAAGAAGACGCTGTGGCGGGCCTCATCGACCTGCTGGGTGGCGAGGAAGTACTTCTGCTCCTCCTTGGGTGCGGCGTCGATGTAGGGGGAGAGGTTGTCGGCGACCGAGTCCTCGCCGTAGAAGAACATCGAGTACAGCCAGAGCCCGGAGCGCTTCTGCAGGTCGGTCAGCTGCTCCCAGCCCTCGCGGTCCTTCGAGAAGTCGAGCGCGGTCGCCTGCCAGTTGTTCTGCTCCCAGCGCCGGTAGAGGTCCTCGTAGGTGATGGCATCCGCCGCCCGAATGTTGTCCTGCTGTGCGACGCTCACGGGCACTCCTCCTTTGCCGCTGTCTACCCCTGCGCGGAATATAACTGACCGAGGAGTCAGTTAGTACCCTGAGGGCCACGTGACCGACCCGTCCCACGCACCCCCGGCGCCCCGGCGCCGGCTCTCGGCGGCCGACCGGCGCGCGGCGATCCTCGAAGCGGCGCTGCAGGTCTTCTCCGAGCGCGGCTTCAAGCAGGCCTCGCTCGACGAGGTCGCGGAGCGGGGCGGGGTCTCGAAGGCGCTCATCTACGAGCACTTCGCGTCGAAGCGCGAGCTGCAGCTCGCGCTGCTCGACACCTACGTGCACGACCTGATCGACCGCGTGGTGCGCGCGAGCGCGGCCGTTGAGGCGCCCGAGGACCGGCTGCGCGCGGGCATCGAGGCGCTGCTCGAGTTCGCCGAGGAGCGGCCCGCCGCGCTGCGCCTGCTCACGCGCAACGTCGACGACCCGGTCGCCGGCGCGGCGCTCGACCGCCTGCGCGAGGAGGCGGCGGCCGCCTGCGCCGACCTGATGGTCATGCACGCGCCGGAGCCCCGCCCCGGGGACCTCCCGGTGGAGACGACGGTCGCGATCCTCGCCCATCTGATCGCGGGCGGGGTGCAGTTTTTGGCCGGCTGGTGGCTCGACCACCGAGACGTGCCGCGCACGGCGGTGGTCGAGTCGCTGATGGATCTGTACTGGGTCGGGCTGGAGCGGCTGACGCAGGGGGAGCACTGGCGTTAGTCGCCGGTCATCGGTCGCCGGTCGCCGGTCGCCGGTCATCGGTCGCCGGTTGCTAGGGACAAAGCGCTCCGTGAGCCTTCGGATCGTGGCCGTACCTCGCGGCCAAGGCGGGGATAAGCCGGGACCGCTGTCCTGCAAACGGGCGACCGGCGACGGGCGACCGGCGACCGTCTAACCGAGCTTCGGGCTCTTCCAGGGCTCCGCCAGCCTCTTGCTGAGCAGCGCCGGCAGCTCGTCGGCCCGCACCCTTTCCTGCGAGAGCGTGTCGCGGTCGCGCAGGGTGACGGTGCCGTCCTCGAGCGTCTGGCCGTCCACGGTGACCCCCCAGGGGGTGCCGATCTCGTCCTGGCGCCGGTAGCGCTTGCCGATCGAGCCGCCCTCGTCGTACTCGGCCTGCATGAGCGGCCGCAGCTCATCGAAGATCTCGCGGGCGCGCTCGGGCATGCCCTCCTTGTTGACGAGCGGCATGACCGCCACCTTGACCGGCGCGAGCCGGGGGTGGAGGCGCAGAACCGTGCGCTTGCGGCCCTCGACCTCCTCGACGTCATAGGCGTCCACGAGGAAGGCGAGCGCGGCGCGGTCGGCGCCCGCGGCCGGCTCGATCACGTAGGGCACGTAGCGCTCGCCCGTCGCCTGGTCGAAGTACTCGAGCTTCTCGCCTGAGTACTTGGCGTGCTGGGTGAGGTCGAAGTCGCCGCGGTTGGCGATGCCCTCGAGCTCGGACCAGCCGATCGGGAACAGATACTCGATGTCGGACGTCGCCGACGAGTAGTGCGAGAGCTCGTCGGGGCCATGCGCGCGCAGGCGCAGGTGCGAGGGGCGGATGCCCAGCTCCGTGTACCAGCGCATGCGCTCGGCCATCCAGTGCTGGTGCCACCTCTCCGCCTCCGCGGGGGGCACGAAGAACTCCATCTCCATTTGCTCGAACTCGCGGGTGCGGAAGATGAAGTTGCCCGGCGTGATCTCGTTGCGGAAGCTCTTGCCGACCTGGGCGATCCCGAACGGCGGCTTGCGGCGCGAGAACTGCAGGAAGTTCTTGAAGTTGATGAAGATGCCCTGCGCGGTCTCGGGGCGCAAATAGACGACGGACCCGGCGTCCTCGACGGGGCCCATGTGGGTCTTGAACATCAGGTTGAACTGGCGCGGCTCCGTGAGCTCGCCGCCGCACTCGGGGCAGGTGATCTCGCCCTCCGCGTCCGCCGCGCCCAGCTGCGCCTCCCGCACGTGGTCCTCGCGCCAGCGCTTCTTGCACTTGCCGAGGCACTGCACCAGCGGGTCGGTGAAGCCCTCGAGGTGTCCCGACGCCTCCCAAACCCGGGGGTGCTGGAGGATCGCCGAGTCGATCGCGACGATGTCGTCGCGGTCCTGGAGCATCGCCCGCCACCACTCGTTCTTGACGTTCTGCTTGAGCAGCACGCCGTAGTGGCCGTAGTCGTAGGTCGAGCCCAGGCCCCCGTAGATCTCCGACGACTGGAAGACGAACCCGCGGCGCTTGCACAGCGCCACGATCTCCTCCATGGTCACCTCGGGCTTGGTCGCGGTCTCGTCGGTCATGACCCGAGCAGGCTAGCGACGTTGCGGCGTGGGGCGGGGTCTCGCGGACCACCCATCCGCGCCGAGCGTGCGGAAGCGTTGCTCACGGCAACGAAATCGCGCGCTCGGCCGGGCGGCGCGGGGCTGTGCCGGGCGGGCTGCGATAATGCTCCGCCAACATGCCGATCTACGAATACCGGTGCACCAACGGACACACCTTCGAGGTGTTCCAGAGCATGTCCGAGGACCCGCTCACCAAGTGCGTTGAGTGCCAGGCCTCGGCCGAGCGCGTGCTCAGCCCACCGGCGGTCCACTTCAAGGGCACCGGCTTCTACACGACCGACTACGGCTCGAAGAGCAAGAAGGCACCCGCGGAGACGGGGGCCAAGAGCGAGAGCTCGAGCTCGTCGTCGTCGTCGGACTCGAGCTCCTCGAGCTCGAGCTCGGACTGAGCGCTCGCGCGTGAGCGCCTAGCCGGCGGGGCTGCACGCCGGCGGCTCGTCCGGGGCGTCCCCGGTGAGCCTGCGTACCGCCCGCGCGCAGTTCTCCTGGGGGACGAACAGGCTGCCCTCGGGCCCGGGCCCGCTCGGCCGCAGCACGGTCGTCTTGCTGCCGCCCCCGATCACCGCCGCGAACGCGAGCTGGGGCAGCGTCAGCGCGCCCATGTCGCTGACGAACGCCTTCGGCGCGTTCCAGCCGATCCAGGGGCCGAACAGGAAGTTCCGCGGGATCCGCCATGGGTCGGTGAGCCGGTCCTTGACGCCCTGCAGGATGAGCTGCTGGAAGCGGGTGCGGTCGAGGTCGTCGATCGGCGGCGGGTCCTGGCAGGCCTTCGGCTGGTCGGCGTCCGGCACGCCGTCGCCGTCGGAGTCGACGAACCCGTTCTGCTGGCGGGTCCGCGCGAGCGCCAGCGCCTTCTCGCCGTTCAGCGTGTGCTCGCCCGCGGTGAGGCGCACGTTGTAGGTGCCGCCGGAGATGCTCGAGCACACCTTCATCGGGAGCTTCACCTTCACGCCGCCGATCGCGTCGATGAAGTCCTGAAACCCGCCGAAGTCGACGATCGCCACGTGGTTGATCTCGATGCCGAGCAGGTGCTCGACGGCGCGCACCTGCAGCTCTGCGCCGCCGTTCGCGAACGCCGCGTTGATCTTCGCGTTGCCGACGCCGGGGATCTCCGCCCATGTATCGCGCGGGATCGAGAGGCGCTCGAACGCGCCGCCGCCGGCGCGGAGGATCATGATCGTGTCCGCGCGCGCCGGCTCGCACCCGCTGGGCGCCTGCTCCCCGCGCGCGGCGGCGTCGACGCACTCCTCGTCCTGCGCCTCCGATGAGGCGAACTCGGACGAGCGCACGTCGGTGCCGAGGATGAGGATGTTCTGCGGGAACGCGGCGAGCAGCGGGTTGCCGCCGAGCGTGTCACCCGTGTCGGCGAGCTTCGACTTCTGGATCTGCGCGGAGATCGCGAACGCGAGCACGCTGAGCAAAAGCCAGCCGAGCGCGACGAGGCCGATCCGCCGCAGCCACCAGCCCACGCCGCGCCGGCGCTCGGGCTCGAACCCCTCGAGCCGCGGCTCGCGCTCGCGCTCGCCGCGATCGCGGCGAGCGCGGTCCCGCAGCGCGCTCAGATCCGGCTTGTTCAAGCGGAAACCGCGCCGCGAGCGATAAACCTTGTAGTCGGGGCGCTCGGGCGGGGCCCCCTCGTCGCTCGGACTCATCGAATACAAATACTCGCTCATGAGTTCCGACCCTGCCCAGCAGCCGCCGAAAGCGATCGGCGTCGATCTCGGCGGCACGAAGATGCTGATCGGCGTCGTCGACGCCGAGCGCAACGTGCTGCACCGCGACCGGCGCGCGAGCGTCGGGCTCGGGACCGACGAGCTCCTCGCCGAGCTCGCCGAGGGCCTGATCAAGGCGCGCGAGGCCCACCCTGAGGCCGGCGCCGTCGGGCTCGGGATCCCCTGCCGGATCGATCGGGAGCGCGGGCTCGCGATCGGCGCCGTCAACCTGCCGATCGAGAACGTCCCGATCCGCGACCTGATCGCGGAGCGAGTCGGGCTGCCGGTCTTCGTCGACAACGACGGCAACGTCGCCGCGCTGGCCGAGCACCGGTTCGGCGCCGCGCAGGGCACGACCAACGTCGTGCTGCTCACGATCGGCACCGGCATCGGCGGCGGCCTCGTCCTGGGCGGGCGCGTCTACCGCGGCTCGACGGGCGCCGGCGCCGAGCTCGGGCACGTGGTGATCGACATGGACGGCCCGCCCTGCCAGGGCTCCTGCCCCAACCGCGGCTGCGTCGAGGCGCTCGCCTCGGGCACCGCGCTCGGGCGCGAGGGGCGCGCGGCCGCCGAGGCCCACCCCGACTCGGAGCTCGGCCGCCGGCTCGCGGCGGGAGAGGAGATCAAGGGCAGCGTGGTCACCGAGGCGGCGCTGGCGGGTGACCAGGTGGCGCGCGACGTGTTCAATCTGATCGGCACGCGGCTGGGCGTCGCCCTCTCGAGCCTCGCGAACGTGTTCGAGCCCGACGCCTTCGTGATCGGCGGCGGGGTCATGGCCGCGGGCGATCTGCTGCTCGAGCCGGCGCGGGCGGAGCTTCGGCGCCGGGCGCTCACCCCGATGAACGAGACGCCGGTGGTGCCCGCCGAGCTCGGTCCGGAGGCGGGGATGATCGGGGCGGCGACGATGGCTCTCGACGAGCTGGCGGAGAGCGGCTGATGGCGGGCCGGCTGACGGTCTGCCCAACCCCGATCGGAAACCTCGGCGACCTCAGCCCACGCGCCGAGCAGGCGCTCGCCGAGGCCGACCTGGTCGCGTGCGAGGACACGCGACACACCGGCCGCCTGTTCGAGCGGCTCGACCTGCCCCGCCCGCGCCTCGTCTCCTACCACGAGGGGAACGAGGCCGAGCGCGCCCGCCAGCTCGCCCAGGCGATCGAGCGCGGCGCGAAGGTGGTCCTGGTCAGCGACGCGGGCACGCCGGTGATTTCCGATCCCGGTTACCGCCTGATCCAGACCTGCATCGACAGGGGCCTCGACATCGAGGTCCTGCCCGGGCCGAGCGCCGTGATCACCGCGCTCGTCGCATCGGGCCTGCCCGCGGATCGCTGGCGCTTCGAGGGGTTCTTGCCGCGCCGGGCGGGCGAGCTCGAGCGGGTGCTGAGCTCCACCGAGACCGTGGTCGCCTTTGAGTCGCCGCGCCGCCTGCCCGATTCGCTCGCGGCGCTCGCGGCGCTCGCCCCCGACCGGCCCGCCGCCGTCTGTCGCGAGCTCACCAAGCTCCACGAGGAGGTCGCCCGCGGCACGCTCGGCGAGCTCGCGCGGCGCTTCCGCGCGGACGTGAAGGGCGAGATCGTGGTCGTGATCGGGGCGAGCTCGGAGCGTGCCGGCTCGCCCGACATCGCCTTCGCCGTCGACGCGCTGCGCCGGCTCGTCCAATCCGGGGCGCGCCCGCGCGCGGCCGCGAGCGTCGTCGCGGCGCTCACGGGCACGCGCCCGAACGACCTGTACCGGGCGCTCACCGGGCGCGATCCGCGCGAGTAGGCGGGCCCGCGGCGTGCGCGGGAGGCCGCCCGCGTATCAGTAGAAACCCGAAAGAGGCGGACCGGGCCAACGGATACGATCTAGCCGAGGAGAACTGATGCCGGGGCGGGACCAGCGTGGTCGCCCGGCCGGGAAGGAAGGGAAGCCTCCCGACGCTGTGAGCAGGAAGCTCGGCCGTGTGCAACGGGGGAGCGGCGCCCCGACAGGTGAGAGGGAGTGGTGAGCGGAGACGCTCCCATCCTTGGGCCGCGCGCCGACGTCGCGGGGTATGCGCCCGTTGGCGCGCAGGTCGCGGCGGGTAAGGGCCAGCGGTGAGCGTCTCGGCCCCCAAGAGCCAACCTTCGCGCGGGTCAGCCGTGGCGCGGGTGCTCGTGGCCTGCGCCCTGGCGCTCGTCGCCGCGCTCACGGCGATCGCGCTGGGCGGCGGCGAGGGCTCCGGCCACACCTACAAGCTGCGCTTCCAGACCGGCGGCCAGCTCGTCGAGGGCAACCAGGTGATGATCGCCGGGCGGCCGATCGGGACCGTCGACGACATCGAGCTCACCGAGGACGGGCAGGCCGAGGTGCAGATCACGGTCGATCGCCCGCTGCGCGAGGGCACCACCGCGCAGATCCGCCTGAGCTCGCTCTCGGGGATCGCCAACCGCTACATCGCGCTCCACCTCGGGCCCGACAACGCGCCCGAGCTGCCCGAGGACGAGCTGCTCTCGATCGACGCGACGACCGCGCCGGTCGACCTCGATCAGCTCTTCAATACGTTCGACGAGCGCACCCGCGAGGCGCTTCAGGACGTGATCCAGGGGCAGGCCGTCGTCTACGGCGGCAACGAGCGCCAGGCGCGGCGCGCCTATAAGTTCTTCGCGCCCAGCCTGCAGGCCGGCGAGCGCCTGCTCAGCGAGCTCAACCGCGATCAGGCGTCGCTCAGCCGCTTCTTCGTCGCCGGTGGCCGCGTCTTCGGCGCGCTCGCCGAGCGGCGCGAGGACCTGGCCGAGCTCACCCAGAACGCCAACGAGGCGCTCGGCGCGATCGCCGCGGAGAACGAGGGCTTCGATCTGGCCCTGCAGGCGCTGCCGCCCGCGCTCCGCCAGGCGAACACCACGTTCGTGAACCTGCGCGCGGCCCTCGACGACCTCGACCCGCTGGTCGCCGACCTCGGGCGCGCAGCGCCCGAGCTGCCGGGCTTCCTGCGCGACCTGCGGCCGGTCGCGCGCAAGGCCGTGCCGGTGTTACGCAACCTGCGCCTCGCGATCGGGCGCGAGGGGAAGCGCAACGACCTCACCGACGCCCTGCGGCAGCTCCCCGCGGCCCGCCGCGCCGCGCGCCGCGCGGTGCCGCGCGTGATCGCGGCGCTCGACGACTCCCAGCACGTGTTCGAGTTCGCGCGTCCCTACGCGCCGGACCTGATGGCGCTCATCGGCAAGCTCGGCGCGGGTGCGGGCGGATACGACTTCAACGGCCATTACCTCCGCGCTCAGCCCGCAGGTTCGAACCTGTTCGCCTACGACGCGGCGACCGAGAACCTGAACCCGATCGGGCTCGCCGACGTCTACGACGCCTATCCGGCGCTCGGCCTGGGGCCGTTCACGCGCTGCCCGGGCGGGGCGACGCAGGCCAACCCGGGCTGGCCCGCGCCCACCGATCACCCGTTCCTCGCGGACGGCGAGCTCACCGGGGAGTGCGATCCGGGGGAGGTGCCACCGGGGCCATGAGACGGCTGCTCGGCATCCTGCTCGCCTGTGCCGCCGCGGTCGCGTTCCTTGTGGTCGCGACCGGCGCGAACGAGGAAGGCGAGGCCTATGAGGTGCGCGCGGTCTTCGACAACGCCGCGTTCCTAGCCGAGGGCATGGAGGTCAGGGTCGCGGGCGCCAGGGTCGGCGAGGTCGTCGACCTGGACGTGACCTTCCCGGGCGAGCCGGCGCGCGAGGACGGCAGCCCGGAGCCCGGCAAGGCGGTCGTCGTGATGCGCATCGAGGACCCGGCGTTTCAGGACTTCCGCGAGGACGCATCGTGCACGATCCACCCCCAGTCCCTCCTCGGCGAGAAGTTCGTCGAGTGCCGGCTCACCGAGCCGCGCGCCGCCGGCAGCGAGCCACCGCCGGAGCTCGCGGAGATCCCCGAGGGGCAGCGCGGCGCGGGACAGCGCCTCCTCCCGCTCGAGCGCAACGGCAAGACGGTCGATCTCGACCTCGTCAACAACATCATGCGCGAGCCGTACCCGGAGCGCTTCCGCCTGATCCTCAACGACCTGGGGGCGGGCCTGGCCGCGCGCGGGGAGGAGCTCGCGGAGATCGTCGAGCGCTCGAACCCGGCGCTGCGCGAGACGAACCGCGTGCTCGCGATCCTGGCTCGGCAGAACCGCTCGCTGGCCAGGCTGGCGAGCGATTCCGACGCGATCATGGGCGCCCTGGCGCGCGAGCGCGAGCGCGTGGCGTCGTTCGTCAACGAGGCGACCACGGTCGGCGAGGCGACCGCCGCCCGGCGCGCCGAGCTCGAGGAGACCTTCGCGCGCTTCCCCGGTTTCCTGCGCGAGCTGCGATCCACGATGGCCGAGCTCAGCGCGTTCAGCGATCAGGCGACGCCGGTCTTCGGTGATCTGGGCGGGGCCGCGCCGGCGCTCACGCGCGCCGCGGAGGCGCTCGAGCCGTTCGCGACCGCAGGCACGCGCGCCTTGACGACCCTGGGCACCGCGGCCGAGGAGGCGGGCCCGCCGCTCGTCGCGTCCGATCCCGTGCTGCGGCAGACCCGCGATCTGGCGGAAGGGAGCGTCCCGGCGACCCGCGAGCTTCGCCTGGTGCTCTCGACGCTGCGCCGCACCGGCGGCTATGAGGGTCTGTTGCGGACGATCTTCGGGCTCGGCGGCACGGTCAACGGGTTCGACTCGTTCGGCCACTTCGCCCGGGCGCTGATCCCGGTGAACATCTGCTTCGACTACACGTCGCGGCCACAGGGTGGCTGCAGCGCGCGGTTCAGCGGCAGGGTCGGCGCGCGGGCGGCCGCGCGCGCGCTCGCCGAGTCCGCGCCTCCGCCCCTCGATCTCGACGAGCCGTCCGGGCGCGCGGGCGACACGGGCCGCAGGCCCGCGGCGTCGGCGCGGGCGATGCGCGACCTGTTCAACTTCGTCATCGGGCCGCGCCAGCGACAGCGGGGAGGCCGAGGATGAGGCGGCGGCGGAGCGTGCGCGCGACGCTCGCGCAGAGCCCCACGATGCTCGGCGCCGTGACGGTGCTGGTCGCGATCGTCGCGGTGTTCCTCGCCTACAACGCCAACTCCGGGCTGCCGTTCGTGCCCACCTACAACATCTCGGTGCAGCTGCCGAACGCGGAGACGCTCGTCCCCGGCAACGAGGTCAGGATCGGAGGTGTGCGGGTCGGCCTGGTCACGTCCATCCGGCCCGCGTCGGACCCGGAGACCGGCGAGGCGCGCGCGGTCGCCGACCTCAAGCTCGACCCCGAAGTCGAGCCCCTGCCCGTGGACTCCACGGTCGTCGTGAGGGCGCGCTCCGCGCTCGGCCTCAAGTACCTGGAGCTGGTCCGCGGGGACTCGGACGAGGGGTATGAGCCCGGCTCGGTCGTGCCCCTGGCCGCCGCGCGGCCCGAGCCGGTCGACATCGACGACGTGCTCGACACGTTCGACGAACCGACGCGCGACGCGATGCAGGCAAACCTCGTCGAGTTCGGGAACGCGCTCGCGGGACGGGGAATCGACCTCAATATGGCGCTCGGCGAGCTCCCGGGGGCGCTGCGCAAGCTCGAGCCCGTAATGCGCAACCTCGCCGCGCCGCGCACCGACCTCGCCGGCTTCGTGCGGGGCGCGTCGGCGGCGGCCGCGGAGGTGGCCCCGGTCGCCGAGGAGCAGGCGCGCATGTTCGCGAGCCTCGACACCACGTTCACCGCGCTCGCCCGCGTGGCTCCCTTCGTGCAGGAGACGATCGTCGAGACTCCGCCGACGTTCACCACCGCGAGCTCGACCCTCCCGGTGATCCGGCCGTTCCTCGCCAACAGCGCCGGGCTCTTCGCCGAGCTGCGCCCGGGCGTGCGCCAGCTCGCCGTCGCCGCGCCGCCGCTCGCCGACGCCCTGGAGGCCGGCGCGCCGGCGTTGCGCCGGGCGCCACGCCTCAACCGCCAGCTCGCGCCCACCGCTCGCGCGCTCCAGCGCTTCAACGACAACGCCACCGCCCGGGGTGGCCTGGGCCGCCTGGAGCAGACCATGGGGATCCTGCGGCCGACGATCCGTTTCATCGGTCCCTCGCAGACGGTCTGCAACTACTGGACGATCCTCTTCGAGAACCTGGCCAGCGCGACCAGCCTAGGCGCGGACGGGGGCCGCTGGCAGCGCTTCACCGTCATGGAGCCGCCCGAGGGCCCCAACAACGAGGGCTCGTTCGCCGCCGCGCCGGCCAACGGCGGAGGCGACAGCGAGAACTTCCTGCACTACAACCCGTACCCGAACACCGCCGCGCCCAGCCAGAGCCCGACTGAGTGTGAGGCGGGCAACGAGCCCTATCTGGTCGGCCGTCAGGTGATCGGCAACGTCCCGGGCAACCAGGGCATCGTCACCAGGGGCCAGCTGCGCTCGCAGATCAGGAGGGGTCAGCGATGAGCTGGTTGAGGCGCAGGGGTAAGGCGGGGCCGGTGCGCGGCGAGCCGGCGGGCAACCCGCTCGTGTGGGGGCGGCGCTACCGCGGCCCGCACCCGGCGTGGCTCGGCGCGCTCGTGGTCGTCCTCGCGGTCATCGGCGCCTATCTCGCCTTCGCGAAGGAGCTGCCCTGGGCGGACGAGGGGTACGAGCTGCGGGCGACCTTCGAGAACGCAGCGACGTTGCGCGAGTCGGCGCCCGTGCGGATCGCCGGCGTGAACGTCGGCGAGGTGACCGAAGTCGAGCTCGACGGCGAGCTCGCGAAGGTCACGTTCACGGTGTCGGAGGAGGGGCGACCCGTGCGCGCCGACGCGGAGGTGGAGATCCGGCCCCGGCTGTTCCTCGAGGGCAACTTCTTCCTCGATCTGCGGCCGGGCAGCGCGAACGCGCCCGAGCTCGAGTCGGGGGACGTGATCCCAGCGACCCAGACGTCCACCGCGGTGCAACTCGACGAGGTGCTCGCCGCGCTCGACGAGCCGAGCCGACGCGGGCTGCAGCGGCTGCTCGAGGGCTTCGGCACCGCGCTCACCTACGAACCGACCGCGGCCGACGACGCGACGCAGGACCCGGACGTGCGCGGCGAGACGGCAGCGCAGTCGCTGAACGACGCCTTCCGCTACGGGGGGCCCGCCGGGCGCGACACGGCGATCGTCGCCGACGCGCTGCGCGGAGAGCATCCTGGCGACCTGACCCGCCTGATCCGCAACGCGGGCGGCGTGTTCGCGAAGCTCGACGACCGCGAGGGCGAGCTCGCCGACCTGGTCTCGAACCTGAACGTGACCGCGGGAGCGTTCGCGGCCGAGGCCACCAACCTCGGGCGCTCGATCGAGCTGCTCGGTCCCACGCTCACCGAGGCGCGCGGCTCGCTGCGCTCGCTGAGCGACGCCCTACCGCCGCTGCGCGCCCTTGCCGTCGAGGCCCGCCCCGGGATCCAGGAGCTGCCGGCGACGATCAGGGCGTTCGAGCCGTGGCTCAGGCAGGCGGACCTGTTGCTCGGCGACCGCGAGCTCGGTGCGACCGCGCGCCTCGTGCGCCGCGCTGCACCCGGCCTCGCGCGCACGGCGGCGGGCGCGCGCCGGCTGTTCCCGCAGATGCGTCTCGCCGGGCTCTGCACCACGCAGAACCTGATCCCGGCAGCGGATACCGCGATCACCACCGACGCAGGCGGCTGGAACACCGGGCAGCCGAACTTCCAGGAGCTCTTCTACAGCGTCGTGCAGCTCGCGGGTGCGGCCCAGCCGTTCGACGGCAACGGTTCCTACCTGCGGCTCCAGCCCGGCGGCGGCCCGCAGCTTTTGTTCAACGACAACACGGGCGGCGGCTTCGAGAACACCCGCAACTTCGGCACCGCGATCGAGGCGCCCGCCGGGATCCAGCCGGTCCTTCCCGACGCGCCGCCGCCGGTGCGCATGGACGTGCCCTGCCACCGCAACGACCCGCCGAGCATCAACGGCCCGGCGTCGGCCGCGGGCCCCCCGGACCTGGAGGCGGCGCCGTGAAGCGCGCGGTCAAAGCGCACCTCCGCGATTTCGTCGCGGTCGTCGCGCTGATCGCGATCGGCCTCGTCGTGACCGGCGTGATCCTCGCGCAGCAGCGCCAGCCCTACCCGTCGTGGATCCCGTTTTTGGGTGACGACCAGTTCGAGCTCAAGGTCGAGCTCGACACGGCGCAGGCGGTCACGCCCGGCCAGGGCCAGACGGTGAACATCGCGGGGGTAGAGGTCGGCGACATCCGCGAGGTCGAGCTCGAGGACGGGCGCGCGGTCGTCACGCTGGGGATCAACGAGCCCTACCACGAGCTGATCCGCACCGACGCGACCGTGCTCCTGCGGCCGCGCACCGGCCTGCAGGACATGACGGTCGAGCTCGACCCGGGCGAGGCGGGCGCGCCGGTCGAGGAGGGGCAGGTGATCCCCACCGCGCAGACCAACCCGAACGTCACCCCGGACGAGATCCTCGCCTCGCTCGACCGCGACACACGCGAGTACCTGCAGCTCCTCATCCAGGGCGGCGCCGAGGGCCTCGGCGGGCGGGGCCGGCAGCTCTCGGCGGGCCTGCGCCGCTTCGAGCCGCTGGGCCGCGACCTGGCGCGCATCAACTCGCTGCTCGCCAAGCGCCGCCAGAACATCAGGCGCGCGATCTCGAGCCTCGCGGAGCTCGCCCAGGCCCTGGCCCGGGACGACACTCGGCTGGCGGAGTTCGTGAGCTCGCAGAACGAGGTGTTCGGGGCTTTCGCCGAGCAGGAGGCCAGCCTGCGGGAGATGCTCCGCGAGTTGCCGCCGACACTGGAGGAGACGCGGACCGCGCTCGCGAGTGGCCGGCGGCTCGCCGAGGTGCTCGGGCCCTCCTCGGAGGCGCTGATCCCGGCCGCGCGCGCTTTCGCCCCCGGGCAGCGGGCCGCGCGGCGGCTCGTCCGGCGCACGCTCGCGCCGATCCGCGATCAGATCAGGCCGTTCGCCCGGACCACGCGCCGGCCGCTGCGCCACATCGCGCAGGCATCCGACCCGCTCGCCCGCACGGTCTCGTCGACCGCCGGGACGTTCACCGACCTCAACCGGCTCTTCAACGCGTGGGCCTACAACCCGCCCGGGCCCGAGGAGGGCTACCTGTTCTGGACGGCCTGGCTCAACCACAACGCGAACAACGCCGCGTTCCTCCAGGACGCGCACGGGCCCCTGCCGCGAGGCATCGTGCTGCTGTCGTGCCAGACCGCGCGGCGCGCCGAGGAGCTCGCCCTGGCGCGGCCGGTGATCTGGACGCTGCAGCGGCTCACCAACGCTCCGACGTCCGCCGAGATCTGCCCTCTGACCCCGCTGCCCTGATGGAGACGCGCACGCCGACAGTCACCCGCATCCTGGTCGCGATCGGTTTCGCCGTCTCGTGCTTCGGCCTGGCGCTGTTTCTGTGGACGGCGTTCGGCGGGCCTGTGCCGCTGAAAGCGCAGGGCTACCGAATCGAGGTCCCGTTCACCGAGGCGGCGCAGCTCGCCGAGGCCGCCGACGTGCGCATCTCCGGGGTCTCCGTGGGGAAGGTCACGAACGTGGAGGGCAGCGAGGACGGCAGGGCGCTCGCCGAGATCGAGCTCGACTCGCGCTACGCGCCGCTCCCGCGCGACACGCGCGCGATCCTCCGGCAGAAGACGCTGCTCGGCGAGACCTACGTGGAGCTCACGCCGGGCTCGCCATCGTCGGGAGAGTTGCCCGAGGGGGCGCGTCTGCCGGTGGGGCAAGTCTCCGATGCGGTCCAGCTCGACGAGGTCTTCCGCGCCTTCGACGAGCGCACGCGAAACGCCTTCCGCGCCTGGATGCAGGGCTCGGCGGCGGCGACCAAGGGACGCGGGGAGGACCTCTCGATCGCGATCGCGAGCCTGGCGCCGTTCGCCGACGAGGCCGAGCGCGCCCTGAGGCTGCTGGACAGCCAGGAGGTTGCCGTCAGCCGGTTCGTCAGCCAGGCGGGCGAGGTCTTCGCGGCGCTCGCCGAGCGCCAGGGACAGCTCCGCGGGCTGATCCGCAACGCCGACACCGTGTTCGCGACCACGGCGCGCCGCAACGAGGAGCTCGCCGACGCGTTCACCGTGCTGCCCACGTTCCTGCGCGAGTCGCGGACCACGCTCGAGCGCCTCGAGCGGTTCGCGCGCGACACCGACCCGGTCGTCACCGCGCTGCGCCCGGCCGCTCGCGAGCTCGGCCCCACCGCGGCGCAGCTCGCCGCCTCGTCGCCGGAGCTGCGTGCCTTCTTCATTGCCCTGCCGGCTCTGACGGCGGTTGCCCCGCGCGGCTCGCGCGCGCTGCGCGCCCTGCTCGACCGCGATCTGCCGCCGCTACTGGGCCGGCTCGACGGCTGGCTCGGTCCGGTGAACGCGGTCCTCGAGACCGTACGCCGCTACCGCCGCGAGGCGACCAGCCTGGCCAACCTCGCGGCGGCCAGCAACGGCGTGCTCTTCGACCTACGAGGCGGCGACACGCGCCACGTGCGCACGCTCGCGCCGCTCACCCCGGAGGCGGTCGCGGCCTACCCGCAGCGCCTGAGGATCACGCGCACGAACCCCTACCTGAGGCCCGGCGGGTTCCGCAACCTGCGCTCCGCCCTGCGCTCCTTCGAGACCCGGCACTGCGCCGCGGGGATCGACGCGACGGTGCTGCCGGGGACGGCGGCGAGCCCGCTCTTCCGTGAGCGCCTCGCCGATCCCGCGAGCGACGAGGAGGCGCAGACGTTCTTCGACCGGCTGAACCTCTACGCGTTCAACGACCAGCTCGGTACGGCCGGGATCGCCTCGCCGCCGTGTGACGCGCAAGCGGCCGTCCGTTCGATCGGCGCGCCGGAGACGAGCCGGTACCTGCACGTGCGCGACCTGCCGAATCCGTAGTTTCCCGCTGCCGGTGCCCTGAAACTTCCGCTACGAACGCGGGTTTCTACCCTTGGCAGGCGGGAAAGAATGACCCAACCTACGTGTTTCTAGCCAGGGCGCGTGCGAGGAAGGGCGCGCGTCGGACCTTCAAGGAGGAAGGATTTGTTTAGCAAGTCACGCAAGGCCGTGGCGCTTGGCGTCATGCTGGCCGTGGGCGTCGCCGGTATGGCGTTCGCGACCGTCGCCGACGACAACGACGCCCGGGTGATCGGCAAGGTCAACCCGGCCAAGCTCGACAAGAAGAAGTTCAAGCCGGTCAACCTCACCTTGGGCGTGCGCAACAGCGACGACTGGTTCATGCCCGGCCTGTCTGAGCTCCCTGAGAGCGAGTTCATCGAGGTCTCGAAGAACGTCAAGATCAACCTCAACAAGAGGCCGCGCTGCAAGGCCAACATTTCGGAGGGCACCCCGACGAGCGAAGTTCTGCAGCGCTGTCCAAAGAAGTCCGTGATCGGCACCGGCAAGGCCGAGGTCAGCGCCGGGCCGCCGGCAGGTGTCATCGGCCAGCTCGACGTCACCGTCCTCAACGGGCCGCAGAAGGGCAGGCTCCGCCTGCACGCGTACAGCCAGCCGCTCGGCGTTGCGCCCATCATCCCCGCCCGGATCGTGAAGGCGAAGACGAAGGGCTACGGGCAGGCGCTCAGCGTGCCCAACGCGCCGGACACCGGCGGGCTTCTGATCACGCTCTTCCAGGCCAAGATCGGGAAGAAGACCGGCATCGCGATGGCCCGCTGCAAGCAGAAGCAGATCAAGTTCAAGCGCACCGTCACCTACGGGGACGGCTCCAGCGAGTCGGTGACGTCGAAGCAGAAGTGCACCGTCAAGAAGAAGAGGAAGTAGGCGTCGCTTGAGCGCTTAGCTCCACACGGAGCAAGGACACGAAGAGGGCGGCCCGCGGGCCGCCCTCTCTCGTGCCCGGGCGCGTTTCCGCTGAGCGCGCGGCAGGGTGGGCGCCCGAAATGAGGCCGGTGCTCGTCCTTATCGCCGCGCTTCTCGCCGGGGGAGCCCCGATCGCCGCCTGCGGCGGCGGGGGCGGCGAGGAGGTGCGCTACCGCAACGCCGCGATCATCGAGGCGCTCGATCTCAGCGAGACCGAGCGCGGGTACGCGATCGGCGGCGACCCGTTCTGCGAGGTCAGGTCGAAGCTGCTCAACGGACCGAGCGAGGTCCAGACGGCCCTGGACGGCAGGGACCGCAAGTTCGTGGTCACGGCCCCGAACGGCGAGGTCGGGGTGCAGGGGATCGCGCCGTTTCTGCCCGAGTGCCGGGCGGCGGCGAAGCGCGGCCTGCGCAAGCTGACGCGCGACTGAGAAGCGATTTCCTCGTGCTCGGCGCCGCGCGCGTCTATGCTCCGGCGTCGCGTGGGTTTCTACGTAACGACACCGATCTTCTACGTCAACGCGGAGCCGCACCTGGGGCACGCGTACTCGACGATCGCCGCCGACGTGTTCGCCCGGCACATGCGGCAGCGCGGCGAGGACGTCTTCTTCCTGACGGGGACGGACGAGCACGGCGAGCCGGTCGAGCTCGCCGCGGAGCGGGAGGGCATCACCCCGCAGGAGCTCGCCGACCGCAACGCCCCGCGCTTCCAGGAGATGGCGCGCGCGGTCGGGGCGACCAACGACTTCTTCATCCGCACCTCCGACCCCCGGCACACCGAGCGGGTGGCGGAGATCATGCAGCGCGTCTACGACAACGGGCACGTCTACCGCGGCATGTACGAGGGCTGGTACTGCCCGCGCTGCGCGGACTTCAAGACCGAGCGTGAGCTGGGCCCGGGCAACACGTGCCCGATCCACGAGATCCCACTCGAACGCGAGCAGGAGGAGAACTGGTTCTTCCGCCTCTCGGCGTTCGAGGACTACCTCAAGCGGCTCTACGCGGAGCGGCCTGACTTCGTGGTGCCCGAGTTCCGGCGCAACGAGGCGGTCTCGTTCATCGAGGGCGGCCTGCAGGACGTCTCCCTTTCGCGGGCCAAGCTCAAGTGGGGCATGCCGCTGCCGTGGGACTCGAGCCAGCGGATGTACGTGTGGTTCGACGCGCTCCTCAACTACGTGACCGCGCTCTCGTTCGCGCGCGAGGGCGAGGACCTCACCGAGCGCTACTGGCCGTACGCCTTCCACGTGCTGGCCAAGGACATCCTCAAGTTCCACGCGGTGATCTGGCCGGCGCTCTGCCACGCGGCCGGCCTCGAGCCGCCGCGGGGCATGGTGATCCACGGCTACCTGCTGATGGGCGAGAAGAAGATGTCCAAGTCGCTCGGCAACGTGCTCGACCCGTTCGAGGTGATCGAGCGCTTCGGCTCGGACGCGCTGCGCTTCTACTGCATGCGCGAGGTCTCGTTCGGCCAGGACGGGTCGGTGTCGGCCGCCGGTTTCGAGGCGCGCTACGAGACCGAGCTCGCCAACGACTTCGGCAACCTGGCGAGCCGCACGCTCGCCATGCTCGCGCGCTACCGCGACGGGGTGGTGCCGGACGCCGATCCCGATCCGCAGCTCGCCGAGGGCGAGGACGGGCTGCGCGGGCTCGCCGCCGAGGTCAGCGAGCTCATCGACCGCGCCGAGCCCAGCCAGGCGCTCGGGGCGGCGTGGGACCGCGTGCGGCGCCTGAACCGGTACGTCGAGGAGCGCCGCCCGTGGGACCTCGCGAAGGACGAGGGCAAGGCGGCCGAGCTCGACTCCGTGCTCTACAACCTCGCCGAGGGCCTGCGCGTGGTCACGCTCGCGCTCTACCCGTACATCCCGAACGCGGCGGACAAGCTGCTCGACGCGCTCGGGGAGCCGGGGCGGGCGCTCGCCGAGTTCGGCTCGCGCGGGGGCGGCGCCCGCACCGAGCGCACCGAGGCGCTCTTCCCGAAGCTCGAGACGGCGGCGAGTTAGGCGGCGCAGGGCGGCGGACCGCGGGGGTGAGGGGGGTAGATGCGCTACGCGGTCCGGACGGTGGTCGGCCTGGGGCTCCTGGTCCTGGGGATCACGGCGATCTCCTACGCCATCTACCAGCTGCTGCAGGTCGGCACGTGCGCGCAGGGCGGTCCGTACGAGATCGCGCTGGAGTGCCCGGCGGGTACCGAGCGCGTGGCGCTGGCGATCCCGGTCAGCGTCTTCGTGATGCTCGCCGGCCTCGTGATCTACGGGACGCGGGGCGCGCCGCCGGGTGGAAGCAGCGCGGGCGACGCGGTCTCCGGGCTCAGCATCCTCTGGGTCGGCGTGTTCCTGGGGATCGCCTTCGCCTGCTTCTGGGGCGTTTGGGGGCCGAACGCGAATCCCGGGCCGGGCGGCAAGGAGGGCGGGTTGATCGTCGGCTTCCTGTTCCTGCCGATGGGGCTCTTGGGCGTGTGGCCGCTCCTGCACAGCGCGCGGGCGCGGCGCCGGGGCGCGCCGCCCGGCGCGGACCTCGGCGATCTCGTCGCGAAGCTCTCACGCCGGCGGGGCGAAGCGACGGGCGCTGGTCCGGCGCAGGGCACCGGCACCGGCGCGTTCGCGGGGGGCGGTGACCGGCTCGCGAAGCTCGAGCGCCTGCAGCGCCTGCGGGAGGCGGGCGCGATCGACGACGCCGAGTTCGAGCGGCTCAAGCGGGAGGTGATGGCCGAGTGACCCCGGTCGCCGCGCTCCTGCACCTGCTCGCGGTCGTCGTCGGCGTCTTCGGCGGGTTCACGATCATGGCGGCGATCACGCCGGATCCGCCGCCGCGCGAGACCACGCCCGAGGCGTACGCCGGGGACGACGTGCTGCCCGAGGACCCCGAGTCGCTGTTCGCGCCCGACCGGTTCGCCGAGGCCCTGGAGCGGCTCGAGGAGGAGTACGCGGGCTCCGGCATCGTGGTGCTGCACGTGGAGCCCGGGGTGGCGACCGTCGCGACCGCGGCGCCGCAGGAGGGGCTGCTTGATTTGGGCGCGGTCCCGCCGGACGAGCTGCAGCGCCTGGTGGGCGTGCTTCAGCGCGAGCGGCCGCAGCTCGAGCTCGACGACATCCGGTTCTTCGAGCTCGTCGCGGCGGCGGACGGTCCCACCTGGTACGTGCAGCTCGATTCGGTGAGCACCGTGCTTTCGCCGCCGTGGGCGTACGAGGTGCGGCTCGGCGGCAAGCGGGTCCTGGGCAGCGAGATGCCCGAGCCGATCGTCGCGCCCGAGGAGGGGTGAGCGGCTAGCCTGGGGCGGCCGTGCCGGCCGCATTCCGCGTAACAGAGCTCCGCAAGCGATACGGCCGGCTCGAGGCGTTGCGCGGCGTCTCGCTCGAGGTGGCGCCCGGGGAGGTCGTCGGGCTGCTCGGCCCGAACGGTGCGGGCAAGAGCACGCTGGCGAAGATCGCCGCCGGGCTCGTGCGCCCGACCGCGGGGAGCGCCGAGGTCGCTGGGCATCCGGCGGGAAGCGCCGGGGCGCGCGCCGCCGTGGGCTACCTGGCGGAGCTCTTCCGCTTCCCGGCGTGGATGGGCGCCGATGAGCTGCTGCGCCTACACCAGCGGCTCGCGGGGTCCGACGGCGGGGCGCGCGAGCGCGTCGAGCTGCTCGAGCTGGTCGGGCTCGGGCACGCGGCGCGGGTACGCGTGGGGGAGATGTCCAAGGGGATGCAACAGCGCCTCGGGATCGCGCAGGCGCTGATCGGCAGCCCGCGCCTGCTCCTGCTCGACGAGCCCACGAGCGCGCTCGACCCGGCCGGGCGGCGCGTGGTGCGCGAGCTGCTCGAGGACGTGCGGGGCCGCGGGATCGCGGTGCTGCTCAGCTCGCACCTGCTCGGCGAGGTCGAGCGGGTGTGCGACTCGGTCGCGATCCTGTTCGCGGGCGAGGTCGTCGCGCGCGGCCGGCCGGCCGAGCTCGCCCGGCCGCGGGGCGTGGAGATCGAGACGGACGCCGGCGTGCGCGTGGTCGAGGGCGCGGGCCGCGAGGACGTGCCGCGGCTCGTCGAGGAGGCCGTGGCGCGCGGCGAGCGGGTGTACGCCGTGCGCCCGCTGCAAAGCACGCTCGAGGACGCGTACCTGGAGGCCGTGGGGGAGGAGCCGCGATGAGGGGCGCGTGGACGATCGTGGGCTACGCGTTCGCGGAGAGCCTGCGCCGCCGGGTCGTCGTGGTCGTGCTCGCGCTCACCGTCGCGTTTCTGGCGCTGTACGCGCTCGGTGTGCACTTCGCGTTCCAGGAGGTGGAGCGCTCGGGGCTCGTGTTCGCCGAGCTCGTGGAGGAGCGCGCGCTCGTGGGCGGGACGCTGCTCGGGCTCGCGATGTTCGCCGTGCTGTTCTTGGGCGCGGTGCTGGTCGTGTTCCTGACGAACGGGATCGTGCGCGGGGACGCGGAGTCGGGGCTTCTGCAGCCGCTCGTCGTGCGCCCGGTGGGGCGGGGGACGATGCTCGTCGCGCGCTACCTCGGCGCGGCCGCGGCGGGCGTCGCGTACGTGCTCGTGGTCTACCTGCTCGCTGTGCTGGCGACGAGTGCGCTCGGCGACTGGTCGCCGGGGAACCCGCTCGCGTCCGGGCTCGCCCTGGCGCTCGGCGTGGCCGTGGTCGCGGCGCTGTCCGTGCTCGCCTCGGTGCAGCTCGCGGCGACCGCGCAGGGGATCTGCGTGTTCATGCTGTTCGGCGCTGGGCTCGTGGGCGGGCTGCTGGGGCAGATCGGGGAGGCGCTTGGATCGGGGACGCTCGAGCGGATCGCGGAGGTGGCGAGCGTCGCGCTTCCGTTCGAGGCGCTCTACCAGTACGGGCTTCACCTGCTCACGGAGAGCACGTCGGGGCTCACCGAGGTGGTGATCAGGCTGGGGCCGTTCGGCGGGGCGGAGGATCGGGGGCCGGGACTCGTCGTCTACGCGGTGCTCTACGCGGCCGTGGTGCTGGCGCTCGCCGTCGCGCTCTTTCGCCGCCGGGACCTCTAGGCCGTGATCGACTTTCCTTGTCGTATGGACGAGGAAACTCGATCACCGGGGCGTGGGCCGCTCCGTGATCGAGGTTTCTAGTCTCCCAGACGAGAAAAGTCGATCACCGACGGGGTGTGCGCCGGGGCGCGCGCCTACACTGCCGCGCGTGGTCGACACCCACGCACACATCGGCCGCTGCAAGGATGAGCCGGCCGCGATCGTCGCGCGCGCGAGGGAGGCGGGCGTGACGCGGATCCTCACCGTGGGGCTCGACGAGCGCTCGAATCGGGAGGCGATCGCGCACGCGCGCGAGTTCGATGGGGTGCGCGCGTGCGTGGGCCGGCACCCGAACGGGGCGAGCGGGTTCGACGACGCGGCGGCGGCGGACATCCTCGAGCTGGCGCGCGACGACGCCGTCGCGGCGGTCGGGGAGACCGGGCTCGACTACTTCCGCGATGGGGCGCCGCGCGACGACCAGCGCCGGGCGTTCCGCGCGCAGATCGAGATCGCGCGCGCGGTTGGCAAGCCGCTCGTGATCCACATGCGCTCAGGGCAGGGGCCCGACCGCGACGCCGTGGGGGAGACGCTCGGCATCCTCGCCGCCGAGGCCGAGGGGGTGCGCGTGATCCTGCACTGCTTCTCGGGCACGGTGGAGCAGGCGCGCGATGCGGCGCGGCGCGGCTGGTACTGCTCGTTCGCGGGCAACGCGACCTACCCGAGCGCCGGGGATCTGCGCGAGGCGGCGCGCGCCGTGCCCGCGGAGCTCTTGCTCGTCGAGACGGACAGTCCATATCTCTCGCCCCAGTCGCACCGCGGCAAGCCGAACGAGCCGGCGCGCGTCGTGGAGACGGCGCGGGTGATCGCCGAGGAGCGCGGCGTTCCCTACGAGGAGCTTGAGCGGACGGTGGAGGCGAACGCGGCGGCGCTGTTTCAGTGGTGAGGCTCGGCCAGAACTTCCTCGCCGACCGCAACCTGCTGGAAGCGATCGTGCGCGCGGCGCGGGTGGGTGAGGAGGACGTGGTGCTCGAGGTCGGCGGGGGCGAGGGGGTGCTGACGGCGGAGCTCGCCCCGCGGGTGCGCAAGCTGTGGGTGGTTGAACTCGACGAGGGGTTGCGCCCGCAGCTCGAGGGGCTCGCCGCCCAGCATCCGCAGATCGAGCTGGTCTGGGGCGATGCGATGCGCGTGGACCTCGCGGGGCTCGACCCCGCGCCGGTGGCGATGGTGTCCAACCTGCCGTACTCGGTGGCGACGCCGGTGCTGCTGCGCACGATCGCCGAGGTGCCGGAGCTCGAGCGCTGGCTCGTGATGGTGCAGCTCGAGATCGCGGACCGGCTGCGCGCCAGGCCCGGCTCGAAGACGTACGGTGCGCCCAGCGTGCTGGTGCAGCTCTCGTGCGTCGTGGAGCTTGAGCGCAAGGTGGATCCGGCGGTGTTCAAGCCGCGCCCGCGCGTGCACTCCGCGCTCGTGCGGATGGAGCGCACTGCCCCGTGGCCGGGTGAGGGGGTGGCGCGGCTGGTGCGCGCCGCGTTCGCGCATCGGCGCAAGGCGCTGGCGCGCTCGGTGGCGAACGCCGGGGTGGCGTCGCGCGAGCGCGTGCAGGCGGCGCTCGCCGCGATGGGGCTGGATACCGGGGTGCGCGCCGAGGAGCTCGCGCCGGCGCAGTTCGTGGCGCTCGCCGGGGAGCTGGGGGTGTAGATGGTCACGCGCGCGCCGGCGAAGCTCAATCTGGGGCTGTACGTGGGGGAGGCGCGCGACGACGGGCTGCACGAGCTGCGCTCGCTGTTCTGCCCGCTCGTCCTGTCCGACCGGGTCGAGATCTCGTCGGCGGATTCGGACCAGGTCATCTGCCCGGGCGTCGAGGGGCCCAATCTCGCCGCGGTCGCGCTCGACGCGCTGCGCGCGCGGGGCTGGGCGGGGCCGCCGCTTAGGGTCGAGATCGAGAAGCGCATCCCGATCGCCGCGGGACTCGGCGGGGGGAGCGCCGATGCGGCGGCGGTGCTGCGCCTGGCGCGCGGGCAGGTGAAGGATCTCGAGGGGATCGCGGCGGGGATCGGGGCTGACGTGCCGTCGCAGATCCGGCCGCGGTTCTCGCTCGTCAGCGGGGCGGGGGAGCGCTTCGAAGAGCTGCCGGCGCCGGGGGAGTTCGGGATCGTGCTCATCCCGTTCGACTTCGGATTGAGCGCGGGCGAGGTGTACGCGGAGTTCGACCGGATCGGCAGGGCGCGCTCCGCGCAGGAGCTGGAGGAGGCGGAGCGGAAGCTGCGCGAGGCGGCGGCGGATGGGGCTTCGCCGCTCGAGTACGCGGAGCTCCTCGTGAACGACTTGGAGCGTGCCGCGCTGTCGCTGCGTCCCCAGATCGCTGAGGCGCTCGCCGCGCTCGATGAGGTGGGGGCGCGCGTGACGATGGTCGCGGGATCTGGGCCGACCGCGGTTGGGCTGTTCGAGGACATCGTCGCCGCGGATCGCGCGGCGGGGTCGCTGCCGCCGCGTTACGCGGGGGCGATCGTCACGGCGCCGGCGCGGCTCGGCTATCCGGAGGGGGCTGAGTGAAGTTCCTGCGCAAGCTGGTTTCGCACCCGCTGATCCTGCTGGTCGCGGTGGTGGCGATCGCGTACCTGTTGTTCGGGGATCGGCTGCCGGAGATCGACGTCGAGCACATCCTCCAGGAGCTCGCGCAGGGGCTCGGGAAGTGGACGTACCTGCTGGCCGGGGTGCTCGCGTTCCTGGAGACGGGGGCGTTCGTTGGGCTCGTCTTCCCGGGCGAGACGGCGGTGATCGTGGCGGGGACGATCGCCGGGCAGGGGGAGACGTCGCTGGTGCTCACGATCGCGATCGTGTGGTTCGCGGCGTGGGCCGGGGATTCGGTGAGCTTCTGGGTGGGGCGCAGGCTCGGGCGTGGGTTCGTGCTCAGGCACGGGCCGCGGGTGCGGATCACGCACGAGCGGTTCGCGCAGGTGGAGGACTACTTCCAGCGGCACGGGGGGAAGACGATCCTCATCGGGCGCTTTCTCGGGCTGGTGCGGGCGCTGGCGCCGTTCATCGCGGGAAGCTCGGGGATGCGCTACCCGGCCTTCCTGCCCTACAGCGTGCTCGGCACGGGGCTGTGGGCGGCGACGTTCTCGGTGCTCGGCTACGTGCTCGCGGGCAGCTTGGAGCGCGCCGGGGAGATCGCGGGGCGCGGGACGTTCCTGTTCGGCACGGTCGTCGTCACGATCATCGTCGTGGTTGTCTCCGTGCGCTTCCTGCGCGAGGAGCGCAACCGGGAGCGCGCGGTGCGGTGGATGGAGGAGCACGCGGCGACGCGGCCGCTGGTCGCGCTCGGGCGCAGGGTGGAGCCGCAGGCGCGGTTTCTGTGGAACCGGTTGACGCCGGGCGGGCTCGGGCTTGAGTTCACGACGGCGATGGCGGTGCTCGCCGTGGCGCTGTTCGTCGTCGTGGGGTACGCGTCGATCGTGGATGGGGATCCGGGGCCGACGGCCGGGGATCGGACGGCGCAGGACATTGCGCTCGATCTGCGCGCGGGCTGGCTCACCGACGTGAGCAAGGTGATTACGGCGCTGGGCTCGGCCCCGGTGACGCTGCTCGTGACGCTCGCGGCGGCGGTGGTGTTCGGGCTCACGCGCCGGTGGGCGGAGTTGGTCGTGACGCTGGTTGCGGTCGGGCTCACGTTCGTCTCTGTGTGGGAGCTCAAGGACTTTCTGGGGCGGCCGCGTCCGGAGGATGCGCTGATCAGCGAGAACGGGAACGCGTTCCCCAGCGGGCACGCGGCGCACTCGGTGATCTATCCGTGGCTGGCGCTCACGTTCGTGGTGCGGGTGCGCAGGGGGCTCGCGAATGCGACGGCGATCGTGGTGGCTGGGGCGCTGCTCGCCGGGGCGATCGGGCTGAGCAGGGTGTATCTCGGCGTGCACTACCTCAGCGACGTCAACGGGGGGTGGGCGCTTGGGGTGGCGTGGTTCGCGCTCTGCGCGGGCGTCGCGCTCGTCGTCGCGCACTTCCGAAACAATCAGAGGCTGACGTGATCGCGCGCGTCGGTACCGAGTGGTTTCTGTTCGGCGGGGCCGGCCTGCTCAGCCTGCTCGCGTTCGCCGCGCTGATTCTCGCGCCCGCGATCGGCTCGTTCTCGCGCGGGTGGGAGAAGGTTGCGGTGACGCTGCTCTCCGTGGTTGTGCTCGTCGTGCTGCTCGCGCTCGGGGTGGCCCTCGGCGTGCTGATCGTCTACTACTGGGACGACATCACCGCGCTCTTCTCCTGACGGGGCGCCTGGGTACGTCGGTGCGGGCGGGGAGCTGATCGCGCGCTACGGCGGGGGCGCTGCCAGAATCAGACCGTGGAATCCAGCGCCGCGAGCGAGGAACTAGGCATGACGGGGACGGCTGATCCAGCCAAGATGGAGGCCCTCTCCGAGGCGATCGAGTCGGGCGCAGGGCTGCCCGCGGTCGCCCGTGCCGCGGCGCAGGTGCTCGGCGCGAGCATCGCCGTGATCGACCGGTCGACCGCCGTGCTCGCCGTGGCGGCGGCGTCGTCGGATGAGGAGAGCAAGCTGCTCGCCGGTGCGCGCGGGGTGCAGTCGGTGGAGCTGCGGGTCGCGGATTCGGTCGTCGGTGAGCTGCGCTACCGGCCGCGCGGGGGCGGGGGTGCGCCGCTGCCGCTGGCGCGGATGGTGGCGGCGCTGCTCGCGCTCGAAGTGGAGCGCTCGCGCGCGCCGGAATGGGCGAGCGAGGAGGCGGCGGGGGCGTTCGTGCACGCGCTGCTTGAGCGCCAGGTGACGGACAGGGGCGACATCCTCGCGCGCGCCGCCGAGGTGGGGGCGTCGCTGGAGAACGGTGGGGGAGTGATCTACGCGCGTGCCCATCCGCATATGGCGCAGGAGGGCGACTGGCGCTCGCGCGTGATGACCGTGGCGTTGCGCGTGCTGCGCACCCAGGCGCACGGGACGGTGGCGACGATGGAGGACGGGGACGTCGCCGAGATCAAGGCGGTGGTGCCGGCGTCCGAGGGGCAGGTTCTGGAGCGCGCCGCGCAGGCGCTGCACCGGGAGCTCACCGAGGCGCTCCCGGGCTTCAGCGTGACCGTCGCGTACAGCAGGTGGGCGTCGGATCCAACTGACCTGTACCGGGCGGGGAAGGAGGCGCTGCTCGCCGCCAACGTGGCGGAGGCTGAGGGGCATGAGATCCTCGCCTTCGAGGACACGGGCTCCTACCGGTTGCTTCTGCCCGCGATGAGCGAGGATCCGGCGGAGCTCGAGCGCTTCTACGAGGAGACGGTGGCGCCGCTCGCCAAGTACGACGAGCAGTACGACACGGAGCTCGTCGCGACCATCGAGGCGTACCTGGAGAACGACGGGAACGTGACGCCGACCGCGGAGCAGATGTTCACCCACCGGCACACGATCCGCTACCGGCTCGAGCGCGTCAAAGAGCTCTGCGGGCACGACATCTCGTCGACCGAGGGGCGCGAGAAGCTCGGCCTGGGGCTCAAGTCGATGCGCGTGCTGGGGATCCCCGCGCCGCGCGGCCCGGCGACCGAGCCGGGCACCGAAGGCGGCAAGGTGCCGAAGCCGAAGGGCGCGGACGAGTAGCTGAGCCGTTCAGCCCACGTTGCCGGTTTCCGGCAACCAGGGCTGAACGCCTGGCCCGCGGGTCACTCCGGGGGAGGGAATCGAACCCAAAATCGCCTTGAGGACCAAAACCTCACGTGCTGCCACTACACCACCCCGGATCGGGGCTGAGTGTACGGCGATTTTCCGTCCGGTTCATATACGAACATACGTTCGTGAAACGAGGCCCGAGGTTCACCCGCGAGGAGTTCGAGGCCGCGATCGCCGCCTCGCTCTCCTGGTCCGAGACGCTCCGCCGGCTGGGGTACCGCAGTGCGGGCGGGAACGCCGAGACCGTCAAGCGGTACGCGCGGCGCTGGGGCATCGACTGGACCCACTTCCGGCGGTCGGGTCGCGGGCCCGCGAACCGGGGCAAGGCGATCCCACTCGCCCGGGTCCTCGTCCGGGGCTCGACCTACAGCCGCAAGCACCTGAAGGAGCGGCTCTTCCGTGAGGGGCTCAAGGAGCGCCGCTGCGAGGAATGCGGCCAGGGCGAGCTGTGGCGCGGCAAGCGGATGGCGCTGATCATCGATCACATCAACGGGGTTCCGAACGACAACCGCCTTGAGAACCTGCGGATCCTCTGTCCCAACTGCGCGGCCACGCTCGACACGCACTGCGGCCGCAAGAACCGCCGACTCCCGCGCGCCTGCGAGGAGTGCGGCGCCGAGTACCGGCCGCGCCGCGCCGACCAGCGGTTCTGTTCGCGCGCCTGTGGCGAGCGCCACGCGCGGGCCGCGAGCGTGGCGGTCCGGAAGGTCGAGCGACCGCCGTACGAGCGGTTGTGCCGGGAGGTCGAGGAGCTGGGCTACAGCGCGGTCGGGAGGCGCTACGGCGTCTCCGACAACGCGGTTCGCAAATGGCTGCGCTATTACGAACGCGAGCGCGTTCTACGATTGCCCCCGTGACCGCCTCCGCTCAAGGGCCCACGGTCCTGATCATGGCCGCGGGCGAAGGAACGCGCATGCGCTCGGCGCTGCCCAAGGTCCTGCACCCGGTCTGCGGCAGGCCGATGATCGCTTGGCCCGTGCTCGCCGCGCGCGAGGCCGGCGCCGCGCGGGTCGTCGTCATCGTCTCGCCCGACCGCGACATCACCCCGGGCCTCCCCGAGGGCACCGAGACCGTCGTCCAGCCCACCTCCGACGGCACCGGCGGCGCAGTGCGCGCCGCGCTCGACGTCATCCGCGAATCGACCGAAATCGTCGTGCTCTCGGGCGACCATCCGCTGGTTACGCCCGAGCTCATCGCCGGCCTCGTCGACGCTCACCGCGCCGCGAGCGCCCACGCCACCGTGATGACCATCGAAACCGACGAGCCCGGCAGCTACGGGCGCGTCGTCCGCGACCCGAGCGGCGCCGTGGAGCGCATCGTCGAGACCAAGGACCCCTCGCGCGTCCCCGCCGAGATCCTCGCCATCCGCGAGATCAACGCCGGTACCTACTGCTTCGACGGCCCCGCGCTCGCGGACGCCCTCCCGCGCCTCGCCAAGGACGAGGCGACGGGCGAGTACTTCCTGCCCGACGTCCTGCCCATCCTCCGCAACGAGGGCAAGCGCATCGCCGCCTACGTCACGCCCGACCCGTCCATCAACCTGGGCGTCAACACGCGCGCGGATCTGGCGCGCGCCACCGCCGAGGCGCGCCGCCGCATCCTCGAGCGCCACATGCTCGCCGGCGTCACCATCGTCGATCCGCAGAGCACCTGGATCGACGCCGACGTCGAGATCGAGCCCGACGTGACGATCGAGCCGGGCACCTACCTGCGCGGCGCCACGCGCATCGCCACTGGCGCAGTCATCGGCCCGCACACGACGGTGGTCGACTCGCGCATCGGCGCGAACGCCACCGTCCTGCGCTCCCACCTCGTCGAGGCCGAGGTGGGGGAGGGGTGCAGCGTCGGCCCGTTCGCCTACCTGCGCCCCGGCGCCAGGCTCGCGGCGGGCGCCAAGGCGGGCACCTTCGTCGAGATCAAGAACTCCGTCATCGAGGCCGGCGCCAAGGTGCCGCACCTCTCCTACGTCGGCGACGCCGAGGTCGGCGAGGGGGCCAACCTGGGCGCCGGCACGATCACGGCAAACTACGACGGCTTCCGCAAGCACCGCACGAAGATCGGGGAACGTGCGCGAATCGGAGTGCACACATCGCTCGTCGCGCCCGTCGCCGTCGGCCCGGAGGCTTACACTGGCGCCGGTGCCGTTATCCGCAAGGACGTCGGGGCGGGCGAGCTTGCGGTGAGCGACGCCAAGCAGCGCAACATCGAGGGCTACGCCGACCGGAAGAAAGCGAGAGAGGACTCGTGAGCACCGTCGAGGAGAAGCCGACCTACGCAAGCTCGATCCCGCACGACTACACGAAGCGCCTCATGCTCTTCGGGGGCCGCGCCTCGATGGAGCTCGCGGCCCGGATCGCCAACAAGCTCGACGTCGACCTCGGCCGCGTCGATCTGCGCACCTTCGCCGACGGCGAGGTCTACTGCCGCTACGAGGAGTCGATCCGCGGCGCCGACGTCTTCCTCGTCCAGTCGACCGCGGCGAACCCGGCGCAGAACATGTCGCCGAACGACGCCCTCATGGAGCTGCTCACGATGATCGACGCCGCGCAGGGCGCCTCAGCCCACCGGATCATCGCCGTCATGCCCTGGTTCGGCTACGCGCGCCAGGACAAGAAGTCCCAGCCGCGCGAGCCGATCACGGCGCGCGTCGTCGCCAAGGCGCTCGAGGCCGTCGGCGTCGACCGCGTGCTCACCATGGACCTGCACTCCGGGCAGATCCAGGGCTTCTTCGAGGTCCCCGTCGACCACATGACGGCGACGCCGATGCTCACCCAGTACTTCCTCGACCAGGACTTCGGCGACGAGGAGCTCGTGATCGTCTCGCCCGACGCGGGCCGCGTGAAGCACGCGCGCAACTTCGCCCGCAAGCTCGGCGTGCACTGGGCCGTGATGGAGAAGGAGCGCCCCGCCCAGCAGGTCGCCGAGATCGGCTACGTGGTCGGCGACGTCAAGGGCAAGACGGCGGTGCTCGTCGACGACATGATCGACACCGCGGGCACGCTCTGCGCGGCCGCGCGCACGGTCCTCGACGAGGGCGCCTCGCGCGTGATCGCCGCCGCCACCCACGGCGTCTTCTCCGGGCCCGCCTACGAGCGCCTCGCCTACGAGAACTCGGGCATCGAGCGCATCGTCGTCACCGACACGATCCCGCTGCGCCCCGGCGCCCCCGACAACATCACGGTGCTATCCGCGGCGCAGACGCTCGCCGACTCGATCCGCCGCATCTTCGCCGACGACTCGGTCTCCGAGATCTTCGCGGGCGAGAACCAGCTCTTCTAGGCGCCGGGACGAACCCTCACCCGGGCTCCGAAACGCGCCACTCGCCCTGCTCGTCGAGCTCGAGCAGAATCGTGCGCGCCTCCGCGCCCTTGACCTCGGGCAGCCGCAGGTTCGCCTCCACGCGCGCCCTGTTCCCGCTCACGCTCACCTCGCGGATGCGCAGCTCGCCGCCGAGCAGGCTCGAGCCGAGGCGCTCGAGGATCTGCTGGCAGCCGCCCAGATCCCTGCCCTGCGCGAGCCGCGCCGCGTTCACGCGCACGAGCTCGCGCGCGCGCTCGGTGAGCAGGCCGCAGTAGGTCTCGAAATCCCCCGCGGACGCCGCGTCGTACAGCCGCTCCACCGTCGCCCGCACCTCCTCCTCGGGCGTCGGCGGATCGGAGAAGGGGCCCACGTCGAGGATCGCGAGCGCACCCACGACCACCCCCGCCACCAACAGCACCGCCGCGATCCGGCGTCTCGTCACCTCGCTGAGCTGCACGGCCCGCAAGCTACCGCGGCCGGGGCGCGCGCACTACGCTTCGAGCGCGTGAACCGGCGGTTTCTGCGCGTCGGGCACAAGGGCGCCGACGCGCTCGTGCCCGGCAACACGATCGCGAGCTTCGAGCGCGCCGTCGAGCTGGGCGTCGACGTGATCGAGCTCGACGTCCTGCGCCCGCGCAGCGACTTCGCCCGCGACGGCGACTGGCGCCGCGCCGCGCCGGGCCCCGCCGAGGGCTCGGGCCCGCTGCTCGTTGCCCACGACTGGGGCGACGCCGCTCGGCGCGATCCGGCCACCCTCGCCGAGGTCCTCGACGCGTTCACCCGTCCCCCGCTGGACGAGGTGCGCATCAACCTCGATCTGAAGATCGCGGGGCGCGAGGACGAGGTCGCTCAGTTGCTGCGCGAGCGCGACCTTTTGGGCCGCGCCCTCGTCTCGACGATGGTGCCCGGCAGCCTGCGCGAGCTCGCCCGCGTCGAACCCGCGCTCCCGCGCGGCTGGACGCTCCCGCGCGTCACGCGCGACTGGACGCGCACCCGCTGGGCGCGCCCGCTCCTCGCCGGCGGCATGGCGTCGATGCGCGCGCGCCTGCCCGGGATCATCCGCCGCGGCGCGAGCAGGCACGGCGTCTGGGCCGCCTGGGTGTACCACCCGCTGATCACGCCGCGCCTCGTGCGGGCCGCGCACCAGAGCGGGCTCGCCGTCATCGCCTGGACGGTCGACGACGCCGCGTCCATCCACCGCCTCCTCTCCTTCGGCGTCGACGGCATCTGCACGAACGACCCGCGCCTGCTCGACGGCGCCCCGGCGGCCGCCTAGCCGCCCCCTCAGCGCCGCAATCTGAACGCGGCGGCGAGCAGCGCCACCACCGTGAACACCTCGAGGCGCCCGATCAGCATGAGCAGCGCGGAGATCGCGAGCGCCCCCCGCGGGAGCTCGGCGTAGCTCTCGACCGCGCCCACGTCGCCGAGCCCCGGGCCGACGATGTTCACGCTCGCCGCCGACGTGCTCACCGCGGTGCTCACGTCGAGCCCGATCGCGGCGAGCGCCAGCGCCCCGCACGCGAACACGATCGCGTACATCAGCGCGAACCCGAGCACGGCGCCCCGCACCTGCTCGGGGAACGCACGTCGGCCCGCGCGTAGCACCTGCACGCCGGCGGGCTGCAACTGGCGATCGACCTCCTGCCGAGCGATCTTGCCGAGGAGCATCATGCGGATCACCTTCATCCCGCCCGCGGTCGACCCCGCGCACCCGCCCACGAACATCAGCCCGAGGAGCAGCAGGCGCGCGAACGAGTTCCACTCGTCGAAGTCGGCGGTCGTAAAGCCCGTGGACGTGGTGATGCTCACCGCGCTGAACGACCCGTGGCGAAGGGCGTCGCCAAAGTCGTCCGCCTCGCCCGCGATCAGAAGGCTCGCGGTGACCGCGGCCGAGGCGCAGACGAGGATCGCGAGGAACACTCGGATCTCGCCCAGCTGCGGCCACAGCGACCGGCCCGTGATCGCGAGCCAGTAGAAGGCGAAGTTGATCGCGCCCAGCGTCATCCCGACCATGCACGCGATCTCCACGCCGAGCGAGTCGAACCCGCCGATCGATGCGTCGAGCGTGGAGAACCCGCCCGTCGCGAGCGTCGCGAACGCGTGCGCGACGGCGTCGAAGGCGTCGAGCCCCGCGAGGAGGTAGGCGAGCGCCCCAGCCGCGGTCAGCGCGACGTAGATGCCCGCGATGATCTTCGCCGTACCCACGATGCGCGGCGTGAGCCGCTCCGTCGTGAGCCCCGACATCTCCGCGTAGAAGGCGCGCTGCAGCGCCGGGCCCGACACGGGCGCGACGGCGACCACGAGCACGACGATCCCGACCCCGCCGAGCCATTGCATCAGGCTCCGCCACATCAGGATCCCCTCGGGCCGCGCCTCGAGGTCGTCGATCACCGTGGCGCCGGTCGTCGTGAACCCGCTCATCGCCTCGAAGTAGGCGTCGATCGGGTTGCCGAGCGTCCCCGAAGCGAGCAGCGGGACCATCGCCGCGCCCGCCGCCACGACCCAGGCGAGCGTGACCGCTGCGAACCCGGTGAGCGCGTGCACGGCCAGCGTGCGCACCAACCGCGCCCCGGCGAACGCGACGATCGCGCCGCCGAGCGCGACCGCGCCCACCCCCGGCACGGCGAGCGCCGCCACCGCGCGCCCGTCCCCGAGCGCCGCGACGGCGGCGCAAAAGAGCATCCCCGCGCCGCAGGCCGCGAGCACGCCCCCGCAGACGAGCACGGGGACGAGCAGCCACGGGGGCAGGCGCGCGCTCATCGGCTCATGAACAGCGGCTCGGCCTCGGCGAGCGAGCCCCCGACGCCGAGCATGAGCACCCGATCCCCGGCCTGGATCTCGATCTTCTGCGGCGGCATCAGCACCTGATCGCCGCGCAGCACCGCGCCCACGCGCTTCTGCTTGAGCATCCCGCGCGTCTCGCCGACCACCTTGCCGACGATGGGCGCCCCCTGCTCCGCCTGAAGCTCGATCACCTCGAAGCCCGAGCGCATCAGGTAGATGCCGCGCACGGCGCGCGAATGCACGAAGCGCAGGATCGCCTCGGACGTGATCAGCCGCGGCGAGTACGCGGCGTCGATCGGCAGCGCGTCGACCAGCGGCGTGAACTCCTCGCGCGAGACCACGGCGAAGCAAATGTCCGCGCCCAGCCGCTTCGCGTAGAGGGCGGCGAGCAGGTTCGCCCGGTCATCCCCGGCGCACGCGACGAACGCGTCCGCCTCGTCCACGCCCGCCGCCTCCTGCGCCTCGCGGCTGATCCCCTCCTCGTGCAGGACCGTCGTGTGCCGGAGCCGCTCCGCGACGTAGCGCGCCCGCTTCTCGTCGCGCTCGAAGATCTTGACCCGCACCCTCGTGTCCTCGAGCAGGCGCGCCAGGTGCATGCCGATCGCGCTGGCGCCGAAGATCACGCAGTCGCGCACCTCCTCGACGCGCCCGGCGAGGTGGGCGATCGCCTTGCCGACGTGCTCGCGTGGCGCCGTGACGAGCAGATGGTCGCCGGGCTGCGGCACGAGGTCGGGGCGCGCGAGCATCGTCTCCTCGCCGCGCGAGATCCCGACGATGTAGGCGGGGAAGGGGCGCTCGCGCTCGCCGAGCGGGACTCCGCACACCGGCGACGCCTCGGTGACGATCAGCTCCGCGACGACGAGCCGGTCGTCGCCGAAGTGCTCGACGGCGACCGATCCGGGCAGCACCAGCGCGCGGGCGATGTCCTTCGCGGTCGCCCGGTCGGGGTCGATGACGAAGTCGATCCCGAGCACGTCGCGCGCGAACGTCTCGTCCGTGCCGAAGAAGTCCGGGTCGCTCACCCGCGCCACCGTCGTGCGCGCGCCGAGCTGGCGCGCGGCGAGCGCGGCGATCACGTTGACCTCGTCCACCTCGGTAACCGCCGCAACGAGGTCGGCGTCGCCCGCGTCCACCTCGGCGAGCAGCCGCGGGCTGGCTCCGTTGCCGTGCACGACCAGCGCGTCGAGCTCAGACTGCAGGTTCGCCGCGCGGCGCTCGTTGCTGTCGACCACGGTCACGTCGTGCCCGTCGGCGGTGAGCGTGCGCGCGACGTTGACGCCGACCTTGCCGGCGCCGATCACCAGCGCCCTCACGGTTCCTCAGCTTCCGCTTCCCTCACGCGGGCCATTGTGGCGATGGATATCCCGTTCCGAGCCCCGCCACGCGCATTTGCAGCGCGACTCTCTATCCTCATCCGTCGCCAATGGCTTCCGATCGCCCCACACTCGAGGTTGAGGAGCGGACCGAGTTCGGTTCGCGTACGTCCCGTCGGCTGCGTCGCCAGGGCCTGATCCCCGGCGTCGTCTACTCGGGCGGCAAGGAGGCGCGCGCTTTCAAGGTGGACGCGCGCAGTGCCCGCGCGGCGCTCGCGACGGGCAGCGCCCTGCTCGACCTGAAGTTCAACGGCGACGACCCGCAGCCGGTCCTCGTCAAGGAGCAGCAGCGCCACCCAGTGCGCGGCGATCTGCTCCACCTGGACCTGCTGGCGGTGCGCCTCGACAAGCCCATCCAGGCCGAAGTGCCGGTGGAGCTCGTCGGCGGCGACGACGCCCCGGGTGTGCGCCAGGGCGGCATCCTCGAGCTCATCACGCACCAGCTCGAGATCGAGGCGCTGCCCACTGACATCCCGGAGACCATCCCGGTCGACGTCTCCGGCATGGAGATCAACGACACCCTCACGCTCGCCGAGGTCGTGCCGCCCGAGGGCGTCACGTTCGTCACCGCCGAGGGTGTGGAGCTGAGCGACATCACGATCGCCACGATCACGCCGCCGCGCGTCGCCGAGGAGCCCGAGCCCGAGGTCGAGGAGGAGGCCGAGCTGGTCGGTGAGGCCGAGGCCGAGGGGGAGGCCGAGGCGGAGCCCGAGGGCGACGAGTCCGAGTCGGAGTAGCGCGGGGCGATGTCCCTGTTCCGTCGCCGCCGCCGGGGCGACGACGAGCCCGCTGGCGATGCCGGCGGCCGAATCCTGATCGTCGGCCTGGGCAACCCCGGCCGCCGCTACGCCGCCACCCGCCACAACGTCGGCTTCGAGGTCGTCGCCGAGCTCTCGCGCCGCTGGGACCTCCCGCGCGCTCGGGAGAAGTTCAGGGGCCTGCTCACCGAGGGGCGCATCCGCCCCGGCGGGCCGCGCGTCGCGGCGCTCCTGCCGCAGACGTACATGAACGAGTCCGGGCGATCGGTCGGGCCTGCGCGCGGCGCGCTGCACGTCCCGCTCGACCGGCTCGTCGTGATCCACGACGAGATCGACCTGCCGTTCGGGGAGATCCGCGTCAAGCAGGGCGGGGGCGTCGCGGGCCACAACGGGCTGAAGTCGCTGCGCGACGGGCTGGGGAGCACCGATTTCTGGCGCGTGCGCGTCGGCGTCGGGCGGCCCGACAGCACCGACCCCGAGATCGTGTCCGCCTGGGTGCTGGGCCGCTTCTCCGAGCCCGAGGACGACGTGCGCGCGCTGATCGCGAGCGCCGCGGATGAAGCCGAGCGCCTCGTCGAGCGGCTAGCTTCCGCGGACGATGCCTGAGCTCACCACCTACGACGTCGCCGACTACGTGGCGCTGCTGCGCCTTGACCGCCCCGAGGCGCGCAACGCGATCAACACGCCGATGCTCGAGGAGTTGCTCGCGCATATCGCGGCCGCGCGCTCAGACGACGAGGTGCGCGCGCTCGTGATCTCCTCGACCGACCACATGGGCCTCTCGGCGGGCGCCGACGTGCGCGAGGAGCTCGACGAGGCGGGCCACGTGCGGCGCATGGAGCTCTTCGCCGAGCTCTACGACGCGATCGTCGGCTTCCCCAAGCCGACGGTAGCCGCCTGCCACGGGGCCTGCGTGGGGGGCGGGGCGGAGATCGCCGTCGCCTGCGATCTGCGCGTCGGCGGCTCCAATCTGCGCCTGCGCTTCCCCGGCGCCGCGCTGAGCGTCCCCGTGGGACCCGCCCGCCTGGTCACCCTCTGCGGACTCTCCGTCGCCAAGTACCTGCTGCTCACGGCGAAGGAGATCGACGCCGACACGGCCTTCCGCTGGGGCCTCGTGCACAAGGTCGCGCCCGCCGCAGCGACCGAGGAGGCCGCGCTCAACCTCGCCGCCGCCTGCGCCAGCAACCCGCCCGAGGCTGTCGCCCGCCTCAAAGCGATGCTCCACGAGTGGGACGGCGTCGTCGAGCGCTCCCGCGCCGAGGGCGAGGGCCAGATCGAGTGGGCCCGCAGCGGCCCCGGCCTACCGGGCCCGGGCGGCCCTGAGCTCCCCGCCTAACTCAACGCCGAACGCCGCCGGGAGGCCACCCCGCCCACGACTTCGACCTTCCGTGGGATCAACCAACGAAAAGTCGCCATCGCGACCGCGACCTTCGCGAGCGCGACCTAGTGTGGGATCAACCGTCGATATGTCGCAGTCGTGGCCTGGGGCTCGCCACGGCGCCCCCTAGATTTGACGGGGGATGTCGCTTCGCCCGCTGCTCGACCTGGCAACCGATGACGAGGCGTACCGCGCCGTCGCCGAGGCGACCCGCGCCGGCGGGGCGACCGCGCGCGTCTCGGGCGCGATCCAGCCGTACGTGGTCGCCGCGCTCGCGGACGACGCGCTCGCTGGCCGTCCGCTGCTCGTGGTGGCGGCCGACGACGTCGCCGCCCGCGAGTTCGCGCGCGACCTGCGCGCCTACCTGGCGCCGCGCGTCGTGCGCCACTACCCGTCGCGGGGCACGGGCTACGCCTCGCAGGTCGCGCCCTCGCCGCACCTCGTCGGCCTGCGGATCGCCGCGCTCGACGCGCTCGCCGGGCGCAGCGGCGCGGACGGTGCTGCACCGGTGGTCGTCGCGAGCGCCGTCGCGCTCGCCGAGACCGTCCCCGAGCCCGACCTGCGCCCGGAGGGCTTCGAGCTGCGCGTCGGCGAGGAGATCGACCTCGACTTCGCCGCCGAGCTGCTCGTCGACGCCGGGTACGAGCGCGTCGACCAGGTCGAGGCGCGCGGCCAGTTCGCGATCCGCGGCGACATCCTCGACGTCTTCCCGGCGACCGAGGACCGCGCCACCCGCATCGAGCTCTTCGGCGACGAGATCGAGTCGATGCGCTGGTTCTCGACGTTCACGCAGCGCTCGCTTGGGGAGATCGACGCGGTCGAGCTCGCCCCAGCCGCGGAGCTCGCCTCAGAGCACCGCGAGGCGGCGGCGCTGGCGCTCGACGACGAGGAGTCCGAGCGCCCGCCGATCGCCGAGCTCGTGCCCGTGGACCGCTTCCGCGCCCCGCTTGAGCTGATCGCGGAGGAGACCGCGGTGGTGATCGCGGGGGAGGAGGAGATCGAGCCCGCGCTGCGCGACCACTGGGAGGACGTCACCGCCGCCATGCACACCGACGACGCGCGGCGCTTCTACGTGGACGTCGCCGAGCCGCTCGCCGAGCGCGCCGCGCTGCGCCTGCGCATCCCGCGCGGCGACACTGAGGACGGCGCCGGCGGCGAGCCCGTGATCCGCGCCCAGGCGGCGATCTCGCCCGCCCGCTCGCTGGCCGAGGCCGAGGGCCAGCTCGAGCGCGAGCTCGGCTCCGGATACCGGGTGATCGTCGCCTTCGAGCACCGCGGGGAGGCCGAGCGCTCGCGCTTCAACCTGAAGCGCCTCAGCGCGCGCCTGCTCGACGGCGCCTCGCCGGCGGGCCCCGACGGCGAGTGGCCCGCCGAGCTCGCCTTCGCGGAGGCGTCGCTGAGCGAGGGTTTCGTGGCGCCGTCGCTGCGACTCGCGGTCTACCCGTGGCGCAAGCTGGTGCACCGCCGCCGCCAGGCCCGGCCCACCGTCAAGGGCTCGCTCGCCTCGATGGCGGAGCTTCGCGTGGGCGACTACGTCGTCCACGAGGACCACGGCATCGCGCGCTTCGCGGGCTTCGAGACCAAGACCGTAGGCGGGATCACCCGCGACTATTTGGAGCTCGAGTACAAGGGCGGCGACCGCGTCTTCGCGCCCACCGAGCAGCTCGCGAAGATCACGCGCTACGTTGGCGTCGGCGGCGAGGAGCCCCAGCTCTCCGCGCTCGGCTCGAAGCGCTGGGACGCGGTCAAGGCCCGGGCGCGCCGCGCCGCGCGCGAGCTCGCGGGCGAGCTCCTCAACCTGTACGCGGAGCGCGCCGCCCGCAAGGGCCACGCGTTCCCGCCCGACGGCGAGTGGTCGCTCAAGCTCGAGCAGGACTTCCCCTACCGCGAGACGGCCGACCAGCTCGAGGCGATCGAGGCGACCAAGGCCGACATGGAATCCGAGCAGCCGATGGACCGCCTGATCTGCGGTGACGTCGGCTACGGCAAGACCGAGGTCGCGCTCCGTGCCGCATGCAAGGCCGCCGAGGACGGCAAGCAGGTGATGATGCTCGTGCCGACGACGGTGCTCGTCCAGCAGCACCTCGGCACCTTCCGCGAGCGCTTCGCCGACCTGCCCTTCGAGGTCGAGGGCATCTCGCGGCTGCGCAAGCCGGCCGACGTGCGCGACGTGCTCCAGCGCTTCGCCGAGGGCAAGATCGACGTGCTCATCGGCACCCACCGGCTGCTCTCGCGCGACGTGCGCGCCAAGGACCTCGGCCTTCTGATCATCGACGAGGAGCAGCGCTTCGGCGTCCGCCAGAAGGAGCTGTTGCGCCAGCTCAAGCTGCGCGTCGACGTGCTCACGCTCACGGCGACGCCGATCCCGCGCACCCTGCAGATGAGCCTCGCCGGCCTGCGCGACATCTCCGTGATCGAGACTCCGCCTGAGGGCCGCCGCCCGATCCGCACCTACGTCGGCCCCTTCGACGAGGAGCTCGTGCGCCGCGCGATCGAGCGCGAGGTGGGGCGCGGGGGGCAGGTGTTCTTCCTGCATAACCGGATCGAGACGCTGCACGAGACCGCGGAGCGCCTGCGCGCCCTCTGCCCGAAGGTGCGCTTCGCGGAGGCGCACGGCCGCATGGACGCGGCAGAGCTTGAGACGACGATGCTGAGCTTCTTGCGCGGCGACTTCGACTGCCTGGTCGCGACCACGATCATCGAGTCCGGCCTCGACATCCCGCAGGCGAACACGCTGATCGTCGACCGCGCCGACCTCCTCGGCCTCGCGCAGGCCTACCAGATCCGCGGCCGCGTGGGCCGCTCCAAGGAGCGCGCCTTCGCCTACATGCTGCACCCGGCCGAGCAGCAGCTCTCGCCCGAGGCCGCCGCCAGGCTCGCGACGCTCGCCGACCACACCGAGCTCGGCTCCGGCTTCGCGATCGCGATGCGCGATCTCGAGCTGCGCGGCGCCGGCGATCTGCTCGGCGAGGAGCAGTCGGGGCACGTCGCCGCCGTGGGCTTCGAGCTCTACCTGGCGATGCTCGAGGAGGCGACCGAGGCGCTGCGCACGGGCAACGCCGAGGAGGCGCCGGAGTCGGGGGTGCGCCTCGACATCGACGTCAGCGCGTACATCCCGAATGACTTCATCCCGTACGAGGCCGCGAAGATCGAGCTGCACCGCCGCATCGCGGGCGCCCGCGAGACCGGCGAGCTGCGCGCGCTGGCGGAGGAGCTGCGCGACCGCTTCGGCGAGGTGCCTGACCCGGTGAACGCGCTTCTCGAGCTCCAGCGCGTGCGCCTCGAGGTCGGCCGGCTCGGCGCGCGCGTCGCCGAGGTCCGCGGCGGGCGGCTCTCGATCTCGCCGCTCGAGCTGCGCGCCGACCAGGTGGCGGCGATCCGCGAGCGGATCCCCGAGGCCCTGTACGAGACCTCGAAGCGCACGCTCTCGCTGCGCGTGCCCAGCGACCCGGGCGAGCGGCTCGCCGCGGTGCTGGAGCTCGTGGATGCACTCGTCGACGCTGACCGGCGCGCGACGCTCGGAGTTGGATAGGGTTCTCGCTCGTGCGTGGGAATAGGAGGAATCGCAGAAGGTTGGTCGCGGTCGTGCTCGCGGCCGCGTTGGTGGTTGCAGTCGCCCTCGTGGGCGTGACGAGCGGCTTCGGCGGGCCGAGCCTGCCGGAGGGCGACATCGCGTTCGTCGACGACATGGACGGCGGCGAGATCACCCAGGAGGAGTTCGACGCTGCCTTCGAGCAGGCGGCCGCCCGGCAAGGCCTGCGTAGGCCGCCCGAGCCCGGCTCGCCGCAGTACGACGTGATCAAGGAGGCGGCGATCGCGGACCTCATCCTCGCCCGCTGGGTCGAGGGCGAGGCCCAGGAGAGCGGCATCGAGGTGAGCGAAGGCGCTGTCCAGGACGAGCTCGACCGCATCCGCGAGGAGCAGTTCGGCAACGACAAGGAGTGGCAGCGCTTCCTGCGCCAGCAGAAGTACACGGAGGAGGACGCCCTCGCGCGCGTCCGCCTCCAGCTCCTTTCCCAGCGCATCCAGGAGCTGATCCTGGGCGACGAGCCCGACATCTCCGACGAGGAGATCGAGGAGTACTACGACTCGAACATCACCCAGTTCCAGACGCCGGAGACGCGCGACGTCCGGGTGATCACCGCGCGCAACCGCGACGACGCGCAGTCGGCGTACGACCAGCTCAGCCAGGACGACTCGCCCAAGGCCTGGCGTCGCGCGGCCAAGCGCTACTCGACCGACGAGGCGACCGCCAACACCGGCGGGCTGCGCCAGGCGGTCGTCGAGGGCCAGAACGAGGCCGCCCTCGACCAGGCGATCTTCAGCTCGCAGCTCAACGAGCTCGTCGGGCCCATCGAGGGCGACTCGAACAACTTCTACGTCCTGCAGGTGACCAACATCACCGAGGCGAGCACGCAGGAGCTCGACCAGCAGACGCGCGACCAGATCCGTCAGACGCTGGTCGCGCAGCGCCAGCAGGAGGCCGGCGCCGACTTCCAGGCCGACTTCACGGCGAAGTGGACGGCGCGCACCGTCTGCGCTGACGACTACGTGAACGAGCGCTGCAGCAACGCCGAGCCGGCGCCCGACGCCTGTACCGGCGACGACGATGGCGAGGAGCCGCCGCCCGACGCTGAAGGCAACGTGCCGGAGGAGATCGGCTGCCCGGCGTTCGTCCCCTCGATCCGCCCGGTCGAGCCCGGGACCGCCGGCAGGATCGGCGCGACCGGTCGCCCGCAGGGCCCGATCACGAGCAGGGAGCCCCCGGCGCTCCCGCAGGGCCTCGACCTGCAGGGCCTGGGCGGCGCCGGCGGCTGAGCTGAGCGCGCGGGACGACGAGCGCTTCTCCGCGGCCGAGGCGCTGGCGCGCCTCGATGAGATCACTCGGCGCCTGCGCGTCGAGTGCCCCTGGGACCGCGAGCAGGACGAGCGCTCGATCGTCCCGCACACCGTCGAGGAGGCGTACGAGCTCGCCGACGCGGCCGCGAGCGGCGACGACGCCAAGCTGCGCGACGAGCTCGGCGACGTCCTCTTCCAGGTCTACTTCCTCGCGCTCCTGCTCGAGGAGCGGGGCGCGGGCAGCCTGGCGGAGGTCGCCGAGGGGATGACCGCGAAGCTGATCCGCCGCCACCCGCACGTCTTCGCGGAGAGCGAGGCGCGCGAGCTGCTCTCCAGCGACCCGCGGACCGCGGAGGACGTGCTCGCCAACTGGGACCGGATCAAGCGCGAGGTTGAGGGGCGCGGCGCGCAGGACCCGTTCGCCGACGTGCCGGAGAACCTGCCGGCGCTGTTGTACGCGCGCAAGATCCTGCGCCGCGCCGACCCGCAGGGCGGCGGGACGCCGCCGAAGGGCGAGGCGCGCGACCGGGCGGAGCGCTGGGTGGGCGAGCTCTTGCTCGAGATCGTGCGGATCGCGCGCCGCCTGGGGATCGATCCCGAGCTCGCCCTGCGCACCGCGGCGAACCGCGCCCGCGAAAACGCGCGCCGCGCGGCGCCGTGACAGAATGCCGCCCGCGCCCGCGGGCTTGGATGCGGGCGCTTGTCACGTAAGGACTTATGGCGAAGATTCAGAACATCCACGGCAGGCAGATTCTCGATTCCCGCGGCAACCCGACCGTCGAGGTCGACGTCACGCTCGATTCCGGCGCCACCGGGCGCGCCGCCGTCCCCTCCGGGGCCTCCACCGGCGAGTTCGAGGCCACCGAGCTCCGCGACGGCGGCGATGCCTGGAACGGCAAGGGCGTGAGCAAGGCGGTCGCGAACGTGAACGGCGAGCTCGCCGAAGCGCTCGCCGGCGCCGAGGCGACCGACCAGCAGGGGCTCGACGACCGGATGATCGAGCTGGACGGCACCCCGAACAAGTCGCGGCTGGGCGCGAACGCCATCCTCGGCATCTCGCTGGCGGTTGCGCGCGCGGCCGCCGCCGATGCCGGCGTGCCGCTCTACCGCTACGTCGCCGACCTGGCCGGCGCCGGCGAGCCGAGCGTGCTCCCGGTGCCGATGATGAACGTGCTCAACGGCGGCGCCCACGCCGACAACAAGGTGGACTTCCAGGAGTTCATGATCGTCCCGACCGGTGCCTCCAGCTTCTCCGAGGGCCTGCGGATGGGCGCCGAGGTGTTCCACGCGCTCAAGCGCACGCTGCACGACCGGGGCCTCGCCACCTCGGTCGGCGACGAGGGCGGCTTCGCCCCCGACCTGGACTCCAACGAGGCCGCCCTGGAGGCGCTGGTCGCCGGCATCGAGGCGGCCGGGTACCGGCCCGGCGAGGACGTCAACATCGCCCTCGACCCCGCCACCAGCGAGGTTCACTCCGACGGCGCCTACGTGCTCGAGCACGAGGGCCGCACGCTCTCGCCCGAGCAGATGGCCGACTACTGGGCCTCCGCCTGCGACCGCTACCCGATCATCTCGATCGAGGACGGGATGGACGAGGAGGACTGGGACGGCTGGAAGCTGCTCACCGACCGGATCGGCTCGCGCTGCCAGCTCGTCGGCGACGACCTCTTCGTGACGAACCCCGAGCGCCTGCGCCGCGGCATCGAGGCCGGCGTGGCGAACTCGATCCTGATCAAGGTCAACCAGATCGGCACGCTGTCCGAGACGCTCGAGGCGATCCGCATCGCCCGCGAGGCGGGCTACACGGCGGTCATGTCGCACCGCTCCGGAGAGACCGAGGACACGACGATCGCCGACCTCGCCGTCGCCACCGGAGTCGGCCAGATCAAGACCGGCGCGCCCTCGCGCTCGGATCGCGTCGCCAAGTACAACCAGCTGCTGCGTATCGAGGAGGAGCTCGGCCAGAACGCCGCCTACAGGGGCATCTCGGCTTTCGCTGGCGCCGGCAGGTGATCCGCCGTCGGCGTTGAACCGATCATGCGTGAGCTCACGCGCGTATCGGATCGCCCCTCGAAGCCGCACGCGGCGCCGGACCCGCATTCACTGGGACCGGGTCGGCCGCGTCGCGCTCGTTCTCGTGCTCTTTGCAATTCTCGTCCTGTACGTCAACCCGGTCGTCAACTTCATCGACGCCTACCGCGACTCGCGGGCGGAGAGCGCGCAGCTCGCCGAGCTCCGGCGGGAGAACGAGCGCCTGCGCGAGCGCGCCGCGACCCTGAACGAGCCGGACGCCGCGGAGCGCGGCGCGCGCAAGCTCGGCATGGTCGCCGCCGGCGAGGGGTCGGCGATCGTGAAGGGGCTCGGCGACTAGCTCGCGCCCCTCGCCGGGAGCGCCGGCGGTGAATCCCAGCTTCGCCCCCGCCTCCGAGCGCGTGCTTGGCCCGGGGGAGTACCTGCTCGGCGTCCTCGTCCTGGCGGTCGCGCTCGCCGCGCTCGCCTTCGCAGCGGTCCGCCTGCGCCGGGCGCTCCTGCCCGGCTGGGCGGGCCCGCCAGCGCTCGTCGCCGACGTCGTCCTCTGCCTCGCGCTGGCGCTTCTGCTCGGCGAGCTGCTCGGGACCTTCGAGCTGTTCACGAGATGGGGCTACCTCGTCGGCGCGCTCGCGGCGGCCGCGCTCGCGCCCTTCGCCGCCGGCGCGCTGGAGCGCCGCGCGCGGCCGCTCGCCCCGGCGCCGCCCGCGCCGCCGCTCCCGCGCTACGGCATGCCGGTGGTGGCGGTCGTCGTCGCCCTCGTCTTCGCCGGCTGGGCGATCCCGACGCTCACCGGGCTCGCTGGCGGCATGGGCCGGGCCGACTCGCTCTGGTACCACATGCCGCTCTCGGCGCGGTTCTTGCAGACGGGCGACACCTGGGGCTACCAGTTCTTCGACCCGATCTTCTTCGCCCACTTCTACCCGGCGAACTCCGAGCTCTGGCACGCGATCCCGCTGCTCGCCTTCGAGCGCGACTTCGTCTCGCCGGTCCTCAACCTGGGTTTCCTGGCGCTCGGCCTGCTCGCCTGCTGGGCGATCGGGCGCCCATTCGGCGTCGCCCCGCAGGCCCTGCTCGGCGGGGCGGTCGTGCTGGGCGCCGAGACGATGACCGACTTCCAGGCGGGCGAGGCGCTCAACGACATCGTCGGCGTCGCGTTGCTGCTCTGCGCGGCGGCGGTCGTCGTGAACTCGGCGCGCGCCTCGGAGGAGCGCGCGATCGCGGGCGGCGCGCTGCTTGTCGCCGGGATCGCCGTCGGTATGGCGGCCGGCACCAAGCTCTCCTTCGTCGCCCCCGCGGCCGCCTTCGTGCTCGCCGTCGCCATCGCGAACCCGCGCGGCCTGCGCGACCGCGCCGGGATCATCCTCGTCGTCGGCGCCGCGCTGGGCGGCGGCTACTGGTACCTGCGCAACCTCGTTCTCACCGGCAACCCCCTGCCGCTCACGGCGTTCGGCCCGCTCGACCTGCCCTCTCCCGAGCGCGCCTTCGAGCTGCGCCCCGGGTTCTCCGTCGCCCACTACTGGAACGACACCGAGGTCTGGCGCGAGTGGTTCTTCCCGTACCTGGCCGAGGAGCTCGGCCCGCTCTGGCCGCTCATCCTGATCGGTACGGTGGGCGGCGGGATCTACGCCGTCTGGCGCGGCGGGGACGCGATCGTGCGCGCCCTGGGCGCGGTCGCGGTGCTCACGGCGGTCGCGTACGTGTTCACCCCGCTCACGGCCGGCGGGGAGGAGGGCGAGCCGATCTCGTTCGAGTGGAACATCCGCTACCTCGCCCCGGCGGTGGCCATCGGGCTCTCGCTCCTGCCGTGTCTACCCGCGCTGCGCTCCACCCCCGGGCGGCGCGCGGCGACGCTCGCGGCCCTCGTGCTGCTTGCCGCGGTGACCACGCTCTCGATCGTGCAATGGCCAGAGGGCGGGCACCGCAAGGGGGCGATCGCGACGGGCCTGGTGGTGCTCGGGCTGTTCGCGGCGGCGGCGTTCGCGCGCGGCCGCGGCTGGCTCGGCCCCGCGGCGGCGCGCCGCAGCGTGATCGCGATCGCCGCGGCCTGTCTGGCGGGGCTCGTCACCGCGGGCTTCGTGGTCGAGCGCCACTACCTGGAGCGGCGCTATTCCAACCTCAGCCCGCAGCTCAACATCGCCGAGGCGGTGCGCTGGGCGCGCGACCTGCGCGACGCGCGCATCGCGATCTCCGGCGTGCGCGGCGTGTTCAACCAGTACGCGTTCTACGGCACGGACCTCTCCAACCACGTGCAATGGCTCGGGATCGAGGGCCCCGACGACGCGTTCCTGCGCATCCCCGACTGCGCGACCTGGCGCGAGGAGCTGAACGCGGGCGACTATGACTTCGTCGTGACGATGTACGACCCCTACGACCCGCGCCGCGGCGGCCTCACCGACACCAAGGAGGCGCTCTGGACGCGGACCGATCCGGCCGCGCGCGAGGTGCTCCGCGACGGGCCGGTGAGCGTCTTCGAGATCCAAGGGGAGCTCAACCCGGAGCGCTGCGCTGGCCTGCCCGACCTCTCCGCGCCCGAGCTCAACGGCGACTCGGTGAACATCGTGCCGCACGCGAACCAGCCGCCGCCGGCCGCGGGGAGGCGATCGTGATCGAGGCCTGGCTGAGCGCGGCGCTGATCGCGCTCGCCTCGCTCGCCGTGGGCACCGCCGCGATGCTCGCCCTCGGGGCGCGGCGCCCAGGGGCGGTCGCGGGTGCGGTGGGGTTCGCCGTCCTGGTGACGCTCGCGCCCGTCGCCGTGCGGCTCCCCGGTCGTGGGGCGACCGCCGGCGTACTGCTCGCGGTCCTCGCCGCGCTCTGCGCGCTGTGGGCGTGGCGCTACCCGGGCAGGGAGCGCGCAAAGGGGGACGCAGGCCCCGCGCTCGCCGCCGCCGCCTTGGTCGTCGCGGTCGCCTCGCTGCCGTTCCTCTTCAACGAGCGCACGGGGGTGCTCGGCGAGGGCATCTACACGAACGACCACGCCGCCCAGCTGTACTGGGCCAACTGGCTCGCGGAGGGGTTCGGGCCGCGGCCGAACGCGGTCGCCTTCGGCTACCCCGTCGGCCCCCAGGCGCTGGCCGCGGCGATCTCGGCGGTGACCGGGATCGACCTGGTCGCGGCCTTCAACGGCCTGCTGCTCGCGATCCCGGCGCTCACGGCGCTCGCCGCCCTGCCTGCGCTCAGTGCCCTGCGCGGGTGGGCCCGGGTGCCCGCCGCGGCGCTCGCTGCGCTGCCGTACCTGGCCGCGTCGTTTTTCGCGCAGAGCGCCTTCAAGGAAACCGCGATGGCCCTGTTCGTCGTGGCCTTCGCCGTGATCCTGGGTGCGAGCGAGCTGCGCCCACGCGTGCGCGCCGCGATGATCGTCCTGCTTGGCGCGGGCGCGGTATTCACGTACTCGATCCCGGGGGTCGCCTGGTTCGCGATCGCGCTCGCGATCTGGGCCGCGGTCAAGCTGGTCGCGGGTGAGCTCCAGGACCCGCTGCGCCGCACCGCGGGCGCGCTTCGCCGCCACCGCGGGCTGCTCGCCGCCGGGGTCGTGCTCGCGCTCGCGCTCGCCGCCGTGGCGCTCGGGCCCGCGCTCGAGTTCCTGCGGCGCGTCGACGACGTCGGGCTCTCGCGCGGGCGCCTGAGCTCGCCGGTTTTCCCGGGCGAGGCCTTCGGCATCTGGCCGGAGGGCGACTTCCGGATCGTGCGGGGCGAGGTCCCGGGGTCGCTCCTGGCCAGCGGCTTCGCCGGGCTGTGCGTGCTCGCGGCGGGCCTCGCGACGGCGCGGCGCCGTGAGTGGGCCCTGGCCTCGACGCTCGCGGCGGCGGGCCTCATCTACGTGATCGCGCGCCCGTTCACCGAGATCCACGTGGAGGCGAAGGCGCTCGCCGTGCTCGCCCCAATCGCGATGCTCGTCACCCTGCGCTGGTTCTTGGCGCCGGCGCGCGACGGCCTCGGGCGCGCGCGCCTCGCCGTGGGCGTGATCCTCGCCTTGCTCGCCGCGGGCTCCACCCTGCTCGCGCTGCGGGCCGCGCCCGTCGGCTTCGACGAGCGCCAGCTGGCCCTCGAGCGCCTCGCCGGGCGCGCCGCGGGGGAGCGCCTCGTGTTCCTGGGCGTCGACCGGTTCGCGGGCTACTACCTGCGCGACACGCTGATCCAGAGCCCAGCGGGGTTCGTCCCGGCCGAGGTGAAAGCGCGCCCCGAGAAGGCCTGGCAGCTCGGCGGGGCGGCGGACTTCGACACGCTCCCGTCGGGCAAGCTGGACGACTTCGACTACGCGATCACGACGGCCGCCGCCTACGCCTCGTCGCCGCCGCCCAATTGGCGGCCGGTGGCGCGCGACGGCGACTACGTGCTGTGGGAGCGCCGCGGGCGCGGCCCCAAGACGCTGGTACTGTCGGGCGAGAGCGGCGATCCGGGCGCGATCTTCGACTGTGACGGCCGGCACGCGCGCTTCGCGCGGCGCTCCGGCGCCGCGATCGTGCTGCCCGACCCGGTCGTCGTCCGCGACGGCGCCTGGTCGCCCTCGCGGGCCTTCGCGGCGCCCGGCGAGGCGTCCGTGCGAGTCCCGCTGGAGCCGGGGAGCTGGCGCATCTCGCTGCAGTACCACAGCCAGGTGCCGCTGACCGTGTACGCCAACGGTGAGGAGGTGGCCGAGCTGCAGCCCTCGCTGGAGGGCATCTACCTGGCGCAGGAGGGCCGGGGCGCCTTCTGGCCCGCCGGCGAGGTCGCGGTCGACGGCGACGTGCCGGAGGATCTCGAGGTTGAGGTCCGGGCCAGCGAGCCGTCCGCCCTTCAGCGGCTTCTCGGCGTCGAGCGGCGCGTTTGGCTGGGTACCCTCACGTTCACCGAGGCGGCCGAGCCGACCGAGGTCCCTCTCGACCAGGCCTGCGACCGGTACACAGATCGCCTCGTCCTGCGCAAATAGACGCATGAGCAAGACCGACCCCGCACACGCCCCCGTCGGCGCCGGCGACCGGCGCCCGGTGCACCTGACCTACGTGCCGCCGCGGCGCGAGGGCCGCGCGCGCCGGGACGAGATCACGCCGATCGTGTTCGTTGGCGGGACGGGGCGCAGCGGGACCCACGTGGTCGCGAGGCTGATCGGCCGGCACGCGCTCTACTGCGCGATCCCCGTCGAGTGCCGCTTCCACGTCGACCCCGACGGCTTCCCGGGGCTGCTCGCCGGCAAGGTCTCCAAGCGGCGGTTTCTGCGCCGCATGCGGGGGTTCTGGTGGCGCGGCTTCCAGACCAACCGGATGCGGGGGATGTACCGCTTCGTGCCGCGCGAGCGCTACGACGCGGCGCTCGAGGCGTTCGACGAGCGGTTCGACGACGACCCGGAGGCGGCGTGCCGCCAACTGTTCTTGGACCTGCTCATGGCGCGCGCACACGACCGCGGGCGGGCCGGGATCGTCGAGCAGAGCTGCGACGTGATCGCGCAGGCGCCGACCCTGGTGCGCCTCTTCCCCGAGGCGAAGTTCATCCACGTCGTCCGCGACGGCCGCGACGCGTCGGCGTCCCGCGTCGCGCAGACGCGCGGCATCGTCTACCCGCGCACGCGCCGCCAGGGCCTCCAGTGGTGGGAGCGGAGGATCCGGGCGATCGACGCCGGCGCGCGCGCGATCCCCGAGGGTAGGCTGCTTGAGCTCAGCCTCGACGAGCTCGTCGAGGGCCCGCGCCGCGGCGCCCTCGCCCCGATCGCCCACTTCGTCGGGGTGCGGCCCGGCAAGCGCCTGCGGCGCTTCTACTACGGTCAGATGCGGGCCGACAGGGGCAACTTCGAGCGCTGGCGCCGGGATCTGTCGGAGCGCAAGGCGGCGGACATCGACGCGCGCTACCGCGCCACGCTGGAGAGACTCGAGGCGGACGGGATAACCTGCGCTCCGCTCCTGCGCCGCACCTACGAGCGCAGGCGCGAGCGCAACCCCGAGACGACATGACCACCGAGCCCAAGACACCCACGCCGATGGTGTTCGTCGGCGGCACCGGCCGCAGCGGCACGCACATCATGGCCGAGCTGCTCGACCACCACTCGACTCTGTACTCGGTGCCGATCGAGTGCCGCTTCCACTGCAATCCCAAGGGCCTCGCCGACGTCGTGACCGGCCGGGCGACGCCGCAGGACTTCCTCACCAAGCTCCGCGGGTACTGGTGGCACCGCGTGCGCGTCGGCGACCGCGCCTTCGTGCGCCTCAAGTGGCGCGCCCGCTTCCGCCGCGTCGACTCCGAGGTGCGGGCGCGGGGCCTGCACAAGATCGTCCCCCGCGAGCGCTTCGAGGCCGCCGCCGCGCGCTTCGAGGAGGCGACCGCGGGCCTGCGGCCGCCGGTGGCGGGCGAGGAGCCCGACCCCAGGCTCGTCGCCGCCTGCAGGCGCATCTATCTCGACCTGCTCGCGCCGCTCGCCGAGGAGGCAGGCAAGCAGGGCCTCGTCGAGATGAGCTGCTTCACGATCGCCTCGGCTCCCGGCCTGCAGAAGATCTTCCCTGAGGCGCTCTTCATCCACTCCGTACGCGACGGGCGCGACTCCGGCTCCTCCAAGGTCTCGCTGCGCGAAAAGCCCCATCACCCCACCGATCAGCTCAGCGGCATCGAGTGGTGGGAGGGGCGCCTGCGCCTCGCGGAGGAGGGCACGCGCGGGATGGCCGATCGCTCCAAGCTGCACATCGTCTGCCTCGACGAGCTGGTCTGGGGCGACCGCGACGCCTCCTACGAGGGCGTGCTGCGGTTCCTCGGGATCGAGGACGAGCCAGCGATGAGGGCATTCTTCGACGCCGAGATGAACGCGACGAACGCGCACCGCGAGCGCTGGCGCAACGGGCTCGACGAGGCCGGCCAGCGCCGCGTGGTCGAGCGCTACGAAGCCGCGCTGGAGCGCCTCGAACGCGAGAACTACAGCGTCGCCCCGGTCCTGCGGCGCAACTACGAGCGCGGAGCGCGCCTGGCGGCCAGCGGCCAGGGCTGACCGTGGAGGCCGTCTTCTTGGGCGGCGCGCGCGGGGCGCCGACGTCGCTCATCGCCAGGGCCCTCGCCGACCAGGAGGGCTGGGTGGAGGTGCCGCCGGAGTGGGGCTTTCACGTCGAGCCGGGCGGCCTCATCGACGTTGTCGAGGGGCGCGCGAGCCTCGCGGGCTTCGCCGAGCGCCTGCGCGGCGAGTGGTGGGAGCGGGGCGAGCGCCCGCTCGCATCCGTCCACTCGGACGAGGGCCGCGACGAGGCGCTCGAGCGCTTTCGCCGCGACTACCCCGCCGCGCCGCTGGACGCGGCTGCCGCCCTGTTCCGCGCGCTGGTCGCTCCCGAGCGGGACGCGGTGATCGTCGACCGGCATCCCGGCGCGCTCCCGCACGCGCAGGGGCTGCGCCGGCTGTTCGGAGGCGCGCGGTTCGTGCACGTGCTCGCCGACGGGCGCTCCGTGGCCGCGGCCGCGCCGCTGGGCTCGCGATGGGCCGCACTGCGGGGCTGGGCCGCGGATCTGCGCCGCATCGAGGCGGGCCTGCGCGACGCCGACGACGGCGCGTCGTTCTCGCTGCCGCCCGAAAGCTTCCTCGCGATCTTCGTCGACCCGGCCGAACCGGGCCCGGCGCTCGAGCGGATCGCGGCCTTCCTCAACCTCCCCGAGCCGCCGCCCGCGGAGCCCGAGCCGCGACCGCCGCGGGGCGGCGCGCTCGTCGACGTGCGCTACCGTGCGCTCCTCGGCGCGCTGAGGCGCGAGAGCAACCATGCCGCGCCGCTGCTTGCGGCGGCTTGGAGGCGAGCGTGAGCGGCGCCGGGCCTGAGCAGCGGAGGATCCTGTTCGTCTCCTCCAACGGCACGGGGCTCGGGCACCTGACGCGCTCGATGGCGATCGCGCGACGTCTGCGCGAGGGGTTCGAGCCGCTCTTCGTCTCGCTCTCCGCCGCTGCGCCGATCGTCGCCGAGCAGGGGTTCGAGGTGGAGTACATCGCCTCGCACGCGACGCCGACGGCGGGCAGCGACTGGCGCTGGTCGCGGCGCCTGCGAGCCCGCATGCGGGCCATCCTGCGGGAGACGCGGCCAAGCGTCGTGGTCTTCGACGGCGCGCATCCCTACCAGGGGTTCGTGGACGCGCTCGCGGCGGCGAGCGGCGCGGCGCGCGTGTGGAGCCGCCGGCCGATGTGGCTGCCGGGATCGAACGCCGGGGCGCTCGGCCGGGAGCGGTTCTTCACTCACGTGCTCGAGCCGGGGGAGTTCGCGGCCGAGTACGACCGCGGCGCGACGGTCGCGCGGCGCGGGGAGGCGCACGCGGTAGAGCCGATCGTCTTCTGCGAGGACGATGAGCTGCTCCCGCGCGAGCAAGCGGAGCGCGAGCTGGGCCTCGAGCCGGGTCGCACCAGCGTGCTGGTCGCCCTCGGTCAGGGCGCGGAGGTGCGCGGTGCGGTGGCGCGCTGCCTGGCGGCGCTCGCGGGCCGCGGGGACGTGCAGGTCGCGGCGCTGAGCTCCGCGCTCGCCGAGCTCGAGGACGTGCCCGAGGGCGTCGCGCACCTGCGCTCGACGTACCCGATGAGCCGCTATCTGCGCGCCTTCGACGCGGCCGTCTCGGCGGCGGGCTACAACGCTTACCACGAGCTGATCCGCTTCGGGGTGCCGACGCTGTACGTGCCCATGGAGCGCCGGACCGACGACCAGGCCGCGCGCGCCCGCTACGCCGCGGACGCGGGCGTCGGGCTCGCGGTCTCGGGCCCCGATGCGCCGGAGCTCGAGGCGCGCCTCGCCGAGCTGCTCGATGAGGGGCGGCGCGCCGAGCTGCGAGAGCGGCTCGCGACGCGCAGGCCAAAGAACGGCGCCGAGGAGGCCGCGCGCTGGATCGAGGCGCTGGCCGCCCGCGAGCGCGAGGGGGGAGGGGGCGGCTCGCGCCGGGCGCGCTCCGCGCGCCTGAGCTGGGCGACCCTCCGGGAGGCGCCGCGGATGACGGCCGCGATCGCCTACCAGACGGCGCTGCGCCCGGCGGCGCGCACCCTGGTGCTCGCTCCGGGCGTCGATGCCGAACGCCTGGCCGCGGAGGTGCGCGCGCTGCTCGCCGCCGGCGAGCGCCCGGAGCGCACGCTCGTCGTGATCGATTCCCTTGAGGCCCTGGGGCCGCTGCGCGCGCTCGGAGTGGGCATCGAGCACGTCCCGGGGGCCGGCTCGCGCGCGGCCGCGCTCAGCGGCCTTGAGTGGCCCGAGTTCTTCGCCGCTCGCCTGGGGGCGATCCTCGCCGAGCGCCCGCGCCCGCGGCGCGTCGTCGAGCTCGGCGAGCGGGTGCCGCCCGGTACCCTCAACGCGCTATGAGCGTGACCTCGAAGCCCGCCACCTCGGCCGGTCGCGACGCCGCGGACTCGCGCGGGGCGCTGCCGAACCTGATCGTGATCGGCGCGCAGAAGTGCGGTACCTCGGGGCTCCACTACCACCTCTCGCTGCACCCCGAGATCTCGATGTCGAAGCCGAAGGAGCTCAACTTCTTCATCGAGGAGCGCAACTGGCCGCGCGGGGAGGCGTGGTACCGCCGCCAGTTCGACCCGCGGGCGAAGGTGCGCGGCGAGTCGTCGCCGAACTACACGGCCTACCCGCAGCACACGGGGGTGCCGGAGCGCATGCACAGCCTCGTCCCCGACGCGCGCCTGATCTACATCGTCCGCGACCCGCTGGACCGGATCGCTGCGCACTGGGTCCACAACTACGCCAAGCGCCGCGAGAAGGGCGATCTGCGCACGACGCTCCTGCACCCGAACACGTCGTACCTGGCGCGGAGCCAGTACGCCATGCAGCTGCAGCGCTTCCTCAACCTCTATTCGCGCGAGCAGGTGCTGGTGCTCGACCAGGCGGACCTGCTCAAGCGGCGCCGCGAGACCCTGCCCAAGGTCTTCGAGTTCGTCGGCGCCGACCCGGGCTTCTGGCATCCCGGCTTCGACCGCGAGCGCCACAAGACGTCGCGCAAGACGCGGGCCACCCGCGCCGCGGTCGCGCTCGAGCGCGCGTCGCGCACGCGCTTCGGCCGCATCGTTCCCCCGAAGTTCTGGATCGGGTTGGACTCCCGCCGGCCCTTCCGCAAGCCGATCCCGCGCCCGGACGTTCGCGAGGCGCTGCCGTCCGAGACGCTCCAGGCGCTGCGCGAGGACGCCGAGCGCCTGCGCGAGCTCACGGGGCGCGACTTCCCGGACTGGTCGATCTGGGAGGTGTAGGGACCGGGCGGCGTCGCGCGCCGCCCGGTGCCTTGGTCAATCGTCGTCCTCGACCCGCCGGATGGTGATGCGGTCGGCCTCGATCGTCACCTCCACCGCGCGGTGGCCGGCCCAGTGCTCGGTGTAGACGGACTCGTCCTGCACCGCGGGGTCCAGCCACAGCCCGAAGCCGTCGGTCTCGCCGTGGTCGAAGGTCGCCTGGAGCACCGCGCTCCGGCGCCGTCCACGGCCGCGCCCACCACGGCGCCTGCGGCGCCGGCGGCGTTCCTCGCGGTCCTCGGACTCGTCGGTGGTCTCGTCGTCCTCCGTTTCCTCCTCAGCCTCGGCGAGGAGATCGGCCTCGATCTCGGCCTCGATCTCGTCGCGGAGATCAATGTCGGTGGAGTCGTCGGTGTCCGCGCTCAGCTCGTGGCGGCGGCGGAACTCGCGAAGCTCCGCGGCGGAGACGTCAAGCTGGTGAGCGATCCAAGCGTCCGTGCGTCCCTGGCGGACCCAGGCGCGGATCTGGTTGAGTTGAGAACGAAGTGGTTTACGGGCCATCGGGCGGGTGATGCTAACGAGCGGGCGCAGCGAGCGCGGCACGGCGTCGGTTGTCGGTGGCGCGGGAGAGGGTCAACGGCTACTCTGAGTCTTCCGGCGAGGGCGGCCGGATACCCGCTAGGGGAGGGGGAAGCCCGAACGGAGGCTTAATGCTCGTTCTCACCCGCAAGACAAACCAAAGCATCATGATCGGCGACGACATCGAGGTCTCTGTCCTCGCTGTGTCGCGCGACAAGATCCGGCTCGGGATCACCGCACCCAAGGACGTACCGGTCTTTCGCAAGGAGGTGTACCTCTCCATCAAGGGTGGGGAGGCCGAGGACGGCGCCGAGGCCCGTGCCAAGGTCGAGCAGGCGCTCGACAACCTGAGCTCCTAGCGCGCTAACCGGGGGGTGTGGGGGGTTTGCGGCCGCGGCCGCGCGGCCCGGGCAAGGCGCCCGTTCGCCTAGGCGGGCGCCCCCATGAGCATGGCGAGCACCTCGAACATCACGACGACGACCGTCACCACGGTCAGCGCGAGCGCCGTGAAGAGGACGCTGAAGCGCACCTTGCCGCTCTTCTGCGTGCGCTGAATCTGCCGCGCCCGCGCCCGGGCGACCGCGCGCCGCCGCAGCTGCTCGCGCCGCTGGCGGTCGAGCGCCATCTCCTGCTCGAAGGCGACCTCCCAGTCGGCGAGGCTTTGACGCATCCGCATGGCTGCTGGTTGCTCCAGGAAGAGTTCTTTCAGGGGATGAAGGCGCCCCAAGCGCCCTCCGGCGGACGCCAGCCTAACAACATGCAAGGACGACCGCAAGCGTTCCCTAACAAAACACCTAAGATTCTTTAGTGCTCTTAAGCACAAGAGCCGCGCGCTGACCGCGCGGCCCGACCCGCCACGCCGAGCGTGCGAAACCGTTGCTCACGGACCGAACTCGCACGCTCGGCGGGAGCTGGGAGCCCGCGCGCGGCGCGGCTGGGGCGCCCGGGCGCGGCGGCTGGGGCGCTACGGCACCCGCGTCACCGAGCTGACCAGGGTCTCCTTGATCTGCTCGATGATCTCAAGCGCCTGCGACCACTCGCGCTGCCAGATGTTGCGCCCGTAGATCACGCCCGAGCCGCCCGCCTGCATGATGAAGCGGGTCTGCT
>DATCLC010000079.1:0-3603 GCA_036564135.1 Solirubrobacterales bacterium
CTCGTCGCCGCGCGACTCGTCCGCGAACCGTCGCCCGTAGACGTTCACCACCACGCAGGCCTTCGAGTGGTATTGCGTGAGCGGCAGGTAGTCCTCGGGCTCCCAGCGGTCGAGCGGCGTCGGGATCATGTGCCCGTAGAAGGAGTCGAACGCGCCCGCGCCGGTCGCGCCGGCCGCCCGCCCCAGGCGGAAGCCGTCGCCCGCGCTGTGCGGGTTGGAGCGCAGAAGCAGCCGCTCGGCGCCCGCGCCCAGCCAGCTCCGCAGCAGGGCGGGATCGCCCTGGCATCCCCCGGTAGCCAGGATGACCCCGCCCGCGCGGACTTCGTCCTCCCCACCGTGGCCTTGGATCCGCGTCCCCCGCACGGATCCGGCCTCCACGATGAGCTCGGTGGAAGCTGTGTTGCGCAGGATCCGGCCCGAGCGGAGCACCTCCTCCTCCCAGGCGCGCAGGAGCGCGTGGATGTCGATGCGGTGCGCGACGCCGTAGCCCAGCTGCCCGTACCAGCGCTCGCTGACCTCGACGCCCCACGACCGCACGTCCTCGACGGCGTCGTCGAAGTTGTCGACGATCACCATGCCGAGCTCCTCGTCGCCCCGCGGGGTGACCCGGCGCAGGGTCTCGCGATCCGGCGCCGTCCACAGGATCCCCGCCGAGAGCGCGCCCGAGCCGCCGAGCCCGTCGCTCTTCTCCACCACCGTCACCCGGGCACCGCGCCGGGCGGCGTGGGCGGCGGCCGCCATGCCGGCGACGCCGCCCCCGATCACGACCAGATCGTCTGCCACTGGTCCGCTCGCTTTTCGGTGTCCCGCCGCCCCGGGCTCAGTACGGGTACTCGACTTCCGTGCGCTGGATGCCGATCCAGCGCCGCTCGGTGAACTCCTCGAGGTTCGCCTCCCCGCCGGCGCGGCCCCCGAGGCCCGAGGCGCCGAGGCCGCCGAACGGCACGTGCGCCTCGTCGAGCGGCGTCGCGTCATTGACGTGCACCATGCCCGAGCGCACGCGCTCTGCGAACCGCAGGCCGCGCTCGGTGTCCTTGGTGAGCACCGCGTTGACGAGCCCGTACTCGGTGTCGTTGGTGAGCTCGAGCGCCTCCTCGTCGGAGTCGACCGCGAGCACCGGCGCGACCGGCGCGAAGATCTCCTCGCGCCAGACAGGCATGTCGGGCGTCACGTCGACGACCACGGTCGGCCGGAAGAACAGGCCGTCGTAGGTGCCGCCCTCGACCACCCGGGCGCCCATGTCGATCGAGCGCTTGAGGATGTCCCAGGCGCGGTCGCGCTGCTCCTCGCTGATCATCGGCCCCAGGCCGACGGTTTCGTCGGCCGCCGGGTCGCCGACCTTGATCGCCTTGGCGCGCGCCGCGAGCTTCTCCACGTAGGCGTCGAACAGCGGCCGCGCGACGATGTGCCGGCCGGCCGTGATGCAGGTCTGGCCCTGGTAGTGGAAGGCCGACCAGGCGCCGATCATGCTCGCGTAATCGGGGTCGGCGTCGTCGAGCACGACCAGCGCGTTGTTGCCGCCGAGCTCGAGCGAGACCTTCTTGAGCTGCCCGCCGGCGACCTTCGCGATCTCGCGGCCGACCGCCGAGGAGCCGGTGAAGTGGATCATGTCCACGCCGGGATGGGCGACGAGGTGCTCGCCGATCTCGTCGCCGCCGGACACCACCTGCAGGATCCCCGGCGGCGCGCCGGCCTCGTCGAAGAGCTCCGCGATGACGAGCGCGCCGGTGATCGGCGTCTGCGGCGCCGGCTTGAGCACGACCGTGTTGCCCAGCGCGAGCGCCGGCGCGACCACCCGGAAGCCGAGGATGAAGGGGAAGTTCCAGGGCGTGATCGCGCCGACCACCCCGACCGGGATGCGCTGGATCAGGCTCAGCTTGCCGGTGTTGTGGGAGGGGATCACCTCCGCGGTGGCGCGCGAGGTGAGCGCCGCCGCCTCCCAGCACTCGTTCATCGAGGCGCCGACCTCGTACTCCGCCTTGCCGCGGATGCACCCGGTCTCGCGGACGAGCAGGTCAGCGATCTCGTCGGCGCGCTGCTCGATCAGCCCCGCGACCTTGCGCAGAAGCCCGGCGCGTACGTCGTAGCCCTGCGCAGCCCAGTCCGGCTGCGCCTGGCGCGCCGAGGCGACCGCGCCCTCCAGGTCCTTGGGCGACGCGATCCCCGCCTGCGCGAGCTCCTCGTTGCGGCCCTTGTCGAGAACCGTGGCGACGGCAGCTCCCTCCGCCTCGCGGAACTGACCGTCGACGTAGATCTTCCCGGCCCACGGCTTCGACCCAAGTTCCGTCGTCATCCGATCACTCTCCTCGCCTTCGTTGGGCCCCTGCGGACGCCCTGCCAGCGTCCCGCCGAGCACTTGGTAAACGGTTTCCTTGACCCTATCGGGATGCCGCGGAACTTGTCAAGACACCGATGGAATACGTCGTGGAAAACCTTTCCCTGGCTTCCTGTCCAGATCGTGGGTAGGCTTCCCCGCGCTAGGGCGCGAAGGGAGAGATGAGCGAGAGGTCCAAACCTGCGAAGGGTTCGCTGGCCGAGGTCGCGCGACAGGCCGGCGTGTCGATCGCGACCGCGTCGCGCGTGCTCAACCGGTCGAGCCACCCGGTCGCCGAGGCGACCCGCAAGCGGGTGCTCGAGGCGGCGGAGGCCGTCGGCTACTCGCCCAGCGCGCTCGCGCGAGCGCTGGTCACGCAGCGCAGCCGGATCATCGGGGTGATCGTCGGCGACATCGTCGATCCCTACTTCGCGGAGATCACGCGCGGCATCGAGGACGTGGGCGCGAAGGCCGGGTACCTGACGATCGTCTGCAACGCCGACCGGCGCACCGAGCTCGAGGAGGAGCAGATGCGGGTGCTGGTCGACTACCACGCAGAGGGCGTGGTCTTCGCGGGGTCCGGCTACGTGAACGACCCGAAGGGCACGGAGCTGTCGCGGCTCGTCGAGCGGGCCCGCGAGCGCGGGATGACCGTGCTCTCCCTCGCCCACCGCGACTTCGAGTGCCCGCGGATCGTCGTCGACAACCGGGCCGCCGCCTACGACCTCACCGATTATTTGATCTCGCTCGGGCACCGGCGGATCGCATTCATCAAGGGCCCGGCCGGGCTGTACGCGTCCGAGCACCGGCTCGAGGGCTACCTCGCGGCGATGGAGGAGGCCCAGCTCGAGCCCGGGCCGATCTTCGAGGGCGACTTCACCTACGACCTGGGCCACGCCGCGGCGCTGCGGATGCTCGGCGGCGCCGAGCTCCCGGACGCGCTGATCGGCGCGAACGACGAGACCTCGATCGGCGCGATGACGGCGCTGCGCCAGGCCGGCGTCTCGATCCCCGAGGACATCTCGGTGGCGGGCATGACCGACACCCGACTCGCCCGCTTCACCGACATGACCACCGTGAACATCCCGCTCTACCAGTTCGGCGCGGTGGCAGCGCGGCGGATCATCGCGGGCGAGTCCGACGGGGCGGGCGACGAGGTAGTCCTCCCCCACCGCCTCGTCCCCCGCTCGACGACGACCCGCCGCGGCGCGCGCTGAGTCCCAACCGCGATCTCGCGGGAACCCGCAACGCGAACGCGCACTTAAGGCTCGCGGGGAGCCCTGACCGCG
>DATCLC010000080.1:0-13805 GCA_036564135.1 Solirubrobacterales bacterium
GTGTAGAGGATGAAGAGCGGGTCCTCGGCGTCGAGCGGCTCGGGTGGGCAGACGGGGTCGGCCGCGTCCGTGATCTCGTCGAAGTCGTGGTCGCGCCCGGGCTGCATGGGCGGGTTGGTCCCGCAGCGGTCGAGCACGATCACGTGCTCGACCGAGGGCATGCCCTCCAGCAGCGGGTCGATCGCCGCCTTCATCGGGGTGGGCTTGCCGCGGCGCAGGGTGGCGTCGGCGGTGATCAGCGCCTTGGCCTGCGAGAACTCCATGCGCTCGCGCACCGACTCGGCCGCGAAGCCGCCGAAGACCACGTTGTGGACGGCGCCGATCCGCGCGCAGGCGAGCATCGCGACGACGGCCTCGGGGACCATCGGCATGAAGATCCCGACGACGTCGCCCTTGCCGATGCCGAGCCCCTTGAGCGCGTTCGCGAAGCGCTGCGTGCGCTCGTGCAGCCAGCCGTAGGTGATCGCCTTGCGCCCGTCGGGGCCGGCCTCGTCGGCGTCCTCGGCCTCCCAGTAATAGGCGACGCGGTCGCCTCGACCGGCGGCTACGTGGCGGTCGAGACAGTTCGCGGAGACGTTCAGCTTGCCGCCGACGAACCACTTGGCGTGCGGCGGGTCCGACCAGTCGAGCACCTGCCGCCATGGCTCGATCCAGTCGAGCTTCTCCGCCCACGACGCCCACCAGGCCTCGGGGTCGGCGTCGGCGCGCTCGTAGATGCCGGGGTCGCTCGCGTTCGCCTGCGCGGCGAAGTCCGGCGGGGGTTCGAAGGTCTGCTCGGTCTGCAGCAGGACGTCAAGCTCGGACCTGCTCGCGTTTCCGTCGCCCATGTTCTCCTCTCCTCAGCCCTTCGAACGACACGGTACCGCGACCCGGGCGGCGCACGTACCCAGCGACTCGCCTACCCTCGGAGGTGGTGATTCGGCGGGTACAGGGACCACTGCGCCTTGGAATCGGTGCCTTCGCCTGCGCGGTCCTCGCCGCGGCGGTCGCCGGTGCGCCCGCGAGCGCGAGCCCGGGGGTGGTGAAGCGCGTCTCGCAGGCGCCCAACGCAGTCACCGACTACTGGACGGACGCCCGCATGGCCGCCGCGCGGCCCGCCGAGGAGCTGCTCCAGGGCGTGCTCCCGGCGGTCGAGCCGGTGCCCGGGGAGTCGGGTCCCGCCGTGACCGTGGCGCCGGTCGGCCGGCGTGGCCTCCTCGACGACCTGCTGAAGGATTTGCTCGGCGGCGGCGCGCAGCAAGCGCGCAGCGCCGTCGAGGTGCCCAACCACGACAAGCGGCCCGTCCGCGCGCACGGGCGCGTGTTCTTCCGGCTCGCCGGCGGCAACTACTACTGCTCGGCGACCGTCGTCAAATCGAAGATCCGCCGGCTCGTGGTCACGGCCGGGCACTGCGCCCACGACTTCGGGCAGTTCGCGGAGAACTGGATGTTCGTGCCGGCGTACAAGCAGGGCGCGGAGCCGTTCGGCCGGTGGACGGCCAAGCGGATCGCGGTGCCCAAGCGCTGGAAGGTCACCACGAGCAACGGCAACCCGGCCGACGACGACCTGCGCTACGACGTCGCCATGGTCACGCTGCGCTCCCGCAAGGGCAAGCGCATCCAGGAGGTCGTGGGCGCCCGGGGCATCGGCTTCAACAAGGCGCGCGACCGCACCTACCAGGCCTTCGGCTACCCGGCCGTCTCCCCGTTCGACGGCGAGCGGCCGTACATGTGCGTCTCGCCCTTCCGGGGCACGGACGAGGAGTTCGCCCCGCCGCGGCCGCTGCGCATCGACTGCGACATGACCGCCGGCGCGAGCGGTGGCGGCATGGTCGTCGGCGGGCGCACGCTGGTCTCGGTGATCAGCTACTCGTACGGCTGCGAGGAGGGCCTGCCGATCATCGGCGACCTCCTCCCGTGCTCGAACCCCGAGGCGGGCAAGCTCTTCGGCCCCTACTTCGGCAACTCGATCCGCAAGCTGTACAAGCGCGAGTCGCGGCCCAAGCGCAAGTAGCGCGACCGCAACGCCCGCGACTTCAACTGTTCGTGGGATCAACCGTCGAAAGGGTCGACGTCGCGAACGCGCCCGTCGCGAGGGCGACTTTGTGTGGGATCAACCGTCGAAAGGTTGAAGTCGCGGGGCGTCAGCAGGCCTCGGCGTGCGCGGCCGTCGCCCGCTTGAGCCGCTTGCGCGCGGCGCGCAGCTTCTTGGCCGCCTGGCTGGCGCGCTTGGCGGCGCGGTCCACCTTCGCGGCCGAGGCGCCTCTGTGCTTGAGCCGCTTGAGCTTGCGCCGCGCCGCCTTGGCCGCCTTCCGGGCCTTGGCCGCGCGCTGCTCTGCCTTCGCAAGGTCGGCCTCGGCCTGCGCGCAGGCCCGGGCGGTAACCCGGAACGGCCGCGCCAGCTCACCGGTGTTGCCGACGGCGTCGGTGGCGCGGATCGTCACGGTGTGCCAGCCGTCGGCGAGGCCGCTCACCGCGTAGGGGGAGGCGCACGGCGCGAAGTCGCCGTCATCCACGGCGCACTCGAGCTCGGCGCCCGGGGCGCTCGTTGCGAACTCGAAGGTCACTTCGGCGCTCGGGACCTTCTCGCCCTGGTCGGGGCCGGCCTTGATCGTGATCCGCGGGGGCGTCGCGAGCACGGCGAAGTCGAGGCTCGGTGGGTTCGGGTCCTTGCGGCCGAGCTCGTCCACCGCGCGCACGGTGAAGGTGTACTCGCCGTCGGCGAGCGGCGCGGTCGGCCGGTGGCTTGCGCCCGGGCCGGAGCACGCCCCGAAGTCGGGGTCCGCGCCGCGTGCCACGAGCGAGCACTCGAACCAGACGTCCTCGCGGTCGGCCTCGAACTCGAACCGCGGCCGGGAGGCGGCGGTCGGGCCGGACGGGCCCGCGGTGATCGTGGTGCGCGGCGCCGCGGTGTCGACCGTGAACGTCCGGCTCGGCGGCTCGGCCTCGACGTTGCCGGCTTCATCGACCGCGCGCACGGTGAACGTCCACTCGCCGTCCGCGAGCGGCGCGGCGGGCCGGTGGCTTGCGGGACCGGAGCACGGGCCGAACTCGGGGCCTGAGCCCGCGGGCACGATCGAGCACCGAAAGTCAGCGTCGGGCTCCTCGGCCTCGAACTCGAAGCGTGGGCGCGGGTTGGCGGTCGGCCCGGCTGGGCCGAAGGTGATCGTCGTCCGCGGCGCGACCGTGTCCACCACGAAGCCGCGGGTGGGCGGCTCAGCCTCGACGTTGCCCGCCGCGTCGGTGGCCCGGACGCTGAAGGCGTGCTCGCCGTCGGCGAGGTCCTCGTACTCGGCGGACGACGCGCACGGCTCCCAGTCGCCGTCGTCCAGGCGGCACTCGAACGCGACGCCCTGCTTGTCGGCCGTGAACGCGAAGCGCGCCGAGCGGGCGTTGGTGCGCGCTGGCGGCGCGGTCGTGATCTGCGTGCGCGGGGCGACCGTGTCGATCGTGAAGGTGAGGTGTGGCGGGATGGGCGTGGGGTCCCCGAAGGCGTCCACCGCCCGCACGCTGAACGCGTACGTGCCGTCCGCGAGCGGCGCCTCCGGGGTGTGCGTGCCCTTCGCGCCGAGGCAAGGGCCGAACTGCGGCGCGGCGCCCTGTACGACGAGCGAGCACTCGAAGCTTGCGCCCTCGTCGTCGGACGAGAACTCGAACGTCGGCCGCGGGTCGTTGGTGAGCCCGCTCGGGCCCGCGTCGATCCGGGCCTGCGGCCGGTCGAACCGGATCTGCTTGACCTCGGCGGCGTCGGCGACCAGGAGCCGTCCCTGCGGCGTCAGGCTCAGCCCGTTGGGCAGCGCGAACTGGTCCGGGGCGAAGCCGTACGACCCCCACTCGGTGACGAAGCCGCCGTTCGGGTCGAAGACCTGGACGCGGCCGTTCCCGTAGTCGCCCACGAACACGAAGCCGTCGTCGCGCACCGCGACCCCGCGCGGCTGGTCGAATTGCCCGTCGCCGCTCCCGGGGCTGCCCCAGGTGGCGAGGTGCTTGCCGGCGGGGGTGAAACGCTGCACACGGTCGTTGCCGGTGTCGGTCACGTACACGGTCCCGTCGGGCCCGACCGCGGCCCGCTGCGGGCTCTGGAACCGCCCGTCGCCGGACCCCTGGCCGCCCCACTTGCCGATCAGGTTGCCGTCCCGGTCGAACTTCTGGACGCGGTTGTTGCCGGAATCGACGACGTAGATGCCGCCGTCCGGGCCGATCGCCACGTCGGTCGGCTGGCTGAACTGGCCGTCGCCGCTGCCGGGCTCGCCCCAGCCGCCGAGCGGCGTCCCGTCGACGGAGAACTTCTGGATGCGGTGGTTGTTCGTGTCGGCGACGAAGAGCAGGCCGTGCTCGGCGTCGAGCGCGAAGCCCGTCGGCGAGCTGAGCTGGCCCGGGCCGCTCCCCTGCGAGCCGATCGTCATGACGGTCCGGCCGTTCTCGTTCACCTTGGAGATGCGGTGGGTGGAGCGCTCCAGGACGAAGAGGGTCCCGTCGGCGGCGAGCTCGACCTCGGTGAGTCCAGAGAACTGCAGGCCGCCCCAGTTCGCCGCGTGGGTGCCGTTCGCGTCGAACTTGTGGACCCGCCCGCGCATGGTCTCGGTGGTGTTGGTGACGTAGCTGAAGCCGTCGCTGTCCACGGCGATGCCGCAGAACCAGGTGAACTCGGCGTCGTGCCCGAAGGCGCGGACGAAGGCACCGTCGCTGCTGAAGACCTGGACCCGGTAGTTGCGCGAGTCCGTGACGTAGACGTACCCGTCCCCATCGACCGCGATCCCGCACGGGCCGTTGAGCATGCCGCTGCCCGAGCCCTGCGTCCCCCAGGTCTGGATGAACCCGCCCTGGGCGGTGAACCGCTGGATGCGGTGGTTTCCGGAGTCGGACACGAACACGGACCCGTCGGGGCCGACGGCGATGCCCGACGGGCCGCTGAACTGGCCGGGGCCCGAGCCCTCGGAGCCCCAGGTGCGGATGAAGGCGCCGCTCGCGTCGAAGACTTGGACGCGGTCGTTCTGCAGGTCCGTGACGTAGACGTTCTCGTCGGCGTCGACGGCGATGCCGGCGGGGCTGCGGAACTGCCCGTCACCGCTGCCGGTCGCGCCCCACGCGCCGACGAACTCGCCCTGAGCGTTGAACTTGACGACCCGGTTGTGGCCGTCCGCCACGTAGATGGCCCCGGAGGGGCCGACGGCGAGCGCCAGCGGGTTCCACGGGGCGTATTCGGGGTCGGAGAGCCCGAAGCGCGTCACGAAGGTGCCGTCGGAGCGGTACTTGACGACCGCGGGGTACTCCTGCGGGCGGTTGAGGACGTAGACGTTGCCCTGGGCGTCAACCGCGGCGCCGGTGGGCTCATAGAGCAGCGGCGCCCCCCAGATCCGCTCGAGCACGGGCTTGGCCTGCGCCGGCGCCGCGGCGAGCAGCGCCGCGAGCGCGGCGACGAGCAGGGCCGCGCCCAGCCACGGGTTCCGGACGCCGCACCTGGCGCCGCCGACAGTTGCCTGCCCTGCCCCCGTTACGTCCATGTATCTCGACTGTGGTCCTCCGGTCCCTCCCTGGACCGATCCTTGCGGCCTCAAAGATAGGGCCGTTGCGGTCTATGTCGGCAGCCCGAGGCGCGAGGTTGAGAGCGCGGGTCGCTGGCCGGACGGGCGGCGGTCTACCGCGCGGCCGCGAGGCGCTTTCGGTGCGTGCGGATCTCGGCCATGATCCGCTCGAGGCGCGGCTCCGTGGAGCTGTCCACGAAGCTCATCGCCGCGGCGATGGCGGGGTGGACGGCGGCGATGCGCTCGTGCATCGCCTGGGCCACGGCCCGGTAGGTGGGATGCCCCTCGCGCCCGGAGCGCAGCTCGCAGAGGTGCATCGCCTCGCGGGCGTTCAGGTCGAGGACGTAGCGGATCCGGTAGCCCAGGCAGAGCGCGTACGGCGCCTCCTCGTAGCGGCCCGCCTCCTCGAGGCGGTGGAACTCCTCGCGCGAGCGCTCGAGCCCGCGGCGATACAGATCGCCGGCCCCGGCCTCGATCACCTCCTCCGGGACGCCCGCGCCCAGGTCGGGCGTGAAGCGCTGCCACTGGCAGGTGAGCATCCGGTGGCGTTGCAGGTCGCGGAAGCCGCCGTAGTCGGAGACGATCTCGAACCGGTAGCGCACGGCCTCCCAGCCGCGGCCCGGGCGGTGGCGGCGGTTGCGACGCTCGCCTGAGAGCTCGGCGATCAGCTCGCCGAGCGCGATCGGGTCGAGTTCGGCGACCCGCTTGCGGATCTGTGCCTCGCTCATCCCGGACTGCTCGAACAGTGAGGCGGCGACCAGGTCGGCCTCGCTGCCGTCGACGTGGACGAGCTCGACCGACGGCGCCTCGTCGCCCTCGCGCTGGTCGAGGCCGAGGCGCGCGACGGCGCGCTCGGTGGCCTCGCGGCGCTCGCGCAGGTAGGCGATCCACTCGCCGCCGCGGTCGGGGCGATCGACGCGCGCGACGAAGCTCGGGATCACCTTCTGCAGCTCGGTGAGGATCATCTCGCCGTAGTTGCGCGCCTCGGGCAGCGGGGAGGCGTAGAGCCGCAGGAGCAGCTGCTCGTAGGCCTGTCCAGAGGCGAAGATGCCGACGTGGCTGAGCGTCGACGCCGGGAGCAGGCCGCGCATCAGGTCGAGAGCCTTGGCGCGGATCGAGCGCTCCCAGGCCTGCTCGGGTTCATCGTCGCGGCGCGGCCAGCGCTCCGCGGCCCAGTTTTGGACCAGCTCGAGGCCCTGCGCGTACGCGGCAAACAGCTCGTCCATCGTCCGCTCGTACTCGGGGCCGAGCTCGTCCGCGCGGTAGTAGCGGTAGCCGCCGCCCGGCATCTCCTGGTGGTAGGGGATGTAGCGGGTCGACTGCTCCAGGTACGAGGCGAGCCGACCGCGCTGCAGGATCTTCGTGAACACGTTCGAGACCCACTCGCAGGCGAGGTGCGCCCCGCCGAGCTGGGCGATCGAGTCGTCGCCGAAACCGGAGAAGACGCGCTCGTACAGGCGCGCGGCGCGCTCGCCCTCGGCGCCGTCGAAGGGGCGCGCCCCCTCGGGCACGTCTCCCGCGAACTCCTTGAGGAAGAGCTGACGCAGGGTCCCGCCCCACCGCGAATAGCGCGCGAACATCGCGCCCTTCACGGTCTCGGGCATGTTCGTCAGGCAGAAGACGGGCCGGTCGAGGTTCGTGAAATGGGGGGCGAGAAGCTCGCGCTCTTCGGGGGTGAAGGTCTCGACCGGATAGTGCACGGGCGAGCCATGCTAACCCGCCGTCAGGCGGTTGCCGGCACCTCGCATATCCATGCGGAATCCACCGGCGGCGATCGACTTTTCTGGTCCACGAGACGAGGAAACTCGATCACCGCAGCCGCCCAGAACCCGTGATCGACTTTTCTAGTCCCTCAGACCAGGAAACTCGATCACCGCGGGTGGGCGGCGCCCGTGGTCGAGGTTTCTAGTCCTCCAGACGAGGAAGGTCGATCACGTGGCGGGGGGCGGGGGTGCCGCCATCAGCTCGACGCGGTGGCCGCCCGGGGCGACCGCGCCCGCGCGCCGCGCGCCCCAGAGCTCCCGCTTGGGCTCGACCTCGAACCCGGCCGCGGCGAGGCGCGCGATCGCCTCCTCGATGTTTGGCGTGACCACCGCGACGTGCCCGCGCGCCGGTACGGCGGGCTCCTCGGCGTGGATCAGGTGGATCTGGGTGCCGTCGCGCTCGACCCAGTTCACGCGGCCGTGCAGAGGCTGCGGCGCCGGCACCTCGACAAACCCCAAGAGCGACCAGAACTCAAGCGACCGCTCGACCTGGTCCGGGAACACCTCCAACGAGACGTGGTGGAGCATGCGCCGCGCAGCATACGCGGGCGCGCACCGCGACCAGCCCGAATCAACCCGACTTTCAGCCCTCGTTGCCGGAAACCGGCAACGAGGGCTGAACGCACGGCGGGGCCGCTCAGGAATTCAGCCCTCGTTGCCGGAAAGCGGCAACGAGGGCTGAACGCGTGTGCGCCGCCGCCCGCGGGATCGCGGCGGGGGCGGGATCGCCGCGGTTCAGATAGAAATAGGGGTACAGATGCGTGCCTATCGACTTGAGATCGCAGTGGCCGCCGTGGTGGTTGGCGCGGCGCTGCTCAGCTACCTCGCGAACCCGATCCTGCCGATCTTCATCCTCACGGTCGTCGGCATCCCCACCTGGCTGTTCTTGATGTCGCGCGACCCGCACGGCTGAAGCCGCGCGGATCGCCGAACCGGGGCCGGCGCCTCCGGGCGCCTCAGACGGCACGCGCGATTGCGAAGGCGCTGAGGCCGATGATCGCGACGACCGTGGACCAGGCGATCGTCCCCGCCGTCACGCGCTGATCGAGGCCGTAGACGTGCGAGACGACGAGCGGGTTGACGCCCGTTGAGATGCCCGCGAGCACCAGGTAGGTCTCGGGCAGGTCGATCAGCGGCAAGGTCAGCAGGACGAGCAGCAGCGGCGGGAAGAGCATCCGCCCAGCAACGCCCATCGCCACGAGCTTGTCGAACTTGGGCGGGAACGCGAACGCGCCCTCCTCGGCCTCCTCGGCGAGCGACGAGCCCAGGGCGAAGAACCCGATCGGCAGGATCATCACGACGATCACGCGCGAGATGTCGACGAGCACGTCGGGCACGAGCGCGTCCGGGACGATGAAGGCGAGCACCGCGGCGTAGAACGGCGGGTTGCGCGTAAAGAACGCCCGCACGCGGTCCTTCGGCGTCTCGCCGGCCTTCGTGCCGAACGCTGCGCCGACGCTGAAGGCTCCGATCAGAAGCCAGGGGGCCGCGACGAGGATGTCCCAGACGACCGCCTCGGAGAGCCGGTCGGAGCCCCACAGCGCGGCGGTCACCGGGTAGCCCATGTAGCCCGAGTTCGGAACCATGATGCAGCAGAGCACCGCGCCGGTCGCCGGCCGCGACACGCGCAGCACGCGCGTGCAGAGCAGGTAGGCCCCGACCAGGGTGGCCGTGAGCGCGACGTAGTAGAGGAGGATGCTGAGGCCCACCTCGGTCGGGATGTCGGCGGTCGCGAGGTTGAAGAAGACCGTGGGTGGCAGCAGGCCGTAGAGGGTGAACGTGAGCATCCGGCGGGCCAGGCGCGGCCCCCGCTCGCCGAAGCGACGCTCCCCCCAGACGCCCAGCGCCGTCGCGACCAGGATGGTCGCGATGACTAGGGCGAGCATCGAGCTGAGGGCCGTCCGGTTACTCGAAGGCGGCGGCGAGCGCGTCGCCGGCCGACTCGACGAAGTCGACCAGCGGCGCCGGGATCACCCCGAAGAAGATCGTCGCCGCCGCCATCAGCAGCGTGAGGCCGATGATCACCGGGCAGCGCACGCCGCCGAGGAGCGGGCCGCGGTCGCCCGCCGGCCCCTCCGCCGCGGCGCCCACGCTCGCGGGCTCCGCGTCGGGCGAGCCGCCGGCCATCGCGGGCAGCGTGCGATGCGGCGTCTCCGGAGTCGGGTCGGCGTGATAGGCCGGCCGCATCCACACCCACGCGATCACCCGCAGGTAGTACGCGAGCGAGATCATCGTGCCGATCACGATCAGCACGCCGAGCCAGGTGTAGTCGGCGGCGACCGCCTCCTCGATCAAAAACAGCTTGCCGATGAACCCGGCCGTGCCCGGCAGCCCGGCGAGCGCCAGCATCGAGATCGTGAGCGCCCAGGCGAGCGCGGGGCGCTCACGGCCCAGGCCCTGCACCGAGCGGATGTCGTCGCCGAACCCGGTCTCGCGCTCGCGGATCACGATCACGCCGAACGCGGCGAGGTTCATGAACGCGTAGGCGGCCAGGTAGAAGAAGAGGGCGCTCACGCCGCCCGCGCTGAAGGCCACCACGCCGACCAGCATGTAGCCGGCCTGCGCGACGCCGGAGTAGCCGAGCAGGCGCTTCAGCGAGTTCTGGGCGAGCGCGCCGACGTTGCCGACGATGATCGAGACCGTGGCGAGCGCCGCCAGTGCGGGCTGCCAGTCGTCGACCGCCGGGGCGAGCGCGACGTCGAAGAAGCGCACGAGCACCGCGAACGCCGCCGCCTTCGTCGCCACCGCCATGAACGCGGTCACCGGCGTGGGAGCGCCCTGGTAGACGTCGGGCGTCCACTGGTGGAAGGGTGCGATCGAGAGCTTGAAGGCGAGGCCGGTGCCCACCAGGCCGATGCCCACCAGGATCAGCGGGTCGCTCGCCAGATCGCCGCCGATCGCGCCGCGGATCCCGGTGAAGTCGGTCGTGCCCGACCCGCCGTAGAGCAGCGCGAGCCCATACAGCGTGAGGGCCGAGCCGAGCGAGCCGACGATCAGGTACTTGAGGCCGGACTCGAGCGCCTCCGTGCGGCGCAGCGCCGAGCCGCAGAGGACGTAGAGCGGGATCGAGAGCAGCTCGAGCCCGACGAAGAACGTGACCAGGTTCTGGGCGGAGGAGAGCAGCAGCATGCCCAGCACCGAGGCGACGATCAGGCCCTGGAACTCGCCGTGCCCGCCGGGGCCGGGGGCATTGTCGGCCGCCTCCTCGCGCCAGGAGAGCGGCACGACGAAGGCTGCGGAGACGATCGCGATGAGCGTTGCGACCAGCGCCAGCTCGTCGAGCCGCAGCGCGCCGGAGACCAAGTCCTCGCGCTCGCCCCACTGCCAGATGCAGAGCCCGGCGGCGGCGCCCAGGGTCAGGTAGGTCGTGAGCGTGACCGCGAGCCGCTGGCGCGCGTCGGTCAGGATTGCGACGATCAGGATCGCGACCAGCCCGCCGGTGAGCGCGATGACGGGCGAGAGGCCCGCGTAGTCGATATGGGGAGCGTTGAAGTCCACCGTCGCCTACCTCACTCGCAGTCCAGCTCGATTCCGGCGACGGCCGGCGTGACCGGATCGCCGTCGCTCGCGTAGAAGCGCTCCTCGCACTCCGCCGCGGCCAGCACCGCGCCCACCTTGTCCTGCACCGACGCCTCGCCGCGCTCGAGCACGAGGCCCGGGTAGAGCGCAAGCCCCACGATCACGGCGACCATCGGCGCCAGCACGGCCCCGTCGCGCAGGCTGATCTCGCGCGACTCCTTGCCCTCGGGCAGGCGGTTGTGCATCGTGCGCTGGTACATGCGCAGCGCGTAGAACGCGGCCATCGCGATGCCCACGCTGGCGACGATCGCGTAGACGACCTTCTCCTGGAAGACCGCGTTCAGGATGTAGAACTCGCCGATGAAGTTGGCCGACCCGGGCATGGCCAGCAGGGCGAGCGTGACGATCATGAACAGCGTCGCGAACACCGGGGCGCGCAGCGCGCCGCCGCCCATCTCGCGCAGGTCCTCGCTGCCGTAGCGCTCGTACAGCAGCGCGATGATGAAGAACACCGGCCACGCCACCAGGCCGTGGTTGATCATGTGGAGCACAGCGCCGTCCGCGCCGTCGGCCGTGAGCGCGAACAGGCCGAGCGTGATGAAGCCCATCTGCGCGATCGACGAGTAGGCGATGATCATCCGCAGGTTGGTCTGCGTGAACGCCATCGCCGAGCCGTAGAGGATCGACGCGACCGCGACGATCATCACGAGCTCCTGGAACTCGAGCGCGGCGTCGGGGAAGATCGGGAAGACCACGCGGAGGAAGCCGTAGGCGGCGACCTTCGAGAGCACCCCGGAAAGCAGCGCCAGTACCGGGAGCGGGGCGGCGCGGTACGCATCCGGCACCCAGCCGTGCAGCGGGATCGCCGGCATCTTCACGAGGAAGGCGGCGGCGAAGAAGCAGAAGATCCAGTCCTGGGTGCCCTCGCTCAGCAGGTTGGCGCGCAGATCCGCGAGCGCGAAGCTGAGCTCGCCGGTCTCCTCGGAGACCAGGATCCCGGTGGCGATCGCCCCGACCAGCATCAACAGCGAGCCGACCAGGGTGTAGATCATCATCTTGATCGTCGCCTGCACCCGGTTGCCGGTCCCGTACGCGCCGATCAGGAAGAAGAACGGGACGAGCATCAGGTCGAAGAAGAGGACGAAGAGGACGAGGTCCTGGGCGAGGAAGGCGCCGAGTGTCCCGGTCTCGGCGAGCCCGAGCATGAAGAAGTAGTTGCGGCGGCGCTCGGGCTGGCGCCAGGCGGCGAAGGCGAAGCTCGCCGACCAGAGCAGCGCGGTCAGCAGGACCAAAAACAGGCTGATCCCGTCGACGCCGAGCGCGTAGCTGATCCCGAGGTCCGGGATCCAGTTCTCGCTGACCTCGTGCTGGAGGCCGGGCACCGAGCTGTCGAAGTCGACGACGAGGGCGATCGCGAGGCCGAGCGTGACCAGCGAGCCCAAGAACGAGAACGGCGCGACGGCCCGGCGCGGCATAAGGACCGCGACGAGCGCGACGGCGAGCGGCAGCCAGAGCAGGACGTTCAGCATCAGGAGCTCACCACCAGGAAGTAGAGAGCGAGGACTGCGAAGCCGCCGACGACCAGCAGGGCGTAGGCGCGCACGAACCCGGACTGGGCGCCGCGCACCAGGACGCCGACGCCGCGGACGATGCCGGTCGTGCCGTTCACGATGCCCTGGACGAACACGCGCTCCAGCACGTTGCTGGCGACGCGGCCGGCGGCGATCGTCGGCCGGTAGACGAGCGCGTCGAGCAGCTCATCGAAGTACCACCGGTTGAACAGGAAGCCGTGAAGGCCGCGGTAGCGCTCGACCAGGCCGGCGGTCACGCCGCGGCGGCGGACGTACACCTGGAAGGCGAGCGCGATGCCGGCCAGCGCCAGGATCCCGCCGACGAGCATGCCGAGGTAGGCCGAGCCGGTCGACGGATGGTGCTCGAACAGCGCCGAGCCCTCGAACGTCGGCTCGAGGAAGTGCTCGACGGCGGCCGTGACGCCGGGGATCTGCAGCAGGCCCGCGAACAGGGCGAGGAAGCCCAGGATCCCCATCGCGGCGCGCATCGGCCAGGCGCGCTCGGCGATGTGGTGCTCGGGGCCGGGGAAGCCGACGTCGGTGTCCTCCTTCTCCCCGGTCACCGGGTTCTCGGGCTCGCCGTGCGCCATGTGGCCGCGCTCGAGCTCACGCGCCTCCTCGCAGGGCTCGCCCCAGACGACCCGGAAGCCGATCCGGAACGAGTAGAAGGCCGTGAGGAACGCGGCCGCGTAGCCGCCGATCGCGAAGATCCAGTACATCCCGCCGCGATCCGCCGCGTAGACGAGGATCTCGTCCTTCGAGAAGAACCCGGACGTGCCCGGGAACCCGGCGAGCGCGAGCGCGCCGATGATGAGCAGCGCGCTCGTGAACGGCATCGCCTTGCGGAAGCCGGACATCAGGTCGATGTTCTGGCGGTTCGCCATCGCGGCGATGATCGAGCCGGCCGCCATGAAGAGCAGCGCCTTGAAGAAGGCGTGCGTCATCAGGTGAAAGATCCCTGCGGTGTAGGCGCCGATCGAGACGGCCACGACCATGTAGCCGATCTGGCTCATGGTCGAGTAGGCGATGATCCGCTTCAGGTCGGTGACGACGAGCGCGATCGTCGCGGCCATGATCAGCGTCAGCAGCCCGATGAAGGCGGCGACGTCGGCGGCCGTCGGCGCGAGCTCGAACAGCGGGTGCGTGCGCGCGATCAGGTACACGCCCGCGGTGACCATCGTCGCCGCGTGGATCAGCGCGGAGACCGGGGTGGGGCCCTCCATCGCGTCGGCGAGCCAGGTGTGAAGCGGGACCTGGGCCGACTTGGCGAAGGCGCCGACCAGCAGCAGAAGCAGCGCGGCGACGAGCGCCCCGTCGTTCACGTCGAAGTGGCCGGGGGCCTCCTCGAACAGGGCGAGATAGTCGAAGGTGCCGAGCTCGCCGAAGAGCAGGAACGCCGCGAGCATGAGGCCGATGTCGCCGATCACGTTGATCACGAAGGCCTTCAT
>DATCLC010000081.1:0-16665 GCA_036564135.1 Solirubrobacterales bacterium
GGCTTCGCGGGCTCCGGAGCCGGCGCCGGGGGATCGCCCGCGGCGGCGGCCTGGGCCGCACCGGCGGCGTCGACCGCCTGCGCGGGCTCGAGCTCCTCGCCCGCGCCCAGGCGCTCCACCGCCTCGGCCAGCGCCCCCAGCAGCCTCTCGCGGGCCTGCGCGGGCCCGTCCGTCATCTCCGCGACCCGGTCGGCGATCGCCGCCGCGTCGCGCAGCGCGCGCATGCGGATGCGCGTCGCCTGGCCGCGCGCCTGCGCGCGCACCGCCTCGAGCTCGCCCGCGACCGCGCTCAGCGAGCGCAGGGCCTGGGCCGTTTCCGCGCGCGCCCGCGCGAACTCCTCGCGCAGCTCCTTGAGCTCGCGCTCCCGCGCCACCACGCGCTCCGAGAGCGTCGTCGCGACGCGATCCAGCTCATCGCGCTGGCGCTCGAGCTCGGCGCGCTCAGCGTCGGCCTGCGCGAGCTCCTCCGCAAGCGCCTCAAGCGCCGAGTCGCGCGCGGCGATTGCGGCATCCACCTCGGCGCGCCGGTACCCGAGCAGGGCTCTCTTGAAGCTGGTTTTCCGGATGGGGCGAAGCCTGCCACCACGATCGGACGGATCGGGTGGCCTTGGGCGGCGCTAGAGCTCGAGCCGCGGCGCCTCGCCCCAGAGGCTCTCGAGCCGGTAGTGATCGCGCGCCTCGGGCACGAACACGTGCAGGACGCAGTCGAGGTAGTCGAGGAGGACCCAGCGCCCCTCCTGCTCGCCCTCGACCCGGGCCGGCACGAGCCCGTCCTCCTGCTTGAGCCGCTCGCGGACCTCGTCGTGGATCGCCTTGGCGAGCCGCTCGTTGCGCGCCGTAGCGATCACCAGGAAGTCCGTGTAGCCGACCAGCGAGCGCATGTCGAGCGCGACGATGTCCTCGCCGAGCTTCTCGTCGACCACCTCCGCGAGCTTGCGCGCGAGCCGCTCCGACGCCGCCGGATCGTCCCGCCGGCGCTTGGCCACAACCCGCTCGCGCTCCTCCGGCGCCAGCTCACTCACCTGTACAACCCCCGCTTCTCGATCAGCGCGAGCACGGGATCGGGCACCAGGTACCGCAGCGGGCGCCCGCTGGCGACCCGCCTGCGCACGCGCGTCGATGAAATCGCGATCTCGGGCATCCGAACCACTTCGAATCGTCCGCCGAGGCGCTCGAGCGTCGCCTCGGCCTCGTCGATCACCGTACCCGGCCGCGCCGCGACGCCCACGCGCGCCAGCTCCAGCACGCGCTCCGGGCGGCGCCAGCTCTCCATCGACGCGGCCACGTCGGCGCCCATCAGGAACGTGAACTCATCCCCCGGGCGCGCCTCGTGCAGCAGCTCCAGCGTGCGGTAGGTGTACGACGGCTCGTCGCGCGAGACCTCGATGTCGGACGCCTCGAGCAGCTCGTCGTCGGCGACAGCCGCGCGCACCATCTCAAGCCTCACATCCGGGCCCGGCTCGGGGTCGATCTCGCGGTGCGGCGCGCGGCCCGCCGGCACCAGCAGCACGCGCTCCAGGCCAAGCTGGAACGCGGCCTCGTGCGCGAGGACCAAGTGCCCGATGTGTGGCGGATTGAACGCCCCGCCTAGTACGCCGATCGCCGCGACCGTCTACTCCCGGATCTGTCCGTTGCCGCGCAGCACGTACTTGAACGTGGTCAGCTCGCGGAGCCCGATGGGCCCGCGCGCGTGCAGCTTCTGGGTCGAGTTGCCGATCTCGGCGCCCATCCCGAACTCGAACCCGTCGGTGAAGCGGGTCGAGGCGTTCACGTACACGCACGCGGCGTCGATCGACTCGGTGAACTCGCGCGCCGCCTCCTCGGAGGAGGTGACGATCGCCTCCGAGTGCCCGGTACCGTGCCGGTTGATGTGGTCGATGGCTGCCTGCAGCGAATCGACCACCCCAACCGCCATGTGCAGGTCCAGGTACTCCGTGTCCCAGTCCTCCGCGGAGGCCTCGCCGATCGGCACGCCGTCCGCCGCCGCGCGCGCCCGCTCGTCGCCGACGAGCTCGACGCTCGCGTCCGATAGCTCACGCAGCATCTCGGGCAGGAACCGGTCCGCGATCTCCGCGTGGACGAGGAGCGTCTCCGCCGCGTTGCACACGCCCGGGCGCTGCACCTTCGCGTTGAAGGCGATGCGGCGCGCCATGTCGAGCTCGGCGTCGGCGTGCACGTACACGTGGCAGTTGCCCGCCGCCGCGTACATCACGGGCACCGTGGCGACCTCCTTGAGCGCCGCCTTGAGCCCCTCGCCGCCCCGCGGGATGATCAGGTCGACGAGCCCCTCGGCGGTCGCGAGCTCGGTGAGCTCCGAGCGATCGCCGCTGAGCAGCTCCACGCAGCCCGCGGGCAGCCCGTTCTCGGCGAGCGCGTCGCGCACCACGGCCGCAAGCGCCCCGTTCGAGTTGGCCGCGTAGCTCGAGCCGCGCAGCACGATCGCGTTGCCCGACTTGAGACACAGCGCCGCGCAGTCGATCGTCACGTTGGGGCGCGCCTCGTAGATGACCGCGACCACGCCCAGCGGGACGCGCACCTTGCGCATCTCGATGCCGCTGCGCAGGGTCGCCGACTCGATCTCCTCGCCGACTGGGTCGGGCAGGCGCATCACCTCCTCGACCCCGGCCGCCATCGCCTCGACGCGCTCGGGGGTGAGCGTGAGGCGATCGCGCAGCGCGGAGGTGAGGTTGGCGGCGCGCTCGTCCTCGAGGTCGGCCGCGTTCGCGGCGAGGACCTGGTCCGCCCGCTCGCGCAGAAGCTCAGCAATCCGCTGAAGCGTCGCGTTCTTCGTCTCGGTCGACGCGCGCGCGAGCTGACGCGAGGCGGCCTGCGCCGATTCACAAACTTCGGTGACGGTGCGGGTCGTGGTCGCCATCGTGGAAGAGAGAGTACCGGGGCGGGACAAACCCGCCCAAGCGGTCAGGCGAGCACGAAGAAGTCCCGGTGCACCGCCTCCTCGGCCGCGTGGGGCATGAGCTCGCGCACCCTGTCCGACTGCAGCCCCTTGATCCGGTCGAGCTCGCTCGCCGAGTAGTTCACGATGCCCTTGCCCACGCGATCGTCCCCGCACACGATCTCGACGGCGTCGCCCGCGTCGAAGTTCCCGCTCACGCCCGTGACGCCCACGGGCAAAAGGCTCGACCCGGACTCGCGCAGCACCCGCGCGGCGCCCTCGTCCACCTCGATGCGGCCCTGGGCGGGTTTCGCGTAGCGCAGCCACAGCTTGAAGCTGGGCGTGCGCCGCTCGCCGGCCACAAAGGTCGTGCCGACGTTCTCGCCGTCCACGGCGCGCAGCAGGTTGCCGGGCTCGGTCCCCCGGCACACGACCACGCGCATGCCGGCGGCCGTACCCATGCGCGCCGCGTCCACCTTGCTGCGCATCCCGCCCGAGCCGAAGGGCGACGTGCGCGAGCCGATCTCGTACCCGTCGAGCTCGGCGAAGTCCTCCACGCGCTCGATCAGGCGCGCGTCGGGGTTACGCCGCGGGTCGGCGGTGTGTACGCCGTCGGTGTCGGTGAGCAGCACCAGGGCCCGCGCCTCCAAGAGGATCGCGACCTGCGCGGCGAGGAAGTCGTTATCGCCGAAGGTGATCTCGTCGGTGGCGGTCGTGTCGTTCTCGTTGATCACGGGAACTGTGCGCCACTCGAGCAGCCGGCGCAGCGTCGCGCGCGCGTTCAGGTAGTTGACGCGCGCGGAGATGTCGTAGGAGTTGAGCAGCACCTGCGCGGCGTGCACTCCGCGCGCGGCGAGCCGCTGCTCGTACGCGCGAAAGAGCGTGCCCTGCCCCACCGCGGACGCTGCCTGCAGCTCGTCGATCGCGCGCGGCCGCGAGTCGAACCCCATGAGCTTCATGCCCAGGGCGATCGCCCCGGAGGTCACCATGACCACGTTCTCGCCGCGCTCGTGGAGCTCCGCGACCTGCCCGCAGACGGAATCGAGCACGTCCCCGCGCACCGCCCCGTCGGGGGCGGCGACTATCGATGAGCCCAGCTTCGCAACGACGGTCATAGCGGGGCGAGAGTGTAGGAAGCCCCTACCTGGGATCGAGGTCGAAGGCCCGCTCGCCGATGCGGACCTCGTCGCCGGGCTCGAACCCGGCGCGCTCCAGCGCGGCGATCACGCCGATCTCCCGGAGCCGCTCCTCGATGTAGGAGAGCGCCTCCGGATTCTCCAGGTCGTGGCGCTCGAACAGCAGCTCGATGCCCCTGCCGTGCACCCTGAAGACACCGTCCTTTTCGCGCTCCACGTCGAACCCCTGCTGGCCCGCGGGCCGGTACACGGCGTGCTCCACCTCGAACTCCGGCTCATCGGGCAGCGGCGCGCGCGCATCGTCCGTCTCGGGCACGAGCGCGAACAGCTCCTGGCGCAGCCGGTCGAGCCCCGCTCCGGTGGCCGCGGAGAGCGCCAGCACCACGATCCCCTCCCCCAGCCGTTCGCGCCACTCGGCCACCACGCGCGCCCGGCTCTCCTCGGTGACCAGGTCCGCCTTGGAGAGGACCACGATCTCGGGCAGGTCCACGAGGCCCGCACCGTGCTTCGCGAGCTCCCCACGGACGATCCGGTACGCCTCCTCGGGCGCGGGCGCCCCCTCCGGCGGGTCGATCTCCACGACGTGCACGAGCGCCCGGCAGCGCTCCACGTGCGCGAGGAACTCGTGCCCGAGCCCGGCGCCCGCGGCAGCCCCCTCGATCAGCCCCGGGATGTCGGCGAGCACGATCTGCCGCGTCCCGTCGTCGAGCGTGCCGAGCACCGGGTCGATCGTGGTGAACGGGTAGTCGCCGACCTTCGGGCGCGCGCGGGTGAGGCGGGCGAGCAAGGACGACTTGCCGGCGTTCGGCAGGCCGACGAGGCCCGCGTCGGCCAGCAAGCGCAGGCGCAGCTCGATCCAGCCGGACTGCCCGGGAAGCCCCTTCTCGGCGAACCGCGGCGCCTGCCGCGTCGAAGTGGCGAACCGCTTGTTGCCGTGCCCGCCGCTGCCGCCGGCGGCCACCACGACGCGCTGCCCCGGGCGCACCAGGTCGTAGCGCTCCCCCTCGAGCCCCTCGACCGTCGTCCCGGGCGGCACGTGGATCTCGCGGTCCTCGCCCCGGGCGCCGTGCTGCTGTTTGCCGCGCCCGTGCTCACCGCGCCCCGCCTTGAAATGCCGGGAGTAACGCAGTGCGCTCAAGTCGCGCCGCGAGGGGTCGCAGACCAGCACGACGTCGCCGCCGCGCCCCCCGTCCCCACCGTCGGGCCCGCCGCGCGGCACGTGGGCCTCGCGCCGGAAGCTCACGGCGCCGTTGCCGCCGTGCCCCCCCTCAACGTAGATGCGCGCTTTGTCGTGGAACACGGGCTAATGCTGGCAGCCGCCGGCTACGAGTCACCGGCTGCCAGCCGCCAGCTGCCAGGCATCCAGCGCGATGGACCACCCTGAGCAAACCCCCTGCGGACTGATAGCTGGAAGCTGGCAGCTGGAGGCTGGAAGCTGGTTGCGCCGCCAGCCCCAGCCACCACGAAGCTGGCGGCTGGAGCTGGCAGCTGACGGCTGGTAGCTACTAACGAACGCGCTCGCAGTTTCGGAGCTCGTCTCGCGGATCCGCGAAGACGAGGTCGATCCCCCCGCCGCAGTCGACGACGTCCTTGTTGCCGTCGTCGACGTGGATCTCGTCCTTACCGGGTCCGGCCCAGATCCGGTCGCGGCCGTTGCCCCCCTTGATGTAGTCGTTGCCGGCGAACGTGCGGACCTCGTCGCGGTCGGCACCGGCGCTGACGCGATCGCGGCCCTTGTGGCCGAGAACCTCGTCGTTACCGGCACCCGCCGACACGCGTACGGCGATCGTCCGCGGCACCTTCGTGTACTTGCGCAGAACGGGATCCCGACCCCGCAGCGAGACGAAGTCGTTCTTGTCCTTCAAGCGCACCACGACGCGGTGCCACCGCTGGTCATTCGGGCAGACGACATCGGTGATGTCGCGCACGCCGCCCCGCATCTCAGCCCGGTTGATGAGCCTGACGCGGTTGCCGCGCTTGCGATACCCGACGATGACCTTGTTGATCTCGCCTTGAGCCGCATCGGTGCGAGCCGTGCCCGCGCTCTGCAGGCACTGCGCCGAGGCGGCGCCGGCGCCGGACGGTAACAGGGCGATGAGCAGGGCGAACGCCGCAACGACGCCGCCTAACCCAAGCCCGAACACAGATAGGGATGCTTGGTTGGTCCTCATGCCGCGGCAGCGTAATCGCGCCGCGCGCTTGGCGGCAGTCAGTTTGCCCGACGCTGGACGGCGAATTGCCGAACTCCGGGCCGTCCGCCGCCTACGCGGCCCTGCGCGCCTTCCAGATGTTCTCCGCGGGCCAGCGGTGAGCCCACTCGCGATCGACGAAGTCGTAGGTCGTCTCGCCGTCGGCCGGGGCCTGCAGCTCGATCAGATCCTCGACGATGAGCCCACTGGCGCGGAGCAGCCGGATCCACTCGCCGTAGGGGAGCTGGTACTCGGCCGTCTCGTCCGTTTCGAAGCCGGCGAGCCCGAAGTACGGGTTGCGCAGCATCGTGCCCGCGCCGCCGTCGCCTTCGTTGTCCCAGAAGAGGTCCACGAGCGGCGAGGCCATGCAGAAAGCGAGCAAGCCGCCGGGTCTCAGGACGCGCGCCGCCTCGGGCACGACCACCCGCGGATCGACGAAGTTGAAGGCGCCGTGGTCGCAGAACACGACGTCGAAGCTCGCGTCCTCGAACGGCGTGCGCTCGGCGCTCGCCTCGACGAGGCGCACCTCCACCCCTGCCTGCGCGACGGCTCGGCGGGCATGCTCCAGCTGGCGCGGGGAGATATCCAGCCCCGTCGTGCGGGCGCCGCGGCGGGCGAGCGCGATCGACCACTGCGCCGCACCGCACCCGAGCTCGAGCACGTCCAGGCCCGCGACGTCCCCGAGCACGCCTAGCTCGGACTCCGGAATCTGCCAGACGCCCCAGGCCATCCCGCCCTCAAGCTGCGGGCCGTGCCGCTCTTGGTAGGCGTCGCTGGTCGCGTCCCAGTAGGCGCGGTTCTTGCGCGCCGCCGCGGAGAGTCCTTCCCCCGGCGCCGCCATCCTGGATCGCCCGGCGACCTACTCGTCCGCTTCGGCGACCGAAACGATCCGGCCGCGGCGACCCGTCTTGAACTGGACGATGCCCGGCCGCATCGCGAACAGCGTGTGATCGCGGCCGATGCCCACGCCGTCGCCCGGGCGGAAGCGGGTGCCGCGCTGGCGCACGATGATCTCGCCGCCCGTCACGCGCTGGCCGGCGAACACCTTGACGCCCAGCATCTTCGGGTTCGAGTCACGGCCGTTGCGGCTGGAGCCGAGCCCCTTCTTGTGAGCCATCTACGAGTCCTCCTTGGCGGGCGCGTCCTTCTTCGCCGCGGAAGAGCCCTTCTTCTGCGCGGCCGAGCCCTTCTCCTCGGACGAGCTCTTCTTCGCCGCGGGCTTGCGGCTGAGCATCTTCACGTCGAGGATCTCAAGCTTGGTGAGCTCCGAGCGGTGCCCGCGGCGGCGCCGGTAGCCCTTCTTCGGGCGGTACTTGAAGACCCGGATCTTCTCGCCGCGCAGGTGCTCGGTGACCTTGGCCTCGACCTTCACCTTCTCCAGGTCGGAGCCTGCGACGACCGCGTCGTCCCCACGGAACATCACCGCCCGCAGGTTGACCTTGTCGCCCTCGGCGGCGTCCAGGCGGTCGACGACGAGCACCGAGCCCTTCTCGGCGCGGTACTGCTTGCCGCCCGTCTCGACGATCGCGTATGCGGGGGTTTCGGTCTTGGCCATCAGTCGTTGCCTGTTGCGGTTTCTTGCTTCTTCGCGCGCGAACGGCCGCGACCACCTCGGCGGCCACGGCGGCGTCGCCCGGAGCGGGACGATTCTAGCTGCTCGTCCTCCTCATCCTTGGAGCCGCCCCCGTCCTGGCCGTTATCGACCAGCGAGGCGCGCGCCGAGCCGCGTCCCACCTCCTCGATCCGCACGAGCCGCCGCTCGCCGACGTGCTCGCCGCCGCCGGTGACCGAGACGATGTACGAATCGACCCGCGCGATCGCGTCGTCCGCCTCGTACATGTGGGGCTCCTCGATCGTGACGAGCACCTCCTCGCCCACCGCGAACGGCAGCGCGCGGCGCTCGATCTCCTCGCGGGTGCCCTCGTCGACCACCTCGTAGGTCGAGATCGGCAGCGCGTCCCCGCCCTCGAAGTGAAACGTCTTGCCGCTGTCCGCCTCGAGCTCGGTGAGGCCGCTGCCCTCCTCCATGAGCTTGGCGGCGACCTTCGGGTTCACGCGAACGAGGAACGCCTCGGGTGCCGGCCGCTCGACGACGAGCTCGCGCAGCTTGCGGAGCACGTCGATCGCCACCGTCTCCTCGGACTCGATGACGCCCTCGCCGTTACAGGTCGGGCACGGCTTGGTGAGGATCTCGCGCACGCCGTCCGTGACGTTCTGGCGCGTCATCTCCACGAGCCCGAGCGGCGAGATCTCCACCACGTAGGTCTTGGTCTTGTCCTCGTCGAGCGCCTTGCGCATCGTCTTGAGGACCTGGTCGCGGTTGCGCGCCCGCGCCATGTCGATGAAGTCGATGACGATGATCCCGCCGATGTCGCGCAGGCGGAGCTGCCGCACGACCTCCTCGGCGGCCTCGATGTTGACCTTCGTGATCGTGTCCTCGAGGCGCCCCTTGCCGCGCCCCGTGAAGCTGCCCGTGTTGACGTCGATCACGGTGAGCGCCTCGGCGTAGTCGATCATCAGATAGCCGCCCGAGGGCAGATCGACGCGGCGCTGCAGGGTCGAGCGGATCGCGTCCGCGGCCCCGAACTTCTCGAACAGGGGCTCCTCGCCCTCGTACAGCTCGACCTGGTCGACGAGCTCCGGCGCCGTGCGCTGGAAGAAGCTGGTCACGCGCTGGTACTGCTTCTCGTCGTCGATGATCGCGCCCTCGAACTCCTTGGTGAGGACGTCGCGCAGGACGCGGATCGAAAGATCGGCCTCCTGGAAGACGAGCGCGGGCGCCTTCACCTCCTTCGCGCGGCGCTCGACCACCTCGTGCAGCTTGTGCAGGTAGTCGAGGTCGCGCTCGAAGTCGGCGCGCTTCGCCCCCTGCGCGGCGGTGCGCACGATCACCCCGCCCTTGCCGTTGCGCTCCTTGTGGAGTTTCTGGAGGAGCTTGCGCTGGCGATCGCGCTCGGCGTCGGGGAGCCTGCGGCTGGCGCCGACTCCCGCGCCCTGGGGCATGTAGACCAGGTAGCGGCCCGCGATCGAGAGCTGCATGGAGAGCCGCGCGCCCTTGGTCTTCAGGGGGTCCTTGACGACCTGGACGAGCACCTCCTGCTTGGGCTTGAGCAGCTCGTCGATGCGCCGGCCCTTGCCGTGGCCGCGCCGGGGCACCTTCTCGCCGCCGGGCAGCACGATCTCGTCGACATGCAGGAAACCGTTGCGCTCGAGGCCGATGTCGACGAAGGCGGCCTCCATGCCGGGCAGGACGTTGTCGACAACGCCCTTGTAGATGTTGCCGACGATCGACCGCGAGCCGCGGCGCTCGACGTAGAGCTCCGCCACCTTGGGCTTGGCGTTGCCCTTGCGCTCGAGAACGGCGACGCGGGTCTCGCCGGCGTCGACTGAAACGACGATCTTCTTCTTCAATTCAGGCTCACCTCAAGAGAGCAGTCAGACCCTGCTTCTCGAGGCGAGCTGCGACTGAACGTAGATGCTCTGGAGCAATCCGATCGCGATCAGCGTCGCGATCACCGAGGAACCACCGGCGCTGACCAGCGGCAACGGGATTCCGGTGATCGGCGCGATGCCGATGTTCATGCCGACGTTCACGAAGACGTGGAACAGCAGCATGCCTGCAATCGCGCCCGCGATGATCGCGCCATAGAGGTTCTTCGAAAGCGTCATGATGCGCAGCGCCCGCCAGATGAGCAGGGCGTAGAGGGACAAAAGGAACGCGGCACCAACGAACCCGTAGCGCTCACCGACGGTCGCGAAGATGAAGTCGTTGTGACGCTCCGGGAGGAAACCTTGCCGCGTCTGCGTTGCGTTGTCGCCGCGGCCGGTCTTGCCGCCGGCGCCCACGGCGATCTGTGACTGCCGGATCTGGTACGTCGAGTCGGCGGGATCCGCGCTCGGACTCAGAAATGCAGTCAGCCGATCTTGCTGATACGGCTTGAGGATCGGGTGGCCCACGGCCGGCGCGAGCACGAGCACGACCAATGCGATCGCCGTGCCCGCGGCGCCAATCGCCGCCAGGTGCTGCCAGCGCGTGCCCGCGACGAACAGCACCGTGAGGGTGATCGCCACGTACACGAACGCCGAGCCCAGGTCGGGCTGGAGGAACACGAGGGCCGTCGGGACCGCGCCCGCGAGCAGCACCTTTGCCGTGCGCTTGCGCTCCGAGGCGTTCGGCATGCGATCGATGACCATCGCCGCGAGGGCGACGATGAGCATGACCTTGCCGAGCTCGGACGGCTGGAAGGTGAAGAACGGAAGCTCGATCCAGCTGCGCGCCCCGCGGGTGGCCTCGCCGACGATCAGAACCAGGACGATCAGGCCGATCATCGCCGTGTACACGCCCACCCGCAGTTCGCGGAAGCGCGAGTAGTCCACCTGGGCGATCGCGAACATCAGCGCGAGACCGACGACCGCGTAGATCGCCTGGCGGATCGCAAGCTCGTTGGACACGACCTGGTCCAGGACCACCACGGACAGACCGAGCAGCCCGATGACCGCGCCGAGGAGCGGGAAGTCGAGGCGCATGACGCCGGCGCGCTCGAGCAGGCTCTCGCGCGGCTCGGCGAACGGCTGCGGGCGCGGGGCTACCCGCGCACGCGGCCTGGGCCCGCTGACGACCGCCATCAGCAGCCCACCCCCTCGGCGGGGTCACGCGGTGTGGGTGTCCGCCTCATTCGTACACCACCGTACCGCCTGCGGACGGGGAAACCTGCTCCACGTCCTCGGCCTTCACGTCGAAGTACTCCGAGAGGATCTCGAAAACGGCGGGGGCCGCGGTGTCGGCGCCGAAGCCTCCGCGCTCGACCGTGAGCGCCACCACGATCTCCGGGTCGTCGGCGGGCGCGAGCGCCACGTACCAGGACTGGTCGTACGGGACTCCATTGAAGAAGGTCTCCGCCGTGCCCGTCTTGCCGGCCACCTCGACCGGGAACCCGCCGAACACGCCGTACGAGGTCCCGCCGGGCTCCATCGCGGCCGCCTTCAGGCCGTCGATTACCGCATCGCGCCAGGCCGCGTCGATCTCGATCTCGCGCTGCGGCGCGGGCTCGAACTCCTGCACCACCCGCCCGGCCTGGTCCTCCGCGCGGTAGGCGAGGTGCGGCCGCACCACCGTGCCCCCGTTGCCGATCGCAGCGTAGGCGACGGCCATCTGCAGCGGGGTGGCGAGCACGTCGCCCTGCCCGATCGCGGTCTGCACGTTGTCGCCGATCGACCAGGGGCGGTCGTACCCCTCGACGCCCTCGCGGTAGAGCTCGTTGCGCCACTCGGGCGTCGGGACGTTCCCGGCGAATTCGCCGGGGATGTCGATGCCGCTCGTCTGCCCGAGCCCGAGGTCGCGCGCCCAGTCCTGGATCCAGGTCTTGCCCTCGACGGCCTCGTCGTTCAGGCGCGCGCCGACCGTATAGAAGTAGACGTCCGAGGAGACCTTCATCGCGCTGCGCAAATCGACGGGCCCGTGCGCGGTGCGGCCCGCGTTCGTGAACTCCTGGTCGCCGATCTCGATCGCGCCGCCGTCCTGGATCACCTCGGACTCCGTGATCGCGTTCGAGGCGAGCCCGGCGAGCGCCGTGATCGGCTTGAAGGTCGAGCCGGTCGGGTAGGTGCCCTGGATCGCGCGGTTGAGCAGCGGCGACTCCGGGTTGTCGTTGAGCGCCTCGATCTCCTCCGTCGTCTTCGTCGGCTTGGCGAACACCGACGGGTCGTAGCCGGGCAGGGAGCCCATCGCGAGCACCTCGCCGTTGTCCACCCGCATCGCGACGAACGCCCCTGGAAGGCCCGTGCGGGCCACCGCCTGTTCCGCCGTCTGCTGCAGCTCGAGGTCGATGGTCAGGCGCAGGTCGTTGCCCGAGCGCGGCTCGCGGACGACGTGCGGCCTGCCGGTGGGCGTGCCCATCACGTCCACCGGGACCCGGGTGAGCCCGTTGACGCCGCGCAGGACGTGGTCGTAGGTGTCCTCGATCCCGTCCTTGCCGACGATGTCGCCGGGCTCGAGGTCGCGGAAGCGCGGCTGCTCGAGCTCATCCGCGCTGACCTCGCCGACGTAGCCGAGAGTGTGCACGGCGGTCGTCCCCCGCGGGTAGCGACGCACGTAGATCCGGTCCACGGTGACCCCCGGGTAACGCGCCTGGTTCTCGCGCAGGTAGTAGACGACCTCCTCGGGGACGTCGCGCTTGAGCGTCACCGGGTTCGCGGGCAGCTCCTTGGTCTGCTCGCGGATCTCCCGCTTGATCCTCTCGAGCGGCATGTCGATGACCTCGCCCACCCGCTCCAGGACCTTGTTGCGGCGCTTGGGCTTCTTGGGCAGCTCCTCCGCCCGCACCTGCAGGGCGAGCGCCGTGCGGTTCCCGACCAGTACCTTGCCTTTGCGATCGAGGATCTCGCCGCGCGGCGCCTGCACGGTCATCTCGCGGACCCGCTGGCCCTGCGCCTCGGCGAGGTACTTGTCGCCCGAGAGGATCTGCAGGTACCACAGCCGGAAGAAGATCGCGGCGAAGACGACCAGGGCGAGCCCGCCCAGGACCGCGACCCGGCCTGACAGCTGCGCGCGGTTGAACCGCTCCGCGCTCCAGCGGCCTCCGGAGAAGCTCACGTGACCCTCCCCGGTGTCGCGGTGCGCCGCACGCGCCGCGGCGCGTTCCCCCTGCGCAGCGCGCGCCGGCGGCGCCCGGGCAGCAGCACGCGCCGCTGGGCCGGCTCGGCGTCGACCAGCGCCGGCCGCAAAAGGAACCTGACCAGCGGGTACGTTGGGATCATCAGCAGGAACGCGAGCAGCGCCTTGACGACGACCTCGCGCACGACCAAAAGGCTCACGTCCGTCTGTACGCCGAGCATGAGCTGCAGGCCCGCGTAGCCCGCCGTGCCAAGCAGGGTGAGCACGCCGGCCACCGCCGCTGGGACGAACCGGCCCTCGATCTCGAAGGCCTCGCGATAGCGGCCCGCGAGGTAACCCACGGCGAGCAGGGCGAGCGAGCTCGCGCCAAGTGTCTGCAGGAGCAGCGAGTCGAGGAGGAGGCCGGTGGCGAAGCCCGAGACCGCGCCCACCAGCGCGCCCCCGAGCAGGCCGAGGGCGGCGATGAGCACGAAGAGCACGTCAGGCGCGGCCCCGAGGATCGAGAGGAACGACAAAAACGAAGCCTGAAGGATCACGGCGACCACCACGAGGGCAGCGATCCGCAGCGCAATCGCCCACGTGACGATCATTGCTGGACCTCCGGACGTTCGGGGCCGCCGGTCAGGACCTGCACGTACTGCAGGCGGCGCATGTCCACGTAGGGCCTGACCGCGAGCTGCTGCACCTCCGCGTTCGGGTCGCCCTCCTCGACGACCTCGCCGATCTCGATCCCGTACGGGTACGCGGAGGCGAGCTCGCCGTCCGACCAGCCCGCGGTGACCAGGATGTCGCCCTTGCTGATCTCGTCGCCGCCCTCGAAGACCTCGAGGACCAGATCATCGGGATCGCCGGCCTCCGGCGCGACGATGCCGTCGGGGCCGTCGGGCAGTACCTTGGCGCTCGCGGCGTTGCGGTGGTCGGTGATCAGCCGGACCTGCGCGGTCGTCGAGGTCACGTCACTGACCCGGCCGACCAGAGCCCCCGAGCGCCCGCCCGGGGCGACGACCACGTCGTCGCGCTCGACGCCATCGGCGGAGCCGACGTTGATCGTCACCGTCGAGTACCAGACCGACGGCGAACGGGCGATCACGCGCCCGGTCACCGGGGTGAAGTCCGCGAGCTCGTCCTGCTTGTTGAGGCCGAGCAGGTCGCGGAACTGCTCGTTCTCGGCCAGCGCCTGCTCCGCGTCCGCGAGCTGGGCGCGCAGCTCTGCGACCTCCTCCCGCAGCTGCTCGTTCTCGCCGCGCGCCTCGAAGGTCTCGTCGAACCAGTTGACGAGGTCGCGCGCCGGCTTGAGCGCGCCCGACGCCACCGACTCGAGCGGCGAGAGCACCGTGGAGACGCCGCGTTGGATCGTGTGCAGCGGGCCCGACTCCGGCTCGGAGAAGTGCAGCGAGAGCAGCACGAGCGCGCACACGATGAGCCCGACGAGGACCGCGCGGCGCCTTCTGACCTCCTTGCGGTACACGCCTGCTTACCCGGCCCGCGCGAGCCGGCCCCGGCCGCGCGCAGCGTTGCGGTTGCTCCGGTGGATGACCTCGAACTCCTCCAGCGACCGACCCGACCCGACGGCCACGCAGGTGAGCGGCGACTCGGTGACCTGCGCGGGCATCTGGCACTCGTCGCGCAGCCGCTGGTCGAGTCCCTGAAGCAGGGCCCCGCCGCCGGCCAAGGTGATCCCGCGGTCCATGATGTCCCCGGCGAGCTCGGGCGGCGTGCGGTCGAGCGTGTTCTTGACCGCGCCGATGATCTGGCTCACCGGCTCGTCGAGGGCCGCGCGCACCTCCTCGGAGGTGATCGTGATCGTCTTCGGCAGGCCGGTGACCATGTCGCGCCCGCGGATCTCGGTGGTGAGTTCCTCGCGCAGCGGTACGGCCGAGCCGATCTCAAGCTTGATCTCCTCGGCGGTGGCCGGGCCGATCATGAGCTTGTGCTCGTTCTTGATGTGGTTGACGATCGCCTCGTCCATCTCGTCGCCGCCGACGCGGATCGAGTCGGAGATGACGATGCCGCCGAGCGAGATGACCGCCACCTCGCTGGTGCCGCCGCCGATGTCGAGGATCATGCTGCCGGTGGGGTCGGACACCGGCAGGCCGGCGCCGATGGCGGCCGCCATCGGCTCCTCGATCAGGTACGCCTGGCGCGCGCCCGCCGACAGGCAGGCCTCCTCGACCGCGCGCTTCTCGACGCCGGTGACCCCCGAGGGCACGCAGACGACGACGCGCGGGTGCGCGAAGCGGCTCTGGTGCACGCGCTGGATGAAGTGGCGGAGCATCTCCTCCGTGACGTCGAAGTCGGCGATCACGCCGTCCTTGAGCGGCCGGATCGCCTGGATCGAGTTCGGCGTCCGCCCCAGCATGCGCTTCGCCTCGACGCCCACCGCCTGGACCTCGCCGGTGGCGGAGTCGATCGCGACCACCGACGGCTCGGACAGCACGATGCCGCGCCCGCGCACGTACACGAGCGTGTTCGCGGTCCCGAGGTCGACCGCCATGTCGCGGCCCCGGAAGCGGGTGAGGTTGCTGAAGAATCCCATCTGATCTTCGGGCGCGGTCGTCGGGGTGGGCGGTGCGGGTACGGGTACGGTTGCGCCGACCGAGAGCTTGCCGATCTCCGGCCTTCCGTCGCACCCCCTCCTTGCCCCCGGCAACAGGTCTTGCCGAGGTCCGCAGGTGCCTTTTGGAAGCCACTCCCGGCGAGCTCGCCGGCGTGGCCAGTCTAGCGGCCGAAACCCAAGCCGCAAGCCAAAGTCGAGGGTCGCCAGAAACCCTAACCCTATTTCTTCGCTTTAGGGTTTTCGCGCAAGCTCAGGAGCCAAGCGCAAAAGCAGCCGTATGGGGAGTCCGACGATGTTCGAGAAGTCCCCCTCGACCCGATCGACGAGCAACGAGCCCAGGCCCTGGATCGCGTAGGCGCCGGCGCGCCCGCGCCACTCGCCCGAGCGCACATAGAGGTCGATCAGCTCGGGGGTGAGCTCGGCGAAGGTGACGAGCGAGCGCTCGACCCCCGACCGCTCCGCGTCGGGGTGGGGCCCGAGCAGGCAGAGGCCGCTCAGGACCGTGTGGGTTCGCCCCGCGAGCGCCTCGAGATGCTCGCGGGCGGCCGCCTCGTCGGCGGGCTTGCCGAGCGGCTCCGGCCCGAGGAAGACGTCGGTGTCGACGCCGAGGACGACGGCGCCCTCGCCCGCCGCGGCGCGCCCCGCGCGCGCCTTGCGGCGGGCGTTCTCGACCACGAGCTCCTCGGGCTCGAGCCCGCCCGCGAGCTCGTCCGCCTCCGGCTCGACGACCTCAAACTCGACGCCGAGCCAGGTGAGGATCTGCCGCCGACGCGGGGATGCGGAGGCGAGGACGAGCTTCAAGCCGACCCGAGCGCGGGGCTCGCTAGAGCTCGGGGAACCAGATCTTGATCTCGCGCTCGGCCGACTCCTCGGAATCGGAGCCGTGGACCATGTTGTAGGTCACCTCGAGCGCGAAGTCGCCGCGGATCGAGCCGGGCGCGGCCTCGAGGGGATTGGTGGCGCCGATGATCTGGCGCGCGGCCTGGACGGCGTTGGGCCCCTCGAACACCGCCGCAACCAGCGGCCCGCCGGTGATGAACTCCACCAGCTCGCCGAAGAACGGCTTCTCCGTGTGCTCGGCGTAGTGCTCGTGCGCGATCTCCTCGGTCGCCTGCATCAGCTTGAGGGCCGCAATCCGCAGGCCCTTGCGCTCAAAGCGGGCCAAAAGCTCGCCGGTGAGGTTGCGCTCAAAGGCGTCGGGCTTGATCAGGATCAGGGTTCTGGACACGAATCAATCCTCGCTTTCGTTGCGCGAACTTGCGCGGGGGTTCTACAAG
>DATCLC010000082.1:0-44657 GCA_036564135.1 Solirubrobacterales bacterium
GTCGGCTCGAACGCCGCCGGCGTGGCGCGCGTGATGTCGTTGGGGATCTCCTCGAGCGTGTAGCCGACGGCGAGCTTGGCGGCGATCTTCGCGATCGGGAAGCCGGTCGCCTTCGAGGCGAGCGCCGAGGAGCGCGAGACGCGCGGGTTCATCTCGATGACCACGATCTCGCCCGTCTCCGGGTTGACGGCGAACTGCACGTTGGAGCCGCCGGTCTCCACGCCGACCGCGCGGATCACGCGCAGCGCCTGGTCGCGCAGCTTTTGGTAGAGGTCGTCGGTGAGCGTCTGCGCGGGCGCCACGGTCACCGAGTCGCCGGTGTGGACGCCCATCGGGTCGACGTTCTCGATCGAGCAGATGACGACGACGTTGTCGTTCGCGTCGCGCATCACCTCGAGCTCGAACTCGCCCCAGCCGAGCACGGACTCCTCGACCAGCACCTGGTTGATCGGGCTCGCGGCGAGGCCCTCGGAGACGACCTGGCGCAACTCGGTCTCGGTGTGGCCCACGCCGCCACCGTGTCCGCCCAGGGTGAACGCCGGGCGCACGATCGCGGGCAGCTTGATCGTCCCGTCGGCGAGGCCCTCCTCGACCTCCTGGACGGAGGTGACGATCGTCGACCAGGGCACCCGCAGCCCGGCCCCCTCCATCGTCGCCCGGAACGCCTCGCGGTCCTCGGCGCGGTGGATCGCGTCGTAGTTGGCGCCGATCAGCTCGACGCCGTAGCGCTCAAGCGTGCCGTCGTCGGCGAGCGCCTTCGCCAAGTTGAGGGCCGTCTGTCCGCCCAGCGTCGGCAGCAGGGCGTCGGGGCGCTCGCGCTCGATGATCGCGGCCACGGACTCCGGCGTGAGGGGCTCCACGTAGGTGCGGTGCGCGAACTCCGGGTCGGTCATGATCGTGGCCGGGTTGGAGTTGACGAGCACGACCTCGTAGCCCTCCTCGATCAGGACCTTGCAGGCCTGCACGCCCGAGTAGTCGAACTCCGCGGCCTGGCCGATCACGATCGGGCCCGAGCCGATCAGGAGGATCCGGTTGATGTCCGTGCGCTTGGGCATCAGCCAGCCTCCTCCGCGAGCCGCAGGAACTCGTCGAAGAGGTGCCGCGCGTCGTGGGGGCCCGGGCCGGCCTCGGGGTGGTACTGGAAGGTGCGCCCGGGCACGTCGCGGAGGCGCAGCCCCTCGACGGTGCGGTCGTAGAGGTTCACGTGGGTGAGCTCGGCGGCGCCGAAATCGGTCTCCCAGCGCACCGGCTCGTCGGACTCGACGCGCTCGCCGCCGTCCGGCGGGCGCACCGCGAAGCCGTGGTTCTGCGAGGTGATGTCGATCCGCCCGCTGTCCAGGTCCTTGACCGGGTGGTTCGCGCCGCGGTGGCCGAAGGGCAGCTTGAAGGTGTCGAGTCCGACGGCGCGGCAGAGCAGCTGGTGCCCCAGGCAGATACCGATCACGGGCTTGCGACCGACCAGCTCGCGCACGGTCCCGACGATGTAGTCGAGCGCCGCCGGGTCGCCGGGGCCGCACGCCAAAAAGACGAGGTCGGGATCGCGCGCCAGCACCTCATCGGCGGAGGCCGTGCACGGCAGCAGGGTGAGGTGCGTGTCGCGGGCCTGGAACTGCTCGATGATCGAGCGCTTGATGCCGGTGTCGAGGGCGACGATGCGGGGCCCCGACCCGGGGAGCTCAAGCGGCTCGCTGAGCGTGACCGTGCGGGCGAGGTCGGCGCCTGTCATCGGCGGCTCGGCGGCGATCCGTTCGCGCGCCAGCGCCTCGCTCACGGTCTCGGCGAACACGCCGCCGCGCATCGCGCCCTTGTCGCGGATGTGGCGCACGAGCGCCCGCGTGTCGACGCCGGTGATCGCCATCACCCCGTTCGTGCGCAGCCAGTCGAGCCAGCCCCCCTCCGCGGCCGCGGCGTCGGTCGAGTTGCGCGCCTCGCGCATGATCGCGGCGCGCGCGTGGATGCGATCCGACTCCATGGCCCGCTCCGCGACGCCGTAATTGCCGATCATCGGGTAGGTGAACGTGATGATCTGCCCGGCGTACGAGGGATCGCTCATCGCCTCCTGGTAGCCGGTCATCGCCGGTTCCGCGGCGATCCGCTCGCGCGCCTGCGCCTCGCTGACCGTCTCGGCGAAGACGCCGCCCCGCATCGCGCCCTTGTCGCGGATGTGGCGCACGAGGGCGCGCGTGTCGACGCCGGTGATCGCCATCACGCCACCTTCGCGCAGCCAGTCGAGCCAGCCGCCCTCCGCGGCCGCGGCGTCGGTCGAGTTGCGCGCGTCGCGCATGATCGCGGCCCGGGCGTGGATGCGGTCGGACTCCATGGCCGCCTCGGCGACGCCGTAGTTGCCGATCATCGGGTAGGTGAAGGTGATGATCTGGCCCGAGTACGAGGGGTCGCTCATCGCCTCCTGGTAGCCGGTCATCGCCGTGTTGAAGACGACCTCGCCGGTGACCGAGTCGGTCCCCTGCTCGGGGCCGGACCCGCAGAGCTCGCCCTCGAGGCGCGTGCCGTCCTCGAGCAGTACGTAGCCCTTCACGCGGAGGCCCCCGCTTGGGTCGGGTTGGGGGCGTAGTCGAGGATCAGGCGCTGCACGGCCTTGAACTCGTCGGTGCCGGCGCGCCCGAGGAGCTCGAACAGCGCGGTCTCGACGCTGGTCGGGACCGCACCCGCGCGCTCGGTGCGGCGCAGCCCGATCGCCTCGTTCTCGACGCTGCGCGAGGCGACGGCGTCGGCGGCGACGTGCACAGCGAGGCCGCGGTCGAGCAGCTCCAGGGCCGTCTGCGCGACGCAGACGTGCGCCTCGATCCCGCAGAGCACGACCTGGTCGCGCCCGCCGAGGTCGAACCCGGGCGCGCTGGCCGCCGAGAACTCGATCTTCTCGAGCGGCTCGACCCCGTCGGGCAGCGCCTCCGCGACCGCGGGGTCGGTGCGGCCGAGCCCCTTCGGGTACTGCTCGGTGACCACGACGGGCACGCCTAGAGCCTCGGCGCCGCGCGCGAGCGTCGCCGCGGCGCGCACGACCCGCTCGTAACCCGGTACGGCCTTGGCGAACGCCTGCTGCACGTCGACGATCACGAGCGCCGCCCGCTCGCGCTGGAGCCGGTCGCCGCTCACTGGGCGACCCCCATCGCGAAGCTGCGCTGGCGGTAGGCGACCTCGCCGCCGGCGATGGTCGCCAGCACCTGCCCGGTGAGCTCGCGCCCGGCGGCGAACGAGTTGCCCGAGCGGCTCTCCCAACCCCCCGCGCCTGCCTCCCAGGTGCGCTCGAGGTCCAGCAGGGTGACGTTCGCCTCGCTGCCCGGCTTGAGCGAGGCGGGCTCGAACCCGAAGGCGGCCGCACCCGACCCCAGGCGCTCGACGATGAGCTCGAGCGGCAGCACTCCCGGAAGCACGAGGTCGGTGTAGAGCACCGCGAACGCGGTCTCCAGGCCGGTGACGCCCATCGCCGCCTGCTCGAAGGGCACCTCCTTCTCCTGGCGGGTGTGCGGGGCGTGGTCGGTGGCGATGCAGTCGATCACGCCGGAGCGCAGGCCCTCGATCAGCGCCTGGCGGTCAGCCTCGGTGCGCAGGGGCGGGTTCATCTTGTAGCGGGCATCCAGGCTGCGCACGGCCTCGTCGGTGAGCGTCAGGTGGTGCGGCGTCGCCTCGCACGTGATCTGGACGCCGTCCTCCTTGGCGCGCGCGACGGCCTCCACGGACTCGGCGGCCGAGAGGTGCTGGACGTGGATGCGCGCCGACTCGTAGCCCGCCAGCGCGGCGTCGCGCAGGATCATCGCGGTCTCCGAGACCGACGGGATCCCCGCCATCCCGACCGCGGCGGAGACCTCGCCCTCGTGCATCACGCCGCCGCCCGAGAGCTCGGGGTCCTCCTCGTGGAGCGCGATCTGCAGCCCGGCGAGCGCCTGGTACTGGAGCGCCCTGCGCATCACGCGCGCGCTGCGGATCGGCAGGCCGTCGTCGGAGAAGCCCACCGCGCCGGCGGCGGCGAGCTCGGTCATGTCCGTGAGCTCCTCGCCGCGCATGCCCCGGGTGACCGTCGCGACGAAGCCCACCGGGACGGAGGCGTCGACGCGGGCGCGCTCGCGCAGCGAGTCGATCGCGCCGGGGGTGTCCACGGGCGGGTCGGTGTTCGCCATCGCGATGATCCCGCAGTAGCCGCCGGCCGCCGCCGCGCGGGTGCCGGTCTCGATGTCCTCCTTGTCCTCGCGGCCGGGAACGCGCAGGTGCACGTGCGGGTCGAAGAAGGCGGGGACGGCGACGAGGCCCTCAGCCTCGATCACCTCGGCGCCCTCGAGCTCGGCCGACCCCGGCGCGGCGAGCTCGGCGATCTCGCCGTCGCGCACGACGATGTCGTGCCGGGCGTCGATCCCGGCGCGCGGGTCGAGGGCACGCGCGCCGCGCACGATCACGGGACGCTCCGGAGCCGACCCGGTGCCGCGCCAGTCCAGGCTCGCGATCCGCCTCACGCGGGCTCCCCGATCGGCTGGGATACGGAAACCTCGGCCGCGCCCTGCTCGCGGGCGCCGCGCGGCCGCTCGCCCCCGGCGAGCAGCTCGTAGAGGATCGCCATGCGCACGAAGAGGCCGTTGCGGACCTGCTGGGTGATCAGCGAGTTCGGGTGGTCCATGATCTCGGCCGAGAGCTCGACGCCGCGGTTGACGGGCCCGGGATGCATGAGGAGCTGCCGCGCGCCGAGGCGGCGCTCGTCGATCTGGTAGTTGGCGACGTACTCGCGCAGCGACGGGACGAAGCTCTCCGCCATGCGCTCGCGCTGCATGCGCAGCGCGTAGACGACGTCCGCCTCGCCGAGCTCGGACAGGTCGTGCGTGACGGCGCAGCCCAGTGCCTCGGCGGCGCCGCGCGGGATCAGGGGCGGCGGGCCGCAGAGGGTCACCTCGGCGCCCATCTTCGTGAACGCCTGCGCCGCCGACCGCGCGACGCGGCTGTGCAGGACGTCGCCGACGATCCAGATCTTCTTGCCGTCGAGCTCGCCGAGGCGCTCGCGCAGCGTGTAGACGTCGAGCAGCGCCTGGCTGGGGTGCTCGTGCTTGCCGTCGCCGGCGTTGACGACCGCGGCGTCGGTCCACTGCGCGACGAGCTGCGCGGCACCGGCGTGCGGCGAGCGGATGATGATCGCCTCGGGCTCGTAGGCGCTCAGCGTCGCGATCGTGTCGCGCAGCGACTCGCCCTTGTCGACGGAGGAGCCCGCGGCCTTCACCGAGACGAGGTCGGCCGAGAGGCGCTTGACCGCGAGCTCGAACGAGGACGAGGTGCGCGTGCTCGACTCGTAGAAGAGGGAGACGACGGTCCGGCCGCGCAGGGTCGGGACCTTCTTGATGTCGCGGCGGCCGACCTCGGCGAAGCTGTCGGCCAGCTCCATGATGCGCCCGATCTCGTCGCGGTCGAGGTCGGCGATCGAAAGGAGGTGCCTCATCGCTCGTCCCTCCCCTTACCCGCGACGACCGGCTCGGCGGCGTCGGCGATCGCGACCTCGTCGACGCCGTCGATCTCCTCGAGGCGCACGAAGACACGCTCGCCGCGCGCCGTCGGCAGGTTCTTGCCGACGTAGTCGGGCCTGATCGGCAGCTCGCGGTGGCCGCGGTCGGCGAGCACGGCGAGCTGGACGCGGGCCGGGCGGCCGTAATCGAAGAGCGCGTCGATCGCCGCGCGCACGGTACGGCCGGTGAACAGGACGTCGTCGACGAGGACGACCGTCCGGTCGTCGGGGTCGAAGTCGAGGTGCGAGGCGTGGACGACGGGCGCGGTCGGGCGCTCGCCCAGATCGTCGCGGTAGAAGGAGATGTCGAGGTCGCCGAGCGGGACCTCGGTGTCGGCGAGCTCGGTCACGAGCGCGTGCAGGCGGTTGGCGAGGACCGCGCCGCGCGTGTGAATGCCGACGATCGCGAGCGCCTGGGCGTCGCGGTTGTTCTCCACGATCTCGTGCGCGATCCGCACCAGCGTGCGGCGCACGTCGTCACGGTCGAGTACGACCTTCTCGTTCAACTCGCTCCTTCCTGGCCTCGCTGGACCGGGTTAAAGGAACCGACGAGTCGAGACTAGCAACGGGCGAGGCGGACGGCCAGGCGCGCCGCCGAGCGACCCATTCGACCGCCCGATCAGCGATGATCGAAGCCATGGTGGCAGAGCGCCGGATCCCCAGGCCGCACCGGCCCGTGCGCGACCCCTCGAAGCTGCGGCCGATCGACCGCGAGGTGAACGACGCGATCGCGCGGCACGCGGCCGCGGGTTCGTGGTTCGAGGCGGGCGGCGTGCGGAGCTTCGTGCGCCGGCAGGGCGAGGGCGCGGACGTCGTGCTGCTGCACGGGGTGCCCACGAGCTCGTTTTTGTACCGCAAGGTGGTCGCGGCGCTCGCCGACGAGGGCGTGCGCGCCAACGCCTTCGACTTCCCCGGGCTCGGGCTCGCCGAGCGCCCGGAGGGTTTCGACTACTCGTGGTCGGGCCTCGCGAGCTGGACGGGCGAGGCGATCGACGCGCTCGGCATCGGCCAGTGCCACCTCGTCGTCCACGACATTGGCGGGCCGATCGGGTTCGAGTGGGCGATCCGCAATCCCGATCGAGTGCTCTCGATCACCGCGCTGAACACCTTCGTCGACGTCGCGAGCTTCCAGCGCCCCTGGCCGATGGCGCCGTTCGCGCGGCGCGGGCTGGGCGAACTCTGGCTTCGGGGGACGCCGCGGGTCTACGTCGCGCGGCTCTTCTACGCGATCGGCATCGCGCGGCGCGAGCTCGTCCCCCGCTCCGACGTCTACGCGCACGTGGCGCTCCTGCGCATGCACGACCGCGGCCGCGCGTTCCTGCGGATCATGCGCTCCTTCGAGCTCACCGAGGAGAAGGAGCGCTTCCTGCGCGAGGGGCTCGCAGGGCTCGACGTGCCAACCCGGGTGGTGTGGGGTGAGCGCGACCCGGTGTTCGGGCGCGAGCACTACGACGCGGTGCGCGAGGCGCTCGGCGCGGACGACGGGTACCTGCTCCCCGCCAAGCACTTCCCGCAGGAGGACTACCCGACCGAGGTCGCCCAGGCGATCGCGGACCTGGTCGCCCCGCTCGGCTGACGCGATCGACTTTCCTAGTCCAGGGGACCAGAAACCTCAACCACCGCCCGCTCCCCCCGGGCGGTGATCGACTTTTCTAGTCCAGGGGACGAGGAACCTCGATCGCGTGCGCCGGCAACGGGCGGTGGTCGAGTTTTCTAGTCCTGGGGACGAGAAAAGTCGATCACGGGGCGGCGGTCGGCGGGGCCGCGCGCTCGTCGGGGGCCTCGCGGGCGCCGCCCTCGATGAGCTCGGGCGCGCCGCGCTCGGGGAACGGGACCTTGACGAGGTCGAAGTCACGCGGCGCGACCGCGTCCGGGAACGCCTCGCGCGCCTGGGCCACCACCTCGGGCACGTGGTAGCGAGATGAGATGTGGACGAGTGCGAGCATGCGCACCTCGGCGTCGCGCGCGATCTCGGCGGCCTGGCGCGCCGTGGAGTGCGCGGTCTCCGCTGCGCGCTCGACCTCCTCGTCGCGGAAGCTCGCGTCGTGCACGAGCAGCTCGGCCTGGTGGGCGGCGAGCCGCGTCATCTCGCAGGGCGCGGTGTCGCCGGTGAACACCAGCTTGCGGCCGGGGCGCGGCTCGCCCATCACCTGCTCGGGGCGCACCTCGCCCTGCTCGCCGACCACGGTCTCCCCCGCCTGCAGGCGGCCGAAGTCCGGGCCGGGCTTGATGCCGAGGCGCTGCGCCTCCTCGGGGTCGAAGCGGCCCGGGCGCTCGTGCTCGACGAACGCGTAGCCGAAGGCGGGCACGCGGTGCTCGACCGGGAAGCAGCGCACCTCCCAGTCGCCGTGGTCCACCGCCTCCCCCGGCTCGAGCTCGACCAGCTCCACCTCGTAGCGGACCTTGCCCATGATCCGGCGCAGAGCGCTGAACAGCTCGCTGAGGCCGGGCGGGCCGAAGATCCGTATGGGCGCGGAGCGGTCGTGCAGGTCGTAGGTCTTGAGCAGGCCGGGCACGCCGAGGTAGTGGTCGGCGTGGAAGTGCGTCAGGTAGATCTCATCGACCTGGACGAGGCCGGTGGAACGCTGCATCTGCCGCTGGGAACCCTCGCCGCAGTCGAAGAGCAGGCGCTCACCGCCGGCGCGCACGAGCACGCAGGCGGTGCTGCGGCGGGCGGTCGGGACCGAGCCGCCGGTGCCGAGGAAGATCACGTCCAGATCCATGCGGGCGCCAACGGTACTCGCGTGGGTCGCGGACCGCGGTTCGGGCCTACCAGCTGCCGCCCGAGCAAGTACCCTGGGCGGTCCAGCGCCCGTAGCTCAGGGGATAGAGCGTCCGCCTCCGGAGCGGAAGGTCGCAGGTTCAAATCCTGCCGGGCGCGTTGGCCGAGGGAGCGAGCGATTCGGCAACCGGTGCTCGGGCGCCCGGGGCGCCCGTGATCGTCGTCGCGCCCGATTCGTTCAAGGGCACCTACTCCGCCGCCGAGGTCGCGGCGGCGATCGCATCCGGGATCCGCGCCGCGGGCGGCCAGGCCGTGGAGCTGCCGCTCGCCGACGGCGGCGAGGGCACCCTCGACGTGATCCTGGCGGCGCGCGCCGCGACCGTGCACGAGGCCGAGGTCCGCGACCCGCTGGGGCGCCCGGTCCGCGCCCAATTCGCGCTGCTCGAGCCGCCGCCAGGTGATGACGGCGGCGGGCCGGTGGCGATCGTCGAGGCCGCCCGGGCCAACGGCCTCGGGCTGCTGCGCCCGCAGGAGCGCGACCCCTGGGTCGCCTCGACGTACGGCGTCGGGGAGTTGATCGTCGCGGCGGCACGGGCGGGCGCACGGCGGATCATGGTCGCGGTCGGCGGCTCGGCCACGGTCGACGGCGGCGCGGGCGCGATCGAGGCGATCGAGGCGGCGGGCGGGCCGGGCGACGTCGAGCTCGTGGTGCTCTGTGACGTGCGCACCGAGTGGGAGCGCTGCGCGGAGGTCTACGGCCCGCAGAAGGGCGCCGACGAGGCGATGGTCGTAAGGCTGGCGGAGCGCCTGGAGGCGCTCGCCGAGGAGCTGCCGCGCGACCCGCGCGGCGTGGAGATGACCGGCGCCGCCGGCGGCCTCTCCGGTGGGCTCCGGGCCAAGTACGGGGCGGTGCTCGTGCCCGGCGCGGACCACGTGCTGGATACGGTCGGCTTCGACGCAGCGCTGCGCGGAGCCGACGCCGTAGTCGTCGGCGAGGGGGCGCTCGACGAGCAGACCTTCGAGGGCAAGATCGCCGGGCGCGCCGCGGCTCGCGCGCGGGCGGCGGGCGTGGCCGTGCACGCGATCGTCGGGCGCGACGAGCTCGGGGCCGAGCGCGCGGCCGAGCTCGGCGTCGCCTCGGTGACGACGGCCGGCGATGAGGAGGCGATGGCGCGCGCGGGCGCGGACCTCGTGCGGCGCCTTTCGGGCGCGGCGGCCGCGGCGGCGGGAACCGGCGAGTAGCCCCCCGGCGCGGGTCTATAGTGGCGCGCCTAGTGACGGGCGGCCTGGGAACGGAGAGCGACGCCGAAGCGCTTGCCCAAGCGCTCGGGCGCGACTGGTACCACACGATCGACCTGGCGCCGGGCAAGGCGACGCCGGGCTACGTCGACCTGCGCCCGAACGCCCCCAAGGCCCTGCCCGCCGACCTCACCGGCAAGCGCGCGCTCGACGTGGGCACGTTCGATGGCTTCTGGGCGTTCGAGCTCGAGCGCCGGGGCGCGGCGCACGTCTACGCCGCCGACCTCGACTCGCACGACGAGACCGACTGGCCGCCGCCCAACCGCGAGCGCCTGGCGCGGGAGATGCGCGAGGCGAACGCGGTGCCGGGCGAGCGCTTCCAGCTCGCCCACCGCATCCTCGGCTCGAGCGTCGAGCGCATCGCGTGCTCGATCTACGACCTGGAGCCGGAGCGCGTGGGCGGCGGCGTCGACTACGTGGTGATCGGCGCGCTGCTCTTGCACCTGCGCGACCCGGTCAAGGGGCTCGAGCGCGTGAACTCGGTCCTCGGCGACGACGGCCGGCTGCTGATCGTCGAGCCCTTCTCCCCCTTCCTCTCGCTGATCCCCCGCCGCGTCGCCCTCGCCCGCCTGCGCGCGCTGGAGACCAACTACACGTGGTGGCTGCCGAACATCATCGGCCTCGGCCACATGCTGCGCCTCGCGGGCTTCGGCGAGCTGGAGCGCAAGGCGATCTTCCGCCCGCGCACGCGCGACGGCCGCGGCCCGTGGCACGTGGCGATCGAGGCGCGGGTCGTGGCGCGCTACTAGGCCCCGCCGCCACGCCCACACCCACGCCCGCCGAGCGTGCGATTGCGTTGCTGCGGGCAGCGTTTTCGCGCTCTCGGCGAGGCAGGGGGACGGCGCGCGGGCTTAGTAGCCGCCCACGTACACCACGTGCCACCACTCGTTGGGTGCGTCGGACGTCTTCGCCCAGCCGTACTGGGCGCCGATCTCGTCGATGATCTGGCGCATGATCGGCTCGGCGACGTCGACCGCCACCCCGCGCTCGTGCGCGGACGTGCCGGGCGGAGCGGCCAGCGGGCCCTGGCCGGAGATGTACAGGTTGTAGAGCTCCGCCTGCTGCTCGTAGGTGCGGTACGCCGAGAGCGGCCCGTCGGGGTACAGGTCGATGCCGTACTGGGACAGCGACGCCTGGCGCATCGCGTTCCAGGCGTTCGCAGCGGCCGGGTCGAGGTGCAGCTCGCCCCACGGCGACCAGATGTGGCCGAGCCCGTAGGTCGGGCTGGTCGAGGCCGCCTCGGATGAAGCCTCGGTGCCCGAGGAAGAGGTTGAGCCGCTGCTGGACGGCGACCCCGGCGTGATCCCAGCGGCCGCGAGCGCGGCGGCGCCCTCCTCCACGGTCGGCACCTGGATCGTCTGGCCCGCGATCAGGTGCGCGTCTTCCGGCAGGCCGTTGAAGACCGCGACCGTGCGGGTCGTCAGGTTGTTCGCCGCGGAGATCCCCCACAGGGTCTCCCCGGGCTGCACCACGTGCGGCAGGGCCGCTTCGGCGCTGGTCGCGCCGCCGACGCTTGCCACGCCCACGCTCGCGGCCAATGCTGCTGCCGCCGCGGCGATCCTGCCCGAACCCCCCAACGTTCGGCGCTTCATGGAAGCCCCTCTCCTTTCGCTCGCTGTCCTGTTTGCGGTTACGGCGGCGCGCGGGGGCCTCCTGCCGCCTTGACAGGGGTTACGGCGAATGCACGGAACCTCCCGCAGCCGCCTTGGGGCGGCCCCGGGGCAAGCCGGCCTAACGCTCCCGCTCGGGCGCCTCGGCCGGCGCCTCGGCCGGCGCGGAGCGGCCGTTGCCGTCGCGCGAGTTGCGGCGCGTGAGCAGGCCGGTCGCGCGGCGCAGCGGGTGGATGGCGTCGCTCACCTCCGCGATCTTCGGCTCGAGGCGGGCCACCGCCACCCCGACCTCGTTGAGGCGCTGGTCGAGCGGGCTCACGGCCTCGCCGACGACGCGCGTCTCGGCGTGGATGCGCTCCACGCCCTCGCGCATCAGGCGGACCTCCTGGTTGAGCTCCTCCACCGCCTGGTGGATCGCGCGCAGCTCTTGCAGGAGCCGCGGCAGCAGGCTCACGGCGTCGCGGACCGCGCCGAGGTCGAACGGCGCCATCAGCGCCGCCTTCCGCCCGAGCCGGTGATGCGCCCGAGCTCCTCGCCGAAGGCGCGATCGACGTACTCGGTCATCGTCTGCTTGAAGATCGCGACGAGGACGTCGGAGGCGATCGGCCGCAGGCGCTCGATCGACTCGACCACCTGCTCCCAACGCTCCTCGGGGTGGCCGGCCTCCTCGAAGGGTCGCCAGACCCACTTCAAGAACAGCTCCACGAACTCCTGCGCCACCGCGCCGCAGCGCTTCTGAACTCGCTCGACGACCTCGAGCGCCGCCAAGAGTGGCACCCCGTGGCCCATCACCTCGCGCGCGGTGGCGATCAGCGATGGGCTCGGAGCCTCGAAGCGCTCGTCGTCGGCCATCGGCACGAGCAGGCCGAGCTTGACCGCCTTCTCCAGCGCCTCGGGCGTCGCCTGGTCGCCGAACATCTCCTGGAGCTCCTCGAGGGTGAGCACCTCGGGCTGCTCGGACTCAAATGGCGCCGTGATCGCGCGCTTGAGGTGGAGCAGGCGCTCCGAGGAAGCGTGCGCACCTTCGAGCAGGCGCTCGATCCCCTTGAGGTTGAACCCGTCCGCCTGCAGCTCCTGGATCAGGCGCAGGCGGGCGACGTGCTCGGGACCGTAGTAGCCGACGCGCTGGCGCACCTCGGGCGGCTGCAGGAGCCCGCGCGCCTGGTGCGCGCGGATGTTCCGGACGCTCATCCCGGTCTCGTGGGCGAGCTGCTCGATCGTGAGCTGGTTGGGCGACGAGCTCGCGTCGCCGTCCTCGCCCTGCACCACGCGCAGCCGCTCGGCTCCCATCGCGGCCAGCGTATCACCCGTTCATGCGACGTTTGCCAACGTGACACCAAATGATGTAACGTCGGTCAGTGACACGGGTAATCGAGGGCATCTGCCCGACCACCCGAGAGGAAGGATGAGGATGAGACGTAAGCTCGCGCTCGCGCTGACCGGCTCGGTAGGCGCCGCGCTCACCGCCCCTGCGGGCGCCCTCGCCCAAGCGGCCGACCCGCCGGCCGGCGGCGCCGCACTCGATCAGGTGATCGGCGCGACGGTCGCGGCGATGCTGCTCACCGCGGCTCTGATCTGGCTGGGCGCCGGGCACCGCAGCGGGCGGGTCGCCATCCTCGGCCGCCTCGCGCGCATGAGCCGGCGCGCCACCGGACTGCCCGGCTGGGCGGCCCTCCCCTCCTCGATCTCTGCCGGGGCGCTGATGATCGCGCTCCTCGGCTTCCTCTGGGACGTCTCGATCCACATCGACAACGGCCGCGACGAAGGCCCCTTCGCCAACCCCTCGCACTTCCTGATCCTCGCGGGGCTGTTCGGCATCTTCTCGGCCGGGTTCTTCGCCTGCGCCCTGCCGCGCGAGCGCCCGTCGCGCAGCGCGGTACGCATCGTCGGCGACTGGTACGCCCCGCTCGGCGGCGTCCTGCTCATCGCCTGCTCGACCTTCGCGCTCGTCGGGTTCCCGCTCGACGACATCTGGCACCGCCTGTTCGGCCAGGACGTGACGCTCTGGGGCCCGACGCACCTGATGATGATCGGTGGCGCCGCGATGACCTTGATCGCGATCGCGGTGCTCCTGGTCGAGGCGCAGCGCGCGAACGCCGCGCACGGTTACAGCGAGCTGGGCTGGGCCCAGCGCGTGCGGCGCATCGCGCTCAGCGGCGGGCTGCTGCTCGGGCTCTGCGTCTTCCCGGTGGAATTCGACTTCGGGGTGCCGCAGTTCCGGCTCGTCTTCGGCCCGATCCTGCTCATGCTCGCCGCCGGCGTCGGGCTCGTCGCGACGCGGATCTGGCTCGGCGCGGGCGCCGCCCTGGGCGCAGTCGGGTTCTTCCTGCTCGTGCGCGGGGCGATGGCCGTGATCGTCGGCCCCATCCTCGGCCAGACGACCCCGCACTTCGCGCTGTTCGTGCCGGCGGCGATCGCGATCGAGGCCGCCTTCCTCCTGCTCCCGCGCGCGGGCACGCTCACGCGCTCGGTGGCCGCGGGCGCCGCGCTCGGCACCGTCGGGCTCGCGGGCGAATGGGCCTGGTCGCAGGTCTGGATGCCGATCCCGTGGAGCTCCGAGCTCCTGCCCGAGGGGGCGCTGTTCGGCTTCGCGAGCGCCGTCGCAGGCTCGCTCGTCGGCGGGTGGATCGGCGAGCGCCTCTCCTCCGATCGCATGTCGCGCGCTCGCAGCACCCGGACCGGCGCAGTCGTGGGTGCGGTCGCGATCTTCGCGATCGTGGGGCTCGTGCTCCCCAAACCCGCAGTCGAGGACGTGCGCGCGGAGGTGACGCTCGAGGAGGTCGCGGGCGGCGCCGGGCGCATGGTCGTGCCGACGGTGCGGTTCGACCCGCCAGACGCGCCGGAGGGCGCCGAAACGCTCAACGTCACCGCCTGGCAGGGCGGCGGCTTCGTCCTCACCGAGCTCGAGCCGACGGGCGAGCCCGGCACGTACCGGGCGACCGAGCCGGTCCCCGTGCACGGCACCTGGAAGTCGCTCGTGCGGATGTCGCGCGGAAACACGCTGAGCGCGATCCCGATCTTCCTCCCCGAGGACAGCGCGATCCCGGCGGAGGAGGTGCCCGCGCCGCCGCGCTTCGAGCGCGAGTTCATCGCCGATCATCTGATCCTGCAGCGCGAGCAGAAGGACGTGCCGGTCTGGCTCAGCACGGCCGGATACCTGACCGTGGCGAGCATCGCGCTCGCCCTGCTCGTCCTGATCGCTTGGGCGCTGCACCGGCTCGCGGTGGCCGCCGAGGGTGGGCGCTCGCCGAAGGGCCCGCTGCGCGAGCGGCCCGCCGCCGGGGTGAAGCGGCCTACCGTGGGAGCGGCGACGTGACCGCTGAGCTCTCATTCCCACTCGCGCACCACGCGCTGATCACCGCGGTGCCGTTCTTCGCGCCGGCGCTGCTGATCGTCGGCGGGCTCCTGGTGCTGCGCCTGCGCGAGCGCACCCGCGATCATTCAGGGGATGAGTGACCGAATCCGAAAGCGCGCCCTGATCGCCGCGGCGCTCGCCGGAGGGGCGCTCGCCGCGGGCGGCTGGCTGAACGCGCGGGCGATCGATAGGGCGAGCGCCCAGCGCCGCGCCCGCAACGACCGCGGCCGGCCCGTCGAGGTGCGGGGCGCGGCGGGCAATCGGATCGCCGCCCGCGTCCACGGCCCGGACGGCGCGCCGACGCTCATCCTCGTCCACTGCTGGACCGGCACCCAGGAGCTCTGGCACAAGCAGGTCGACGCGCTCGCCGACGAGTTCCGGATCGTCACCTACGACCACCGTGGGCACGGGATCTCCGAGGACGCGCCGGACGGCGACTACTCGCTTGAGGCGTTCGCCGCCGACCTCGAGGCCGTGATCGACGCCACGGTGCCAGAGGGCGAGCGGCCCCTGCTCGCCGGGCACTCGATGGGCGCGATGACGATCGCCGCGTGGGCGGACGCGCTGCGCGAGCGCACGTCCGAGCGCGCCCGTGGCGCGGCGCTCATGTCGACGGGCCTCGAGGCGCTCACGAGCTCGAGCGCGGTGCTGCGCCAGCTGCCCGGCCGTTTCGACACGATCCGAGGCCGGGTCACCGACCTCGCGCTCGAGGCGCCCGTGTCCCTCAAGGGCGTGCCGCTCGACGCCCTCCGCGCCGCGGTCGCCTACGTCGCCCTGGGCCCGAACGCCCGCGCGGAGGACGTCGAGCTCACCATGCGCATGGCCCTTGACTGCCGGCCGATTGCGCGCGCCCGGGCCGGCCGCGCGATGGCCCGGATGAAGCTTTTGCACGCCCTGGACGACCTGCGCGTGCCGACGATCGTGATCGCCGGCGGCAAGGACCGGATGACGCCGATCTCGCACGCCGAGCGCATCGACGCCGCCCTCCCCCACTCGCTCGGCCTGCGCGTCGAGCCCGACTGCGGCCACATGACTCCACTCGAGTGCCCCGAGCTCGTCAACCACGCGCTGCGCGAGATGGCTGCCGCGGCGCTGGGCGAACCGGAGCAGGCGGCCGCGTAGGGACGATGGCCGGGCTGCGCCCCATCGCGATCGCGCTGGTGCTGGTGGTGGCCGGCGCGCTCGCGCCGGCGCGGGCCGAGGTCTACAAGTTCCCCGACCGCGTCGTCACGGCGGGCGGCTCGTTCGCGCCGAAGCGCCTGCCCGCCAAGCGGATGGCGCCGATCGCGCTCAAGGTGAACTACTCGATCCGCATGCGCGACGGCTCGTTCCCGCCGACGCTCGAGCGCATGGTCCTCGACTTCGACCGCGACGGGCGCATGGACGTCCGCGGGCTTCCGCGCTGCCGCGAGGAGCGGATCGCCGACGTCGGCAGGCCGGGCGCCTTGCGCGCCTGCCGCCGGGCGCTCGTCGGCCAGGGCGAGGTGCGCGTCCTCGTGGACGGCCCCGACGAGGACCTCCCGGTCAAGGCGCAGCTGCTCGCCTTCAACGCCGGTCGAGCGGGCGGCGCACGAACCGTGCTGCTGCACGCGCGCCTCGCCCTGCCCGAGCCGACCACGGTGATCGCGCCCGTCCGCATCACGCGGGCGCCGGGGCGCCCCTACCGCGACCGGGCGGAGATCTCGTTCCCGCAGCTCGCGGACGGCGTGTCGCTGGTCGGCTTCAAGGCCAAGTTCGAGCGCCGCTGGCGCCACCGCGGCAAGCGCCGCAGCTTCGTGAGCGCTCGCTGCTCATGGGGAGCGCTGCAGGTGCGCGGCGCCCTGCACTGGCCCGGGGGCGACTTCGCCCGCGGTCTGATCATCCGCACCTGCCGCCGGCGCTAGGCGCGGCCCCGCGGGCCGGCCAACCCCGCGCCGAGCGTGCGAAACGCCGCTCGCGCGCCCCCGACTTCGACGTTTCGTGGGCTCAACCGTCGGTCGACGTCGCGCGGCGGCGGGCTTACGACACCGCCGCGGCGTCCGGGTCCGGGGCCCAGGACTCGGGATGCTCGCGGTACCACTCGATCGTCCGGCGCAGCCCTTCCTCGAGGTCGACCCTGGGCTCCCAGCCGAGCACCTCCCGGATCTTCGTCGGGTCGACGTACTGCCGGTCGATCTCGCCCTCGGGGTTGCCGGTGCCGCGGATGTCGGGCTCGACGCCGGTGCCCGCCAGCCGGGTGATCATCTCGACCACCTCGCCCACGCGGTAGGGCCTGCCGCCGCCGGCGTTGAACGCCTCGCCGCGGACGTCGTCGCGGTGCAGGTTGTCGGCGATCGCGAGGTAGGCGGCCGCCGCGTCCTCGACGTAGAGGAAGTCGCGCTCGGGCGAGCCGTCGGAGCGCAGGACGGGCGACCGGCCCGAGAGCGCGGCGCTCACCGCCTCGGGGATCAGCCGCGAGAAGTTGAGGTCGCCGCCTCCGTAGATGTTCGCGAAACGGGTGACGGCGACGGGCACCCCGTAGGAGTGCCAGAAGCTGCGCGCGATCAGGTCGGCCGCGGCCTTCGAGGCCTCGTACGGCGCGGTCGGCCGCAGGGCGAAGTCCTCCCGGTAGGGCAGCTCGTCGTGCGCGCCGTACGCCTTGTCCGACGAGGCGAAGACGACGCGCTCGACGCCGTGCTCGCGGCATGCCTGCAGCACGGTCCACGTGCCGCGCACGTTCGACTCAAAGCCCTGGATCGGCGATGCGTGCACGGTCCCGACGATCGTCTCGGCCGCCAGGTGGAAGACGGTGTCCACCTTGTTGCGGGCGATCGCGCCCGCGACCTCGTCCGCGTCGCACAGATCGCCCTCGACCTGGATGAGCTCGTCCTCGATGCCGAGCATGCCCACCGCCGACGGCTTCTCCGTCACCCGCCGGCGGTCGAAAGAGACCACGCGCTCGCCGCGCTCGAGGAGCGCCTTCGCGAGCCAGGCGCCCACGAAGCCCCGCGCGCCTGTGACCATCGCGACTCCCATCAGGCCCTCGCCCCCTCACGCGGCTCGCGCGCGCGGTCCCACACGCGCCACGGCGCGTCGCCGGTCGCCCACAGGTCGTTGAGCACGATCGCGTCCTTGTAGGTGTCCATGCACTCCCAGAATCCGTCGTGGCGGTAGGCGGCCAGCCGTCCGTCGGCGGCCGCCCGCTCGAGCGGCTCGCGCTCCAGGACGCTGTCGGGCCCCAGGTAGTCGAGGAAGCTCGGCTCGCAGCAGAAGAACCCGCCGTTGATCCAGTAGTCGAGCCGCGGTTTCTCGCGAAAGCCCTCGATCCGGTCGTCGTCGCCGATCACGGCGATGCCCCACTGGCTGTAGGGGCGGACGACCGTCATCGTCGCCGCCGCCCTCCGGGCGCCGTGCAGCTCAAGCAGGGCGCCCAGGTCGATGTCGGCGACGCCGTCCGCGTACGTCAGGCAGAACGTGCCGGCGCGCAGCCGGTCGGCGGCGAGCGCCACGCGCCCGCCCGTCTGCGTGTCCTGGCCGGTGTCGAGACACTCGACCTCCACGCCGTCGGCCCACTCCTCCTCGGCGACGAAGCGCTCGATCATCTCGCCGAGGTAGCCCGTCAGCAGCAGGAACCGGCGGAAGCCCTGCGCGGAGTAGATCCGGATGACGTGCCAGACGATCGGCTTGCCGCCGATCTCCACCAGCGGCTTGGGGATGGCGTGCGTCTGCTCCTGCAGCCGCGTGCCGCGTCCGCCGCAGAGGATCGCGACTGGGATATCCGCCCGCGAGCGGGCCTCAGGAGCCACCGGCCACGGCGGGCAGGATGGTTACCTCGTCGCCGTCATCGAGGGCAGTGTCCAAACCGTCCTGGAAGCGGATGTCCTCGCCGGAGACGTAGACGTTCACGAAGCGGCGCAGGGTGCCGTCCTCGGTGATCCGCTCGCGGAGGCCGGCGTACTGCTCGAAAACGGCGTCGAGCGCCTCGCCGACGGTCGATCCCTCGACCTGAATCTCCCCCTCGCCCCCGGTGGCCGCCCGAAGCTGGGCTGGAATCTTGACGGTGATGGCCATTGCGGGCGGGAATGCTAGTGCGCCGCCGCGGCGCTGGTCGCAGTTGCAAACTCGGCGTCGAGCGCCTCGACGGTCGGCTCGATCTCGTGCATCACGAAGCCGTCCCGCGTGGCGTCGAGCGTCTTGAGCCCCTCGCCGGTGATGTACGCGACGACGCGCTCCGACGGGTCGATGTCGCCCCGCTCGGCGAGCTTCGCGAGCGTCGCGATCGTGACGCCCCCGGCGGTCTCGGTGAAGATCCCGGTGGTCTCGGCGAGCAGCCGGATCGCGGCCCGGACCTCGTCGTCGGTCACCGACTCGATCGTGCCGCCCGTGCGCCGCGCCAGCTCGAGCGCGTACGGGCCGTCGGCGGGGTTGCCGATCGCGAGGCTCTTGGCGATCGTGTCCGGGCGCTGCGGCTTGCAAACCTCCCAGCCCTCCTGGAACGCGGTCGCCACCGGGCTGCAGCCCTCCGCCTGCGCGCCGTTGAACGTGGGCAGCTCGCCCTCGACGAGCCCGAGCTCGAGCCACTCGGTGAAGCCCCGGCCGATCTTGGTGAACAGCGAGCCGGAGGCGATCGGCACGACCACCCGGTCCGGCAGCGTCCAACCGAGCTGCTCGACGGTCTCGTACGCGAGCGTCTTCGAACCCTCGGCGTAGTAGGGGCGCAGGTTCACGTTCACGAACGCCCACGGCCGCTCCTCGCAGAGCTGCGTGCAGAGCCGGTTGACGTCGTCGTAATTGCCCCGGATGCCGACTAGCCTGGTGCCGTAGACCCCGGTCGCGAGCAGCTTCTGCTCCTCGAGGTCGGCGGGCACGAACACGTAGGAGTCAAGCCCGCGCGCGGCCGCGTGTGCCGCCACCGCGTTGGCGAGGTTGCCGGTCGAGGCGCAGGCGAGCGTCTCGAACCCGAGCTCCTGCGCCTTGGCGGCGGCGACGGCGACGACCCGGTCCTTGAAGGAGTGCGTCGGGTTCGCCGCGTCGTTCTTCACCCACAGCTCGCCGATCCCGAGCCGCTCGGCCAGCTGGTCGGCGCGCACGAGCGGCGTCAGCCCCGGCTCGAGCGGGTCCTTGGGCCGCTCCTCGAACGGCAGGAAGTCGGCGTAGCGCCAGATGCCGGCGCTGCCCGCCTGGATCTTGCGCCGCAGCTCGGCGGCGTCGGCCGCGGGGGCCTCGTACGCCACCTCGAGGGGCCCGAAACACTGCTCGCACACGTAGCGCGCATCGAGCCCGTAGCGGCTTCCACATTCCTTGCACTGAAGCGCCGTCGGGGGCATCTAGCTGTTCTCCATCTCCGGTTTGTCGCTCTACCTACGAAAAAGACCTCTGCGTTCGCGAGCAGAGGTCCAAACCGGAACTCCACTCGCATCTTTCAGGTGTCTACACCTGCTGGAATTGGCACCTCTCCTTCGAGCGCTCGGCTCTCCGGTGGTTGCCGGGGCTTCCCAGGGCCAGTCCCTCCACCCCTCTTGATGCAGTGGCTATGTGGCAGGGCAGTCTAACAACGCGCGTGACGGAGCGCGAATCGTCTGCGAGTGGCCTTGAAGGGGACGTTGCGCCCCTCGCGGCGGCTGGTGGGTGGCGTACCCTTACGCCATGCCCGTGACGAGCGACAGGAGCACGGCCGATGCCGAGCCTTCCCAAGCCGAGGTTGCGCCGGACGACGCGGGCTTCGTCGTCGCTCGCGCCGAAGCCCGAGCCGGCTGAGCGCAAGCCGCGCGTCGAGGTAGTCAACGGCCAGGGCTTCCGCTGGGTCCACGTCGAGCGCCCGTCCCAGGTCGAGATCGCCTGGCTGCGCGAGCACTTCGACTTCCACCCGCTCGCCCTCGAGGACGTGCTCTCGCGCAACCAGCGCCCGAAGATCGACGAGTACGACGACTACCTCTTCATCCTCCTGCACTTCCCGGTGTTCGACAGCCAGGTGGGACGCCTGAACGCGGGCGAGCTCGACGCGTTCGTCGGCCGCGACTTCATCGTCACGATCCCGAACCAGCCGCTGCAGCCGGTCGAGTACCTGTTCGAGCGCTGCCGGCAGAAGGAGGAGCTCCGCGACCAGCTGTTCGCCCGCGGCTCGGGCCTGCTGCTCTACCGGATCATCGACGACGGCTTCGACTACTGCTTCCCGATGCTGCGCAAGATCGGGAACAAGCTCGACGCGCTCGAGGACGACATCTTCGAGGGCCGGGGCGCGAGCGTCGTGCGCGACATCTCGAACGTCAAGCAGGAGATCATCAACTTCCGCAAGGTGATCCGCCCGCAGCGCCAGGTGCTGCGCGACCTCGAGAACGTCAAGCACCGCTTCCTGCTCCCGCCCGAGGGAGAGGAGCTCGAGATCTACTTCGAGGACCTGGGCGACGCCCACGAGCGCATCTGGGACATGCTCGAGAACTACAAGGAGGTCGTCGAGGCGCTCGAGGACACCAACGAGTCGGTGATCTCGCACCGCGTGAACGACATCCTCCGCGTGCTTACGGCGATCAGCGTGATCGTGCTGCCGCTGACGCTCATCGCGAGCATCTTCGGCATGAACGTAGGCCTGCCCGGCGGCGGCGATCCCGGTGAGGGGCCGACCGTGAGCTTCTGGGTGATCCTCGGCGTGATGCTCGCCGGGCTGGTCGGCATGGTCGCCTACTTCCGCAAGCGCGGCTGGCTCTAGGCCCCGCGCGACGCGCGCCCGCGCGGGCGCGGGACAATAGGATCAGCGCCCCGTGGCCAACCAACGCATCTGGGCGCCCTGGCGCCTCGCCTACGTGAAGGACGCATCCAAGGACTCAGAGCAGGAGTGCATCTTCTGCACGAAGCCCGCCGCTCGTGACGACGAGGCCAACCTGATCGTCCACCGCGGCGAGCGCTGCTTCGTGATCCTCAACCTCTTCCCGTACACGAACGGCCACCTGATGGTGGCCCCGTTCGAGCACATCGGCGCGATCCAGGACCTCCCGCCCGAGACGACCGCGGAGATGATGGCGCTCGCTCAGCGCGCGATCGTCGTGCTCGAGCAGGAGTACCAGCCGCACGGCTTCAACGTGGGCTTCAACCAGGGCCGCGTCGCGGGCGCCGGCGTCGAACACCACATCCACATGCACGTCGTCCCGCGCTGGGGGGGCGACACCAACTTCATGCCGGTGTTGGCCGACACGCGCGTGATGCCCCAGACGCTCGACCAGACCTACGCGGCGCTCAAGGGGAAGTTCTAAATGGCTGTCAAGGCGGAGATCTTCAAGGCGTACGACGTACGCGGCATCTACGGCGAGGACATGGACGGCGAGACCGCGTACGCGATCGGCCGCGCCTTCGCGCGTGTGCTGGCCGATCTGCGCGGCAAGACGGCGGGCGAGCTGCGCGTGGGCCTCGGGCGCGACATGCGCCTCCAGGCGCCCGAGATGGCGGGCCGGCTGCGCGACGGGCTCGTCGACGAGGGCTGCAGAGTGCTGGACGCCGGCATGGTCGGCACCGAGATGCTCTATTACCTCGTCGGCTCGCGGGACCTCGACGGCGGCGCCATGGTCACCGCCTCGCACAACCCGAAGGCGTACACCGGCGTGAAGCTCGTGCGCGAGGGCGCGCTCGCGCTCTCCGGCGACGCCGGCATCCAGGAGGTGCGCCGCACGATCGAAGCCGGCCTCCCTGAGCCCCCGGGCGGCGGCTCCGCTGAGGAAGTCGATATCTACGCCGAGTTCCAAGAGCACGCGCTGAGCTTCATCGACCCCGCGAACGTGAAGCCGCTGCGCGTCGTCGTCGACGGCGGCAACGGCATGGCGGGCCCGATGGTCGGCCCGCTGCTCGAGCGCCTCGGGCTGCGGACGATCGAGACCTACTGGACCCCGGACGGCGAGTTCCCCGACCACGAGCCCAACCCGCTGCTCCCCGAGAACCGCGAGTTCATCATCGAGCGCGTGCGCGCCGAGGGGGCCGACCTCGGCATCGCCTGGGACGGCGACGCCGACCGCTGCTTCTTCATCGACGACCAAGGCGAGTTCGTCGACGGCGACTTCCTCACCGCCCTCCTCGCCAAGCACGTCCTGCGCCGCGAGCCGGGGGCGACGATCCTCTACGACGTTCGCGCCTCGCGGGCCGTCCCCGACACGGTCGCCGCGCACGGCGGCACGGCGATCGTGAACCGCGTGGGCCACGCGTTCATGAAGGCGGCGATGCGCGAGCACGACGCGGCTTTCGCGGGCGAGGTCTCCGGCCACTACTACTTCCGCGACTTCTGGTGCGCGGACTCGGGCACGATCCCCGCGCTGCTCGTGCTCGAGCTCGTCTCAGTCGAGGGCCGACCGCTGTCCGAGCTCGTCGGCGAGTTCCGCAACCGCTACTTCATCTCCGGCGAGATCAACTCCGAGGTCGCCGACCAGCAGGCGAAGATGCGCGAGCTCGCCGAGCTCCACCCCGACGCCGAGGTCAGCTGGCTGGACGGCGTCTCGGTCGACTATCCCGACTGGCACTTCAACGTGCGCCCCTCGAACACCGAGCCGCTCCTGCGCCTGAACCTGGAGTCGCTGATCTCGCGCGAGGACATGGAGCGCCGCCGCGACGAGGTGCTCGCGGTCATCCGCTCCTAGGCCGATGGCCGAGGGTCAGGACCCGGCCGCCGCGGCCGCCCTTGAGCGCGCGCGGGAGGCGGGGTTCGTGCTCCTGCGGATCCCGACCCCGTTCGCGGTCGGGCGCGTCAACTGCTGGCTCGTCGAGACCGAGCCGCTCACCCTGATCGACACCGGCCCGAACTCGGGCAAGGCGCTCGATGAGCTCGAGCGCCAGCTCGCCGCGGCGGGCCACGCGATCGAGGACCTCGGGCTGATCGTGATCACCCACCAGCACGTCGACCACACGGGCCTGGCCGAGATCGTCGCCGAGCGCTCGGGCGCCGAGGTCGCCGCGCTGGGGGCGGCGGCGCGCCGGCTCGCCAACTACGCCGAGGACGCCGAGCTCGAGGACCGCTTCGCGGGCGAGCTGATGGTGCGCCACGGGGTGCCCGAGGACGTGGTCACCGCCCTGCAGTCGGTCTCGCGGAGCTTCCGCGCCTGGGGCTCGCACGTCACCGTCACCCGCTCGCTCGCCGACGGCGAGCTTCTGGAGCTGGGCGACCGGGCGTGGGAGGTTCAGCACCGCCCCGGGCACAGCCCGTCCGACACCCTGTTCTGGGACGCCGAGCGCAAGCTGCTCGTCGCCGGCGACCATCTGCTCGCCCACATCTCCTCGAACCCTCTGCTCGCCCGCCCGCTCGACGGCTCGCCCGGGCGCACCCGGTCGCTGATCGACTACATGGACTCCCTAGCGCGGACCCGCGAGCTACCCGCCGAGCTCGTTCTGACCGGCCACGGCGACCCGATCACCGACCACGTCGCCCTGATCGACGCGCGTTTTGAGATGACCGCGCGCCGCAAGGAGAAGATCCTCGGGATCGTCCGCGAGCGCCCGCGCTCGGCCCACGAGATCGCGCTGGAGATCTGGGGAAACGTGGCCGTGACCCAGGCGTTCCTCACGCTGTCCGAGGTCATCGGCCACCTCGACCTGCTCGTCCGCGAGGGCGCCGTGCGCGAGCTCAGCGAGGGCGAGCGCTCTCTCTACGAGGCCGCTTGAAGGCCGGGGTTTGGCGGCAGCGGTAGCATCGCCGCAGTGAGCGTCCCCCCGACGGTCGTGCGCGAGCAGCCCAAGAGCGCCCGGAACGGCGCCGGCGTGCGCGCGCGCAAGAAGAAGATGCTCATCATCGTCAACCCGTATGCGACGACGGTCTCCGACCGCCTCAAGGGCCTCGTCGTTTACGCGCTGCAGGGTCGCTACCGGGTCGAGGCGATCTCGACGCAGGCCCAGAACCACGCGACCGAGATCGGGCGCGAGGTCCGCGATTCCGGCTACGACATCGTCGTCGCCTTCGGCGGCGACGGCACTCTGAACGAGGTCGCGAACGGGCTCGCCGGCTCGGACGTCCCGGTCACCGTGCTGCCCGGCGGCTCGACGAACGTCGTGGCGCGCACGCTCGGGATCCCCAACGACGTGGTCGACGCCACGGAGCACCTGCTGGGGCTCGCCGACGACTTTCGCCCGCGCAAGATCGACCTGGGCACGGCCAGCGGGCGGCGCTTCCTGTTCGCCTGCGGCGCCGGCCTCGACGCGATGGTCGTCAAGCGGGTCGACTCGCACCCGCATTTCAAGGCGAAGCTCGGCCCCTGGTACTACACCTGGGCCGCGGTTTCCGGCTTCAACCGGCACTTCCTGTTGGGCTCGCCGGCGCGGTTGCGCCTGCGCACCGAGGGCGGCGAGTCGGAGGGCATCACCACGATCGTCCAGAACTCCGACCCGTTCACGTACTTCGGAGAGCGCCCGGTGCGCATCTGCCAGCAGGCGGCGATCGACAACGGGACGATCTCTTTGGCGATGCTGAAGCGGGCCGCCCTGCGCGACATGCCGACCGTGGCGCTCCGCTGCCTCTGGGACCGCTTCCCCGCCCCCAACCACCGCCAGATCGAGGCCTTCGAGGGCGTGACCGGCGCCCGAATCGAGTCGATCTCGACGGACGCGCGCGGCGAGACCGTGCTCTTCCCCGTCCAGGTCGACGGCGACTACATCGGCGACCACGAGACGCTCGACATCGGCGTCGAGCCCGGCGCGCTCACCGTCGTGGCGTAGGGCGCGCGGCACGGCCGGGCGCTGCGGTAGCTTGCGACGCCATGCCGAAGCGCGCTCTCGACTGTCCCTTCTGCCGCATCGTCTCCGGCGAGGAGCCCGCACACGTCGTCCTCGACGAGCGGGGCTGCCTGGCCTTCCTGGACGTGCGCCCGCTCTTTCACGGCCACACCCTGCTCGTCCCGCGCGACCACCACGCGACGCTCTGGGATTTGCCCGAGGCCGAGGTCGGCCCGCTGTTTGCGACCGCGCGGCGGCTGAGCGTCGCCGTGCGCGACGCAATGGGGGCGCAGGGCGCGTTCGTCGCGGTGAACAACGTCGTCAGCCAGTCGGTGCCGCACCTGCACGTGCACGTGGTCCCGCGGGTGCGCAAGGACGGCCTGCGCGGCTTCTTCTGGCCTCGCACCAAGTACGAGGACGACGAGCAGGCCGCCGCGGTCGCGGCGCGGATCGCAGCGGCCCTCTAGCGAGTCACGCGGTGGCTAGCGGATGATCTCGCAGCTGTTGCGCTCGTCGTGGGCGCCCGGCGGCAGGTCGTACTGGCAGGTGTCTCTGCCCGCCCCGCCGCCGACGAAGTCGACGTAGCCGTCGCGGGCGTCGAGCCAGTCGTTGCCCTTCTCGCCGCGCATGTCGTCCGACCCACCGGTGTCCACCATGTAGTCGCCCCCGGTGCCCCCGTACATCGAGTCGTTCCCGCTCCTGCCGAACACGTCGTCCGGGTTCGCGTTCCCCTCGAGGTGGTCGGAACCGTTCTCGCCGTCGACCAGGTCGCGACCGTCGCCGCCGAACAGGCGGTCGGTCCCCCCGCCGCCGTACAGCTTGTCGTTACCGGGGCCGCCCCTGACGCAGCTGTCAATGGGGCCGCCGTACCAGACGTCGTTGCCCCTCCCCAGGTCCACGCAGCCCTGGAACTCCCCCTGCGCGCCCGCGAAGCTGCCGCCGACGGTCAGTCCCGTGAACAGGCCGGCGCAGAGGGACGCGGTTGCGAGGGCGACGCTGACCGAGATCCGAGCGATCGGCTCACTCCTCACCGGAATCACCGTCCCCGGATGGGTCGGCCTCCTCGTCCGCCTCCTCGGCCGCTTCCTCGACCTCCTCGCTCAGCTCAAGGGACCGCTTCATGTCCTCGAGGCGCTCGGGAGGCGGGCAGTCCGGGTGGAAGGTGTCGACGGGCTCACCGTAGCGCTCGAACAGCGCCTTGGCCTCGGGACACTGGTCGGCGGGAACCCCAGTGCTGACGACCGGCTCCACCGCCGCCGGCTCATCGTCCGCGATCGCCAAGCCGATCGGGATCCCGGTCGCAAACGAGGCCGCGGCCAGGATGACCAAGAAGCGAAACCGTCCTTTCATCAATCCTCCAGTTCCCCCCGGCCGGGTACTTAACGATCCACGCGGCGCGAGAATACCGGCCCGGCGGGCCGATCCGCGACCTTCCGCGGCCTATGTGGTCGGGGTCACCCGGTAGGCGTCAAACACGGAATCGACGTTGCGCAGGCGCGTCACGCACTGGCGGAGCTGCTCGGAGTCGCCGACCTCGACGACGAATCGGTTCTTCACCATCGGGTGCTTCGTGGTGCAGAACGCCTCAATGATGTTCACGCCGCTCTCCGCGAACGTGCGCGAGAGGTCCTCGAGCAGGCGCGTGCGGTCCCAGGCGTCGACCTGCAGCTCGACGCGGTAGGAGGCAGCGTTGTCGCCCTCCCAGCGCACCTTGGTGAAGCGCTCGGGCGACTTCATGAGCGCCTTCACGTTCTTGCAGTCCTCGCGATGGATCGTGATCCCGCGGCCCAGCGACACGTAGCCGACGATGTCGTCGCCGGGTACCGGCCGGCAGCACTTTGCGAGCCGGACCATGACGTCGTCGATCCCCTCGACCACGATCCCGTAGCTGGAGGCGTTCTGCGTGCGGCGCTGACGCTCGTCGCGCCCCTCGAGCACGCTCGCCAAGCGCGCCTCGGTTTCGTCGCCGGCCATCGCCTCGCCCGCCTTGAGGCGCTGCATGACCTTGTTGGTGACGGTGCGCGCCGAGATCTTGCCGGAGCCGAGCGCGATGTAGAAGTCGTCGGCCTTTCGGAAGCCCATCTCGCGGATCACGTCCGCGAGCAGCGGCGAGCCCGCGATGCGCGTTGGCGGCAGGCCCTGCTTGCGCAGCGCCTCCTGGAGCTCTTCGCGGCCGCGCCGTTCGGCGTCGTCGCGGTCCTCGCGCTTCAAAAAGGCGCGGATCTTGTTGCGGGCGCGACTCGTGCGCACGAGCGCGAGCCAGTCGCGCGAGGGGCCTCGCTCCTGCTTGGAGGTGAGGATCTCGACAATGTCGCCCGACTTGAGCTGGTAGTGGAGAGGCACGATCTTGCCGTTCACCTTCGCGCCCACGCAGCGGTGGCCGACGTCGGTGTGGACGGCGTAGGCGAAGTCCAGCGGGGTCGAGCCGGCGGACAGGTTCTTGACCTCGCCCTTCGGCGTGAACACGAAGACCTCGTCCTCGAAGAGGTCGATCTTCAGCGACTCGAGAAACTCCTGCGGGTCCTGCTCGCCCTCGGCCTCGAGCAGCTGCCGCAGCCAGGCCATCTTCTCCTGCTCGGTGTCGCGCTTGCCGACCGAGCCCTCCTTGTAGAGGAAGTGCGCCGCGATGCCGTACTCGGCGATGCGATGCATCTCCGGCGTGCGCACCTGGATCTCCAGCGGGCGCCCCTGCGGCCCGATCACGGTCGTGTGCAGGGCCTGGTAGAGGTTCATCTTCGGGGTCGCGATGAAGTCCTTGAAGCGGCCCGGAAGCGGCTTCCAGAGCGAGTGGATGATCCCGATCGCGCCGTAGCAGTCCTTGACCGACTCGACGATGACCCGCATCGCGGTCAGGTCGTAGATCTCGTTGAACTCGCGACCCTTCTTGGTCATCTTCGAGTAGATCGAGTAGAAGTGCTTGGCGCGCCCCGAGATCTCCGCCTTGATCCCGACGGCGGCGAGCTCGCGCTCGAGAAAGGCGCCCGCCTCGGCGATGTAGCGCTCGCGCTCGGCGCGCTGCTGTGAGACCAGCTTCTTGATCTCGTCGTACTTGCGCGGGTGCAGGCGCTGGAAGGCGAGGTCCTCCAGCTCCCACTTGATCGCGTGGATGCCCAGGCGATGCGCGAGCGGCGCGTAGATCTCGAGCGTCTCGCGCGCCTTCTCCAGCTGCTTGTTCTTGGGGAGGGCGGACAGCGTCCGCATGTTGTGGAGGCGGTCGGCGAGCTTGATCAGGATGACCCGGACGTCCGTGGCCATCGCGACCATCATCTTCCGGTAGTTCTCGGCCTGCGACTCGTCGCGGCTCTGGAACGTGATGCCGGTCAGCTTGGTGACGCCGTCGACGAGCGTCGCGATCACCTCGCCGAAGAGCTCGCGGACCTCCTCGAGGCTCGCCGTCGTGTCCTCGACGGTGTCGTGCAGCAGCGCCGCGCACAGCGTCTCGGTGTCGAGCCGCAGGCCGGCGCAGATCTTCGCGACCTCGACCGGGTGCGTGATGAAGGTCTCGCCCGAGCGGCGCCGCTGGTCGGCGTGGCGCTCGCACGCGAAGGCGAACGCCTTCTCGACCAGCTTGCGGTCGACCTGCTCACGCTCCTTCTCGGCGTGCTCGGCGATCACGGCGAAGAGGTCGCCGAGCAGCACCCGCTCGGCGTCGGTCAGCTCGCGTGTGAATTCGTCGAGCGGCGCGGGCTGCGCGCCGCGCGCGTCGGCGCCGACGCGCTCGTGGCCCTGGCGCTCGTCGAGGATCGTCTCCCCCGGATCATGCCAGCGGTGACCGTCCTGGCTTGCGGGCCCGGCGCCGTTGCCGCTCGTGCGCGGCTCCTCGAGCGGCTCGCGCTTCAGCTCGGTTTTCCGCCCTTGCTCAGGTATCGGAGGCACTCCTCTCGGGCGTCGCGATACACCGCGTAGCTCGAGCTTTCCTCGAGCTTCGCCTGCACCGAGGATACGACCTCCAGGGTGCGGCCTTCACCCTCGCCGCCGAGCTGCACGACCCCGATCTCGTGCAGGACCCGCAGGCAGCGGGCGGCGAACTCAACGGCCCACGGCGCGCGCTCGTCGACCAGCGCGGCCCACCACTCCTCGGCCGGGAGCGCGCGGCCGCTGGCGCGCTCGCGCAGGCGCCGGTAGGCGGCGACGAGCGCGTCGCGGTCGGGATAGGTGAGCTTGAGCGCGCGTGCGGTGAGGCTCGCGTCGCGCGCCTCGGCGAGCACGTGCAGGAACCCCGAGCCGCCCTCGTCGGCCGCCGTCGCGAGCGCGGCGAGCTCGGCGCTCGGTGCGGGGTCCACGACGACGACGTGGCGGAAGCGCGCCGCGAGGTCGGGGTGTAGTGCGAGCGCCCCCCAGTCGGCGAGCGCGACGCCCCCGCCGCCGGCGAGGCTGCGCGCGGCGGCGACCCCGACCTCGAGCGAGCCCCGCGCGGGCACCAGCGCGACGGAGCCGCCGCCGAAGCGCGCCGGCCGCGCTGCCCGCTCTACGAGCGCGCGCCGCCAGAGGGCGTCGGCGACGACCACGAGCACGGACTCGCCCGTGGACGCGAGCGCGGCGACGGTGGCGATGCCCGACGCCCGTCCGCGCTCGATCACCTCGCGCTCCCCGCCGCCCGGGGCGGCCGGGGGATCGGGCAGCTGGCCGCCGAGCGCCCACTCGGCGTCGAAGCGGCGCGCCCGCTCGGCGGCGCTGGGCGGGACGACCGACTTCGACGGAGCCTGCGCCTCGCCGTCGTCGACGAAGATGCTGCCGAGGACCACGCGGGGCTCGACCGCGCCGTTCCAGTGGTTGAGCTCGAGCGCGACCGAGAGGTCGATCGGGCCGCTCTCCGCGATCTTCGCGAGCGACCCGTTCACCCCGAATGCGACGCCCGCGGCGCGCGCCGACCCGCTCGCCAGCGAGAAGCGCGCGTGGCGCTCCCCCTCCCCCATCGGCCGCACGTCGCGGACCTCGGCGGAGGGCACGAGCAGCCGCACGGGCGGATTCCCCTTGCCGAAGGGGCCGAGCTGCGCGAGCTGGTCGGCCACGTCGAGGCCGAGGCTCTCTCCGCCCACGACGGCGTCGACGCGCTCCACCGGCGTCGGGTCGATCGCGGCGAGCGCCTCGGCGGACACCGCGCGGAAGCGCTCGCGGAACTCCTCGAGTCGCCCGGCGTCGACCTCAAGCCCGGCGGCCGCACGGTGGCCGCCGAACTTCCGCAGGAGGGGCGCGCACCCGTGCAGCGCGGCGAGCAGGTCGAACCCGGGGACGGCGCGGCCCGACCCCCTGCCGAGCCCTTCGCCGTCGAGCGCGATCAGGATCGCGGGCCGACGGTGGCGCTCGACGAGCCGGGAAGCGCAGATGCCCACCACGCCGGGGTGCCAGTCCCGGCCCCAGAGCACGATCGCGCCCTCGTCCATGGCGGGCGAGAGCGCGGCGAGCTGGCGCTCGGCGTCGGCGACCACCGCGGCCTCCTGCTCGCGCCGGTCGAGGTTCGCCCGGTCGAGCTCCTGGGCGATCTGCCCGGCGCGGAGCTCGTCCGCGGTCAGCAGGAGCTCGACCCCGGCGTCGGCCCGGTAGAGGCGGCCCGCTGCGTTGATGCGCGGGCCGAGCCGGAAGGCGAGATCGCCCTCGTCGAGCGTCTCCGGCACGACGCCCGCGACCGCCATCAGGGCGCGCAGCCCGGGGCGGCGACCTCGGCGCGCCTCGGCGAGACCGGCGCGCACGAGCGCGCGGTTCTCGCCCTTGAGCGGGACCATGTCAGCGACGGTCGCCAGCGCGACCAGGTCGAGGTCGAGCTCGGCGCGCTCCCTGCCCAGCAGCGCCTCGGCCAGCTTGTGGGCGACCCCGGCGCCGCAGAGGTCCGCGCACGGGTAGCCGCTCACCGTCGGGTGCAGGACCGGGCAGGCCGGCAGCTGGTCGCCGGGCTGGTGGTGATCGGTGACGATCGCGTCCACCCCCAGCTCGGCGGCCCGCGCGACCTCGGTCGCCGAGCCGACCCCGCAGTCGACGGTGATCAGCAGCCGCGTGCCCCGCGCGGCGAGCGTCTCGACCGTGCCGAGGCTGAGGCCGTAGCCCTCGGTGGCGCGGTCGGGAATGAACCAGTCGCAGTCGGCGCCCAGCTCGCGCAGCGCACCCACGAGGATCGCCGTCGAGCAGACGCCGTCAGCGTCGTAGTCGCCGTGGACGGTGATGCGCTCGCCCCGGTCAATCGCGGCGTGGACGCGCTCGACCGCGGCCCGCATGTCCGCGAACGCGAACGGGTCGTGGCGGTCCGCCGCCTCCAGGAACGCGCGCGCCTCCTCCACCGTTCGGTAGCCGCGCCGCACGAGCGTGACCGCGACCGGCTCGGCCACCCCGAGCTCGCGGACGAGCGTGAGCGCGTCGGCGTAGGAGAACGGCTCGAGCTCGAACCGGGCCGGTGAGTTGTCCAGCGCCACGCGCACGCCCGCCAAGGTATGGACGCCCCAGGACGGAACCCCGCGCGCGCCCGCCCGGGCGGCCTCTCAGCGGCACTGCGTCGTGCGGGCCTCGCTAGACCTCGATCTCTTCTTCGTGGCGGACGCCGTAGGCGTAGACGGCCGCGCAGCCCAACAGGCAGCCGGGCAGCGTGTAGAAGACGGTCGCCAGGCTCGTCTCGCCCAGGCTGAGGCCGAGGGCGGCCTGGAAGGCCGCGCCGGAGATCACGCCGCCCACCAGGGCGCCGAACAGCGCGCCGGCGATGCCGCCCCAGAAGCGGTCGGGGACAAGCACCGTGAAGTGCCAGATGGCAACCGCCGTCGTGATCCAGACCAAGACCGCCATTCAGTCAGTCACCCTCCCGCTCGTTACCTCGGCCTGCCGTGCTTGCGCCGCCGCTTCCGCTGCTGGGCGCGCCGCCGCGCGGCGCGCTCAGCCGCCGCGCGCGAGGCGGGGCTCAGCCCGTCGGCGGGCTTGGCGCCCTCGTCCCGCGCGTCATCGGACTCGCCGCGCCCGCCGTCCGGCCTCTCGGCGCGCTCGACGACGCCCACGGCCGTGGCACCGGTCGCGGGCGCGGCCTCGCTCGCCGCGGCGGCGTCGCCGGATCCCTCGACCGCAGCCGCGCCGCGGCCCGCCGAAGCGCCCTCGTCGTCGACCTTGGCGACGACGTTGTCCTCCGGGAACACCGGGACGTAGCCCATTGCCTCCTCGATCTGGGCGCGGCGCACGCGGTAGGTGTGCTCGCGCTCCTTCCAGTGCGTGAGCACGGGCGTCGCGATGAAGATCGAGGAGTAGAAGCCCGAGGCGGTGCCGATCATCATCGCGAACGCGAAGTCGCGCAGGGTCTCGCCGCCGAAGACGAGCAGCGAGGCGAGCACGAACACCGTTGAGAGGCCGGTGATGATCGTCCGGGTGAGGATCTCGCTCATCGACCGGTTCACGATCTGCGAGAAGGCGGCCCGCGGCATGCGCGGCACGTTTTCTCGGATTCGGTCGAAGACGATGATCGTGTCGTACATCGACAGGCCGAGGATGGTGAGCAGCGCGGCGACGGTCGCGCTCGTCACCTCCCGGTCCACGAGCGCGTACACGCCCATCGTCAGCAGGATGTCGTGGATGAGGGCGATCAGGACCGGCACGGCGTACTTCGCCTCGAACCGGATCGCCACGTAGATGCAGATCACGAGCAGCGCGAAGCCGATCGCCCATGCGGCGCTGCGGGCGATCTGCTCGCCGAAGGTCGGCCCGACGGTCGTCGACTCGTAGGCCTCCTCGCCGCCCTCGGCGCCCGCCAGCCCGAAGGCCTCCTCGAGCGCCGGGCGTACTTCCGCGGCCTGGTCTGGGTCGAGCGGCGCCTGGATCTGCACGCCGGTCTCGCCGAGGTCGTCGCCCTCGAGGAGCTGGATCTTGGCCGAGTCGATGCCCGGGATGCCGGCATCGATGAGCGCGTCGCGTACCTCCTCGACCGTCGCCTCCTCGGCGAGGCCGGCGGTGATGCGCGACCCGGACTCGAAATCGATGCCGAGGTTGAACTGCTTGGTCGCGAACGCGACGGCGCCGATCACAAGGATGACGCCGGACATCGTGAAGAACCACTTGCTGGCGCCGGTGAAGTCGAAGTTCCAGCGGACCCTCTGCTCCTCGCTGGCGCCGAGGAAGCGCGGCGAGCGCAGGAACTTGGAGCGGCCCAGCACGGCGAGGATCGCCTGGGTAAAGAGCACCGCGGTGAAGAGCGCGACGATCGTGCCGATGCCGAGCGTGAACGCGAAGCCCTTCACGCCCGCGGTCGCGAGCACGAACAAGATGAACGACGTGATCAGGATGATCACGTTCGCGTCGATGATCGTCGCGATCCCGCGCCGGTAACCGACCGAGATCGCCGAGAGCAGGGAGCGGCCCTTGCGCACCTCCTCCTTGATGCGCTCGAAGATGACGATGTTCGAGTCGGCGGCGACGCCGATCGTGAGGATCGTGCCCGCGATGCCCGGCAGGGTCATCGTGATCGGAATGACCTTGATCAGCGCGAGGAAGTAGAGGGCGTAGACGAGGAGGCCGAGCCCCGCGACCACGCCCAGGAAGCGGTAGTAGACGATCAAAAACAGCAGGACGAGCACGAGGCCCACGAGGCCCGCGACCAGGCCCTCATCGAGCGCCTGCTGGCCGAGGGTCGCCGAGACCTGCGACTCGGAGATCAGCTGAAGCTTGACCGGCAGGGCGCCGATGCGCAGCACGGTGGCAAGGTCCTGCGCCTCCTTCAGCGAGCCCAGGCCGGAGATCTGCGCGCCCGTGCGCCCGTCGATGCCGCGCGGGTTCTCGCAGAAGTCGATGATCGGGCGCGACTGGATCTCGCCGTCGAGGACGACCGCGAACGTGCCGGAGTACTGCGGGGCCAGGTCGGGCCGGCTGGAGCACAGCGTCGGGTCCGGCGCCTGGGACAGGCCGCGCAGCGCGATCCGCCTGGTCACCTCCTCGAACGCCCGGCGCCCCTCGTCGGTGAACTCGAACGTGACGATCGGCTGGTTGAACTGGTCGTAGTTCTGCTCCGGGTTGCGGATCTCGTCGCCGGAGAGCTCCGGGCGGTCGCGGAGCACGAACCAGCCGCGCGCCGACTCGGACTCGTCCACGTCCTCGGTCTCGGGATCGTCCTCGCTCGGCTCGGCGCGGACGACCACGGTCCCTTGCGGGACCTCCTTGACGACGGACCTCTCGGGCTGCTCGCCGTCCCACTCGAGGAACAGGTCCTCGCGACGCTCGGTCGGGCCCGCCAGCAGCTCGAGCGTCTGCCTGTCGAACAGGTAGAAGGTCGGGCCGTTCGTCGTGCAGAGGTCCTGGTAGCACTCGGGCTTGCGCTTGGACGCGGCCTGCACCGCGTCCCAGAGGCGCATGTAGGGCCGCGAGCCGGGGTTCTGGACGTCCCTGTCCCGCGGGACGACGTTCGGGACGTCCTCCTCGGGGCCACCCTCGAAGTCGTAGAAGTAGAGCTGGGCGGTGTCGCCGACCTGCGCGATCGCGTCGTCGGCGTTATCGACGTTCGGCAGCGCCACGGAGATCTGGGTGCCGCCGACCTGCGCGATCTCGGGCTCGGCGACGCCGAACGCGTCGACGCGATCGCGGACGATCTCGATCGCCCGCTCCATGTCGTCCTCGTCGATCTCCGGGTTCTTCGGAGTCGGGATCGCCTCGTAGACCAGCTCGGTGCCGCCCTGCAGGTCGAGGCCGAGCACGGTCGGCTTGCTCGAGATCGCCCACGCCGACCCCGCCAGGAGCAGGAGGACGAGCGCGAGCACGATGGCGCTGAAGCGACGACTGCCCATCCTGGTCTACCTCGCCCCCTCGGCGAGCGGCATCGCAAGGAGCATCCGGCGCACCCTACTGCGGCGTGAGCACCAGGAGGAGTCCGCCATCGTCGTCATAGGCGGGAAAGACATCCGCGACCGCCTCCGCAGGCAGATCCCCCTCGGCGTGCACGGTCACCCGCTTGCCGAGCGACCGGACCCCCCACTCCAGGGTGGTCTCGATGGGATCGGTGACCCCGTCGCCGTCAATGTCAGCTTCCTCGCCCCCGTCGCCCTGGTCCTTCCACTCGAGGCCGAGGACCTCCTTGATCGGCCGGCCGATCACGTCCTCGTCCTTGAGCCCGGTGAGCTCGTAGCCGCCCCGGCCCACGTCAAGGACGCGGCCCTCCTTGTCGCACGTGAAGAAGGCGGCATCCGGCGCCGGGTAATAGTCATCGAGCAACTCGAACAGGAAGCCGAAGCCGCACTTCGAGCAGCCCTTGGGACGGTTCGAGAAGCCCGCGGTCCGCGAGTTGCTCAGCTCCCTGTTGCCACAACTTGGACAGATGAAGAAGGGCACGCCCGAAAGCCTAGCGATGGCGCACGCGGGGCCACCCGCTAACCGAACGTGTCGGCGGCGAGCGCCCCGACCACCGTCTGCAGCCAGGCCCGCTCGTCGCTCTCCGCGCCGCGGGCTCGCCGCCGCGCGTAGCTCGCCAGATCGTCGCGGGCGCCGACCATGACGATGGGGCCGACCACGGCGTAGCGCCCGTCCGCGAGCAGCACGAGCGACCCCGGCTCGTCGCGACGGATCCGCAGGCGCGCGACGACGGGCTGGCCGAGCACCCGCTCCGGACGCGTGACCTCGCCCTCGACGACCTCCTCGGAGAGCGGCTTGAGCGTGAAGATCGGGGCCACGCCGCGCACCACGCGCGGCGGCCGCGGCGGTGGGCCGAGCGGCCCGCGGCGCCAGCGCTCCACGAGCTCCGCGAGCTCGGAGGAGGCCTCGCGGCGGACCAGGATGTGCAGGTGGTCGCCCGCCATCAGGCGCATCGACCCGCGTGGCGGCAGCGCGTTCCCGTCGCGCACGATCACGCTCACGATCGCCTCGCGCGGCAGGCCGAGGTCGCGCACGCGCGCGCCCGCCGCCGCGTGGTCGGCGCCGACCTCGTACTCGACCACCTCGGCCCCGAGGCGCCGCGAGGAGCCGACCTCCGCGATCGGATCGGGCAGCGGCGGCGCCTCCACCGTCAGCCCGAGGCGCCTGGCGAGCGGCTCGAACGTGGGCCCCTGCAAGAGCAGCGAGAAGACGACGGCGAAGAAAATGATGTTGAAGAAGTCGATGCTGTCCGGGATGCCGGCGATCACCGGGAAGGTGGCGAGCACGACCGGCACCGCGCCGCGCAGGCCCGCCCATCCGACCAGGACACGCTCGCTCGCCGACAGCGGGCCGAACGCCGTCGTGATCGCCACCGCGAGGGGGCGCGCGACGAACGCCAGCACGAGCGCGAGCAGCGTGCCCTCGATCGCGACGTCGCCCAGGTGCGACGGGAAGACCAAGAGGCCGAGGGTGAAGAACATCGAGAGCTGCGCGAGCCAGGCCAGGCCCGTGTGGAAGGCGCTGATCGTGCGCTTCGCGGGGATCGGCGATGAGCCCAGCACGAGGCCCGTGGCGTACACGGCGAGGAAGCCGGAGCCCCCGAGCACGTCGGGGATGCCGAACGCGATCGCGGCGACCGCGAGCGACGCCACCGGGTAGAGGCCGATCGACGGCAGATCGACGCGCCTCAGGAGCCGCACCGCGAGCAGGCCGACCGCGACCCCGACCACGGCGCCCAGCCCGAGCTGTTTGACGAACAGCCAGAGCATGTCCACCGGCCCGTAGTCCGGCTGCTGGATCCACTCGATGAACCCGATCACCAACAGGATCGCGACCGGGTCGTTGCTCGCCGCCTCGCCCTCGAGCATGTGCTGGGTGCGGGCCGGGAGCGCTGAGCCGCGCATCACGGCGAACACTGCGGCGGCGTCCGTGGAGGCGATGATCCCGCCGAGCAACATGCCCTCGAGCGTCGGCAGGTCGAACAGCAGGACCGCCGCCGCGCCAGTGATCACGGCGGTGAGCAAGGTGCCGCCGACTGAGAGCAGCGCGGCCGTGCCCGCCACCGAGCGCAACGACTCCGCGTTCGTCGTCAGCCCGCCCTCGAAGATGATCAGCGCGAGCGCGACGATCCCCACGTCGCGGGCGAGCTCGTAGTCGTCGAAGTGCACGAGCCCTAACCCATCCGAGCCGATCGCCATCCCGATCGCGAGGAACAGAAGCAGCGCGGGCACGCGCAGGCGCCCGGCGAGCAGGGACGCCGCCAAAGCGAGCGTCGTCAGAAGCCCGGTGATGAGGATGATCTCGCCCACGGCCGCGCCCCCTCAGTCTCCCTGAGACCGGTCCCTAGCCGCGGGCACAGCGCGGTACGCGATCCTCCAGGTCGATCAGCCGCCCGTCGACGAGCTCGGCGCGCACGCGCACGCGCGGCCGGGAACCCGCGGGAACGGGCGCAACGAGCGCCGCCCCACCGGCCGCAGCGAGGCGCCGGCCGCCGATCCAGGCGCGGACCCGCTCGACCTCCCCGGCGTCCTCCCCGGCGAGCGCGATCGACACCCGCCCTCTGCCGCAGTCGCCGCCGCCCGCCGGACGGCGGTCGAGTTCGAGCTCGAGGCGCGGCCGGATCAGGCACTCCTCGCCCTCGCAGGAGGCGAGCGTCTCGGTGAGTTCGGCGAGCGCGGCGCGAGCGCGCTCGTAGCGCGGATCGTCGTGGACGCTCTCGAGCTGGTACGGGTCGGCGCGCAGGTCGTACAGCTCGACCTCGCCCGTGGCGGTCCGCTCCGCGTAGGAGTAGCGGTCGGTGCGCACCCCCCGGAATCCGTCGGGACGGAACGACTCAAGCGGGATCGCTCGCCCGCTGACGCGCTCGGGATGTGCGAGCGCGGGCAGGAGCGACTCGCCGTCCTGGGGCAGCGCGGCCTCGCCGCGCGCGATCGCGATCATCGTCGGCGCGAAGTCGGTGTTGGCGACCAGCTCGCGCGCCACCGCCCCGCGGGCCACGCCGGGGCCGCGCACGAACATCGGCACCCGGATCGAGTCCTCGTACGGCACCGCCTTGCCGCCCTTGAGCCGGTGCTGGCCCTGCACGAAGCCGTTGTCGGAGACGAAGAAGATGTAGGTGTCTTCGAGCTCGCCCGCCTCGCGCAACGCGCGCACGATCCGGGCCACCGACTCGTCGACCGCGAGCAGGGTCTCGAGCCGGCACTGGTACTTGTCGGTCTTGTCGCGCAGGGTCTCGCCGAGGACCTTCTCGGTCTCGCGGATGAAGCTCGGCTTGTCGGAGACGTCGTCCTCGTTGAAGTTCGGCGAGCGCGGGATCTCGCGTCCGAGGAAGCGGCCCAGGTGGCGGGGCGCCGGCTCCGGCCCCTTATCGGTGCAGTGGTTGCCGCGCACGAACGACTTGCCGACGTGGGGCGCCACGTACCCGACCGACAGGTAGAAGGGTGCCGACGCCGCCTCGTCGCTTTTGATGAACTCGACCGCCTCGTCGGTGATCAGGTCGGTCGAGTACTCCGCCGGATCGGTGCCGGTCCGCCTGATCTCGCCGTCGTCGACGAAGGTCGCCTTGAAATAGCGGGCGGCGGGCTCGGCCATCCCGAACCAGCGGTGCCAGCCGGGCGGCACCCCGTCGTCGCGCATGTAGTCGTTGAGGTACTTGCCGAAGTGCGCGGTGAGGTACCCCGCGCGCTGCAGCCAGACGGGCAGCGTCTCGCTGTGGTCGAGGCGCGAGTAGCCGCCCTCCGGCGCGCGGTTGTCGACCACACCGTGGTTGTGCGCGAGCTGGCCGGTGAGGAACGTCGCCCGCGACGGGCAACACAGCGGGTAGCTCACGAAGGCGTTCTCGAACGTCACCCCCGCGCGTCCGAGGAGGCGCCGGGTGCGGGGCATCACGGACAGCGAGTCGTACTCCTGATCGTCGGTCATCAGGAGCACGATGTTGGGCCGCTCCGGCGAGGCCGCCACGAAGGGCGCTTCGCCGTCACCTCGGCCTCCCGGGCCGCCGCCACAGGCAGCCAGCAGGGTCGAGATCAGCGCGAGGGCGACAATGGGGAGCGACCGGCCGACCGCTTGTCGCCGGCGAGGGCGCATCGGGCAAGGGAGGTTAGTTGGTCAGCGCAGCGGGAACCTTTTAAGGGAATCTTCACCTGGCGCTAAAGAGCCCTGTGTAGCTTCGCAAGGCGGGACTGAAGCGCCAGCGGGGCACGGCTCGGCAGGGAGTAGCGAGCCGGTAGCGTGGCCTCGCGTTGATCACGTGGCGGACGAGCATCCGACAAGCGAAAACCGCATGGTCTGGCGCGGCGGCTTCCGCCCAGACATCGAGGGCCTGCGCGCGATCGCGGTCGGCTGCGTGCTGCTCGCGCACGGCGGGGTCGCCCTGGCCGCGGGCGGCTTCGTCGGCGTCGACATCTTCTACGTGATCTCCGGCTTTCTGATCACGGGCCTCTTGATGCGGGAAGTCGAGAAGCGCGGCACGGTGAACCTGCTGGGTTTCTACGCGCGCCGGGCCCGCCGGCTGCTGCCAGCCGCGACGCTCGTGATCGGCGTGACCGTGATCCTCGCGCTCCTGCTCCTGCCGCCGGCGCGGCAGCTCACGGTCTCGGGCGACGCGATCGCCTCCTCCCTCTACTTCTCCAACTGGCGCTTCACAGCGCAGGCGGCTGACTACTTCGCTCCTTTCAGCGAGACCAGTCCCCTCCAGCACTACTGGTCGCTTGCCGTCGAGGAGCAGTTCTATTTGGCCTGGCCGCTGCTGATGCTCGTCGGAGCGCTCCTGCTCGGGCGACTGACCGGCGCCCGCCGCAGGGCCGTGCTGGCTGTCGCCGTGGCCGTGACGGCGGCCTCGTTTGCCTACAGCGTCGCCTACACGCAGGAGGCTCCGAGCCAGGCGTACTTCTCGACCCTCACCCGGGCCTGGGAGCTGGGCGTCGGCGCGATCCTCGCGCTCGTCGCGCTGCCCGTCGTCGGGCGCCGAATTGCGGCCGCGCTCGCGGGACTCGGGCTGGGCATGGTCGGCCTCGCGACGGTCCTCTACTCGGGGACCACGCCCTACCCCGGGGTGGCGGCGCTCCTGCCCGTGCTCGGCACGGCCGCCGTCCTGGTCGCCGGCGCGAGCGGGCAGATCGCCGGGCCGCTGCGCGCCCTGACCTCTCGCCCGGTCCGGTATCTGGGCCGGATCTCCTACAGCACGTATCTCTGGCACTGGCCAGTGCTGATCTTCGCCGCCGAGATCTGGGGCCCGCTCTCGCCCCTGCAGGCCGGGATCGCGATCGCCGCCGCGGTCGCGCTCGCCGCGGCTACCTACCACGCCGTCGAGCGGCCGTTCATGCGCTCGCGGCGCCTGCGGGTGGCGCCGCGCCGCTCGCTCGCCCTCGGCGCGGGGTGCGCGGTCGCCGGCGTGATCGCCGCGCTCGTCCTGGTCCGGGCGCAGCCCGAGATCGACGTCCTCGACGCGGACGACGTGAAGGGCGCGGCGGCGCTCTCCTACCAGACCGAGCCCCAAAGGGAGGCCCGTGCGCTGCGTCCGAACCCGCTCGAGGCCAGCAAGGACCGGGGCCGGCTCACCGACGACGGCTGCCTCGTGGGGCGCGAGGCCGTCGAGTCGCCCGAGTGCGCCTACGGCCCCGACGACCCCGCCGCCACCGTCGCCCTCTTCGGTGACTCCCACGCGGCCCATTTCTTCCCCGCCCTCGAGCGGCTCGGTGAGCGCGAGGACTGGCGGATCGTCGGGCTCACGAAGATGGGGTGCACGCCCGCCGATGTCACGGTCTGGAACGGGCGCCTCGGCGCGCCGTACACCGAGTGCGACGAGTGGCGTGAGCACGCGCTGAGGCGGATCGATAAGGAGAAGCCGGATATGACGATCGTCTCGACCGCGAGCTTCTACACCGTGGTCGAGGGCGGCGAGCGCCTCGAGGAGGGCTCCGCCGAGGCCCGCGAGGACGGCCTCGTGCGCACGCTGAAGCGCCTTACCGAAAGCAGCGGCGAGGTGGTCGTGATCGGCGACGTCCCGCACGCGCCCTTCGAGGTGTCCGAGTGCGTGACCGAGAACCTCGACTCACTCGACGAGTGCGCGTTCGATATCGACGATCGGCGCAACACCGACGGGTTCGACCGGCGCGCCGCCAGGCGCGTCGACGGCGTCAAGCTCGTCGAGGTCACCGACGTGCTCTGCGCGAAGGGGACTTGCCGCGCCGTGATCGGCGACGCCGTCACCTACCGCGGCAGCAACCACCTGACCGCGACGTTCTCGCGCACGCTCGCGCCGGTCCTGCGCGAGAAGCTGCCCGACCTCGACTGAGTCACGCCCGGGCGCCCGGGCGCGCTAGAACAGGGTGGCGGCACCCTCGGGCACCGGCAGGCCGAGGTGCGCGAAGCCGCGCTCGGTGAGCACTCGGCCGCGAGGCGTGCGCTTGATCAGGCCCTGCTGCAGGAGGTATGGCTCGTACACGTCCTCGATCGTGTCCGGCTCCTCGTCGATGGCGGCGCAGAGCGTCGAGAGGCCGACCGGGCCGCCGCCGAACTTGGTCGCGATCGTGTCGAGGATGAGCCGGTCGTGGCGGTCGAGGCCGGCCTCGTCCACCTCCAGCATGCCGAGCGCCTCCTCCGCGATCTCGACCGTGATCACGCCGCTCGCCTTGACCTCCGCGAAGTCGCGCACGCGCTTCAGCAGGCGGTTGGCGACGCGCGGCGTGCCGCGCGAGCGCGAGGCGATCGCGATGTCGCCGCCGGCCTCGATCTCGACGCCGAGGATCCTCGCCGAGCGCCTCACGATCCGGGCTAGGTCCTCGGTGTCGTAGTGCTCGAGCCGATGGGTGACGCCGAAGCGGTCGTGCAGCGGCTTGGAGAGCAGCCCGGCGCGCGTGGTCGCGCCGACCAGCGTGAAGGGCGGCAGATCAAGGGTCACCGTGCGCGCGCCGGCGCCCTGGCCGAGCACCACCGGCAGGCGCCGGTCCTCCATCGCCGGGTAGAGCGTCTCCTCGATCGCCGGATTGAGCCGGTGGATCTCGTCGATGAAGAACACCGAGTTCGGCTCGAGCGCGGTGAGGAACGCGGCGATGTCGGCCTTGCGCTCGAGCGCCGGCGCCGCGGTTTGCACGAGCGGAGCATCGAGCTCCGCGGCGATGATGTGCGCGAGCGAGGTCTTGCCGAGCCCGGGAGGGCCGGCGAGCAGGACGTGGTCGAGCGGCTCGCCGCGCCGGCGCGCGGCCTCGATGAAGATCCCGAGCTGGGTCGTGACCTGCTCCTGGGCGACGAAGTCTTCGAGGCGCGTCGGGCGCAGCGAGCGATCGAGGTCGTCGTCGCCCCCGGCGCGCGCGGCGGCCATCGGCTCGGCGCGCCGCACGGGCGCCTCCGCGGCCGCGGCCTCGATGCTCGGGTCGGGGACGATGTCCGGGTTGCGCTCGCTCATGATCGCTTCGTCGCGCTCGCCTCAGCCGCGCGACGCAGCGCGCCGCTGATCATCTCCTCCGGGGTATCGCCCTCGACGTCGGCGAGCAGCTTCTCCGCCTCGATCAGGGAGTAGCCCAGGCCGACCAGGCCCTCGCGCGCGAGCAGGCGCGGGTCCTCGTCGGCGCCCCCGCTCGCGACGGCCACGGGCTCCGCCTCGAGCTCGCCCGCGACACGCTCGCGCAGCTCGACGATCAGGCGCTCGGCCGTGCGCTTTCCGACCCCCGGCGCCGCCTGGAAGCGCTTCGCGTCACCCGCGGCGATCGCGCGCAAGAGCTCGCGGGGCGAGCCGGTCGAGAGGATCGCGAGGGCGACCTTGGGGCCGACGCCGGAGACCGAGTTGAGGTGGAGGAACAGGTCGCGCTCCTCCTCGCTCGCGAAGCCGTACAGGGAGATCGAGTCGTCGCGCACGACCATGTGCGCGTGCAAGGTCGCCTCCTTGCCGCGCGCGGGAACCGCCTTGAGCGTTTCGGCCGAGACGGCGAGCCGATAGCCGACCCCACCCGTCTCGATGACGACGTGGTCGGGACGGCGGACGAGCACCTCGCCGCGTACCGAGGCGATCACGGCGTCACCCCCACGGTCCGTGCGTCCCGCGCTGCTCCGGCCGCGGCGACCTCGAACGCGGCCCGGTTGGCGTGGCAGATCGCCACCGCGAGCGCGTCGGCGGCGTGGTCGGAGCTCGGTGGGCCGTCGAGCCCGAGCAGCGCGCCGACCATGCGCTGCACCTGCTCCTTCGAGGCGCCGCCCGTGCCGCACACGGACATCTTCACGGCCTGGGGCGTGTAGTCGAAGCAGGGCAGGCCGGCCTGCGCGGCGGCCAGCATCACGACGCCGCGCGCCTGGCCGACGCCGACGGCCGAGCGCACGTTCTTGCCGAAGTAGAGGTCCTCGAGCGCCACGGCATCGGGCTCGTGCCGGCGGAGCAGCTCGGTCACGGCCTCGTGGATGCGCACGAGGCGCCGCCCCGGTTCCAGCGCCGCCGGGGTCTCGATCACCCCGCCGTCGAGCGCGGCCACGCGTCCGCCGTCGAACCGCACCACGCCATACCCGGTGCTGGCCACGCCGGGGTCGATGCCCATCACGACCTTCACGGGGATTGATTCTGGCCGCGAGCCCGGATGCCTCCCCAAAAGCGCCCGGGCACGAGGGCTGCGGTGACTTACGCCGCGGCTTCCTCGAGGAGCTCGGCCGGGATGTCGAAGTTGGCGTGGACCGTGTCGACGTCGTCGTGGTCGTCGAGCGCCTCGATCAGCTTCATCAGGCGCCGGGCCTCGTTGGGATCGGTCACCTGGACCGTCGTCTTCGGCTCCATGGTGATCTCGGCCGACTCGATCTCCACGCCGCTCTCCTCAAGCGCGCTGCGCACCTCCGATAGGACCGAGGGCTCGCAGGTGATCTTGAGCGAGTCGCCGTCCTCGACGACGTCGTCCGCGCCCGCGTCGATGGCCGCGATCACGTCGTCCTCGCCGTAGCGGGAGCCGTCGACCAGCACGACGCCCTTCTTCTCGAACTGCCAGGCGACCGAGCCGGGCTCGCCCAAGCTGCCGCCGTTGCGGTCAAACGTGTGGCGCATCTCGGCGCCGGTCCGGTTGCGGTTGTCGGTGAGCGCGTCGACGAGCACGGCCGCTCCCCCGGGCCCGTAGCCCTCGTAGACGACGTGCTCGATGGCGCCGGCCTCGCCGCCGCCGGTGCCGCGCTCGATGGCCCGCTGGATGTTCTCCTTGGGCATCGAGTAGCTCTTCGCCTTCTCGATGGCGGCCGCGAGCGTGTAGTTCGCGGACGGATCGCCGCCCCCGTCACGCGCGGCGACGGTGATCGCCCTCGCGAGCTTGGTGAAAAGCTGCCCCCGCTTCGCGTCGGTCGCAGCCTTCTTGTGCTTGATCGACGCCCACTTTGAATGTCCGGCCATGGCGGTTGATTCTACGAGCGCAACGGGGAGCGCAACTTTTGCGCCCGCGGATTGTTCTTGGGGTGCGCGTGGATGACACCGGCGCTGCGCCAGGGGTCGTTCACCGACACATGTGGGGATGCCGAAAGAGGACCGCGATCCCATGGAGGGGACCCGGATCGCGGTCCTCTTCCGCGTCTGGGGCGGACCGCACGCGCCCCAAAGCGCACCCAAGACCCCGAGTGAGGCGGATTTGTTCGCCTATGCCGCACATATCCGCCTCACATCGGGAGGCCGCGCGATCCGAGGCGGATTCGGGTTGACGGGCGGGTCCGGGCCGCCTCAGACCACGAACCGGCCGTTCTCCTGGATGAGCTCGCCGTCGGCCTCGATGCGGCCGCCGCGGC
>DATCLC010000083.1:0-2755 GCA_036564135.1 Solirubrobacterales bacterium
GGCCGCGGCGGGCCGCGCAGCCTCGAGCTCGCCGCCCGCTTCGCGGACGAGTACAACGTCTTCCACGTCGACGCGGCGCGCTGCCGCGAGATCCGCGAGGGGCTCGACCGCGCGTGCGAGCGGGTCGGGCGCGACCCGGCGACGCTGCCGCTCTCGCTGATGAACCCCGTCCCGACGAGCTCCCTGGAGGAGGCGGTGGCCGACCTGCGCGAGTACGAGGAGGCCGGCGTCGTGCGGGTGATGGCCCAGCACCTCGAGCACACCGACCTCGAGACTGTCGAGTGGCTCGGGCGCGAGCTCGCGCCGGCCGTGGCCTGAGCGCCGCCCGCGGCGCCTGAGCCGCATCCCCGCCGGGCGCCGCGCCGGCGGCGGCCTCGTATAAGCGCTGAGACGACCGCGTCCTCCTCAAAGCCGGGTGCGCTCCGCGCCGAGAACGCTCGGTGGGTTCCGCTGTGCACGCAAATGACAAGGAGGACGTTTGGCACCGACTGGACTGATGCCGGCGTGGCTCGCGGGCGCGCCGGCACGGGGGATCGTGGCGGCCGCGCTCGCCGCGGCGTTCGCGCTCGCGGGCTGCGCCCCCGAGCACGCGGCCGTGGACCGCACCGATGAGCTCAGGAAGTTCCCGCGCGGGCTCGCCGTTGCGGATTTCGACGGCGACGGCAAGGACGAGGCGATGGTGGGCTACTCGACGTTCGCCCACCACGGCGTCTCGATGCTCGTCGAGGACGACCGCGGGCGCTTCCAGCTCCACGAGCCGGACGTCCAGGTGGAGCACGGCGACCTGCTCGTGACCGTCGACGCCAACGGCGACGGACTGCCCGACGTGGTGACCGCGCCGCACATCACGAGCAGCCAGAACAGGGAGCCGATCACCGTCCTGGAGAACCTGGGCAACGGCCGGTTCCGCGCCCACGAGCAGTCGGCCATCGAGGTGTTCGGGTACTGGGGCTCGCTCCTCGTCACTGGCATCACCGCGATGACCGCCACCGAGGCGACCGGCGCCTGGGGCGGCATGGATCTCGTCGCGATCGCCCCCGAGGCGATGGTGCCGGTTGGGGGCGACGTCGTGAGGGCCGGCAGCCCCGTGGTCTTCGAGGCGCGCGACAACGAGCTCGAGGCGGTCAGCACCCCCGAGCGCGACGACGGCCACTCGAACTCGCCGACGAGCGCGCTCGCGTTCGGCGACCTCAACCAGGACGGCCGCCCCGACCTGATCGTGGGCCGCGAGGACGGCGAGGTGAGCGTCTACCTCGGCGCGAGCGAGCCCGGCACCTTCGAGTCCTCGCGCGTCGCCTACAGCGATCCGAGCTGGGGGCCGATCCGCGCGCTCGCGGTCGGCGACGTCGGATTCCCCGACGCGCCCGGCGGGATCCCCGCGGGCCTCGAGCCCGACGGGCGCCCGGACATCCTCGTCCTCGGCCAGGACGGGGAGCTCTTGGCCGCGATCCCGAACGTCGCCACGGCGGGCGGCGGGTTCACCTTCGGCGCGCCGCGCCGGATCTGGCCCGCGTGGTCCGGGGGCTGGACGCGCCTCGCGGCGATCGGCGTGGAGCCCGGCCCCGGCGGCCGCTGGGTCGCGGTCGGCGCCGGCCTCGACCCCGCCGTCTATTGGGGCAACCGCGGCGGCGCGGGCTCGACGCCCCTGCCCGACCGCGTCGAGGACGGCGACCGCCCGTGCTACCTCGGCGAGGCTCGCCTCATCCACACCGGCGTTCCGGAGACGCCCTACGGCGTGGCCTACACCTGCCTGCAGAGCTACACCGCGATGATCTGGATGCCCGGGCGCCAGCGCGTCGAGGCGCCGGAGCGCTTCGACTTCGGCAGCGTGGCCGCCAACATCGGCGGCGCCGGGGCGAACTTCGCGATCAAGGCGCCGGGCAGCTTCCGCATCCTCAGCTGGTCGCTGGAGGGCCCGGACGCGAGCGAGTTCTGGGCGAACGTGCCGACGGGCCAGTGCGAAGGGGAGTGCATGGCGGCGGTCTCCTTCGGGCCGAAGAGCGTCGGCGAGAAGAAGGCCAGGCTCGTCGTGACCACGACCGCCTACCCGCGGACGATCGAGATCCCGCTGAGGGGCACCGGTACCCCGGGTCCCGAGCCCAGGATCCAGGTGGACCACGAGCTCGACCTCGGCGCCGTGCGCGTGGGCGAGGACGGCACGGCCGAGCTCAGGGTGCGAAACACGGGCACCGCGAACCTGAACGTCAGCGGCACCGAGCTCGTGGGCGCCGACGCGGACGCCTTCGCCGTGGACGGGGCGGACTGCGTCGACCGCTGGATCGAGCCCGCGAGCTGGTCTCACTGCACGATCCGGGTGAGCGTGACGCCCGTGCAGCCCGGGGAGCTGTCCGCGACCCTGCGCATCGAAAGCAACGACCCCGACGGCGCGGTCACGGTGGCGCTGCGTGCGGAGGGAGTTGTGTCTCAGCTCAGGTTCGCGGCCCAGGCGACCAAGCGGGCGCGCGTGCTGCGCCGCGGGGGCAAGGCTGCCGTCGTCAAGCTGGTCATGCGCAACGACGGCGCTGCCGCGGCCCGCGACGTGCGCGTCCGCCTGCGCGCGCCGCGCGGCGTCAAGGTGAAGGCCAAGGGCGCGGCGAAGCGGGGCAAGGCTTGGACCGTGGCGGTCGGCGAGCTCGCCCCGGGCGGGCAACGGGTCCTGCGGGTCCGCCTGAAGGCCGGCAAGCGGGCGGCGCGACGCGGCAAGCTCAAGCTGCGCCTGCTCTCGCCGGACCTGCCCGAGCCGCAGCGCAAGTCG
>DATCLC010000084.1:0-38175 GCA_036564135.1 Solirubrobacterales bacterium
TCTTTCGGCGCGTAGCGCGCGCATCTCGTGCGCCCCGGCGGGGTCGGCGTTCGCATGCTGGTACGCGGACGGCTCGCGAGCGCGCAGGGCCAGGCGAGCCCCGAGTGGGTGGCGCTGGTGTTCTTGGTGGCGCTCGCGCTCGCCGCCGCGGCCGCCGCGGGGATGCGGGTCCCGGGGTTGGAGCTCGCCCGCGCCGTCGCGGCGAAGATCACCTGTGCCGCCCGGCTCGACGGGGCCTGCGGGCGCGATGAGCTCGCCGCCGCGCTCGGCCCGGAGCTCGCGGCGCTCGCGCGCGAGCATGCGCCGGAGCTGCGCTACGAGGAGGGGATGCGGGCGCTGCCCGTCGACTTCCGCTCCTGCCGCGAGGACCCCTGTTCGCTGGGCCCGGAGAGCGGGCTGGTGACGAAGTCGCTCGCGGGCGAGCCCGTCACGCTCTTCGTGGAGGCGCTCGACTGCCGCAAGCCGCATGCCGCTCCCCCGCAGCGCGACTGCAGCGGCGAGCGCTACGGGAGGCTCTACCTGCACTACTGGGCCTACTACCCGGGCAGCCAGACCATGCGGGCCGTGCTCGGCGAGCGCGGCTACCACGCCGACGACTGGGAGTCGTTCCAAGTGCGCATCGACGGCGAGCAGGTCGCGGTCCGCGCCAGCTCCCACCACGGCTACAACCACCGCCCGGGCGTCGGCAACTGGCCCTCGGACGCGGGCTTCGTGAAGCGCAGCGGCTGGGGCCCGGGTACGCGCACCTACTACATCGCGGGCGGCAGCCACGCGGGCCACGCCTACGAGCCCGGTGACCCCGAGCCGCACCGCTGGACCCCGGCGGGCGCGGTGCGGCTGGTGCCGGTTCGGGCGCTCAGCGAGCGCGACCGAGCGACCCGGTTCGCGGTGGCCCCGCCGTGGCGCAAGCGGGTGACCCGCGACCCGGAATACACGGGCACGGACTGACCCATCGGCAACGTCCAGCCCCCTCCCGACGTCCAGCCCCCCGACGTCCAGCCCCAAACCGCGCGTTCAGCCCTCGTTGCCGGAAAACGGCAACCAGGGCTGAATGGACCGTGACGAACGCGCGGTTACGGCTCCCCGAAGCCTTAAGTGCGAGCTCGCGGGGCGGGGTTTCGCGAGTGCGCGGTTCGGGCCCCCCGGAGCTTTAAGCGCGATCTCGCGATGCGGCGGGGGCTAGCGCTTGCGGTCGAGGCCCACCAGGCCGAGCATCCAGCTCGCGTTCGCGACCAACCTGTCGATCGGGTAGCGCTTCGGGTCCTCGAGCAAGAGGCGGGCGCACTCCTCCGCGATCGCCTGCAGCGAGAGCGCGGTGAGCTCGGGGTCGGGCGGGGCCTCGCGGCCCGCGGCCTCAAGGGCCTCGGGGGCGATGCGGGCGAGCTGCTCGGTGACTGCGCGGCGCGTGTGCGCGACCTGCTCCTGGAGCGCGGCCGGGGTGCCCTCCGGGGGCATGAGGACCAATCGCCAGGTCACCGGGTCGGCTCGCACGGCCTCGAGGAAGGCGCGCAGCGCGCCGCTGAGGAGTAGGTCGGGGCGGGCCTCGTCGCCGCGCTGGGGGAGGAGCGCGAGCAGCTGCGCGAGCGCGCGGGCCGCCTCGCGGTCGATGAGCGCTCGCAGCAGGCCGGGCAGATCGTCGAAATGCGAGTAGACGACGGGGCGGGTGATGCCGGCCCGGCGTGCCACGGCGTCGATGGAAACCCCGTGGAAGCCGCGCTCGCCGACGATCGACTTGGTCGCGTCGAGGATCTGCTCGCGCCGCTCGGGGGCGGAGAGGCGGACGCGCGTGCGGGGGGCTGTATCGGCGGTGGACATGTGCGTTGCTCCGGCGGCGCTCTGTGCTAGGCTACACGACTGTAACTTACAGGACTGTAGGTATGGCGACGGCGCAGATCAGCTCCAACGGCAACGGCGCCACCCCGCATGCGGAGGAGCGGGTTGGCACCCTGATCGTCGGTTCCGGGTTCTCCGGGCTCGGCATGGCGATCAAGCTGCGCTCCCGGGGCGATGAGGACTTCTTGGTCGTCGAGAAGGCCGACTCGGTGGCCGGCACCTGGCGCGAGAACACCTATCCCGGGTGCGCCTGCGACGTGCCATCGCACATGTACTCGTTCTCGTTCGAGCCGAATCCGGACTGGAGCCAGATGTACGCGCCCCAGCACGAGATCCGCGAGTACCTGGAGCGCGTCACCGACAAGTACGACATCCGCCGCCACATCCGCTTCAAAACGAAGGCCGTCGCCGCGCACTGGGACGAGGCCGCCGCGCTCTGGCGCTGCCGGCTGGAGGGGCCCGACGGCCCCTACGAGGTCGCCGCCCAGTTCATCGTGAGCGCGATCGGCGGCCTGCACATCCCCTCAAAGCCGCACTTCGAGGGGATCGAGGACTTCGAAGGGGAGGTGTTCCACTCCGCGGAGTGGAACCACGATTACGAGCTCGAGGGCAAGCGCGTGGCCGTGATCGGAACCGGAGCGAGCGCGATTCAGCTCGTGCCGGAGATCATGCCCAAGGTCGCGCGCCTCGACCTCTACCAGCGCACCGCGCCTTGGGTGCTGCCCAAGGTCGACCGCCGAATCCCGCGCTTCGAGCGCCAGCTCTACCGCCGCTTCCCGGCGCTGCAGCGCGCCTACCGCTGGGGGATCTATTGGCTGCTCGAGCTCGTCGTGCTTAACGCGGTGAAGGGCGAGCGCTTCGGACGCATCTTCGAGGGCATCGGGCGCCGCCACTTGGCGCGCCAGGTCACCGACCCGGTCAAGCGCCGCAAGCTCACGCCGCATTTCGAGTTCGGGTGCAAGCGCCTGCTGATGTCGAACGACTACTACCGAGCGCTCGACCAGCCCAAGGCCGACGTGATCACCGACTCGATCGAGCGCGTCACCCCGAAGGGCATCGTCGCCGGCGGCGTCGAGCGCGAGGTCGACGCGATCATCCTCGCCACCGGGTTCGACGTGGAGGCGATGGGGAGCGCGGTCGAGATCCGCGGCGTCGGCGGCCGCCTGCTCGCCGACGACTGGGCGGACGGCATCGAGGCGCACCGCGGCACGATGGTCGCCGGCTACCCGAACCTGTTCTTTCTGCTCGGTCCGAACACGGGGCTCGGGCACAACTCGGTCGTGTTTATGGCCGAGCACCAGATCGAGCTCGCCGATCAGGCGATGCGCGCGGTCCGCGAGCGCGGCGCCGGCGGCATCGCGCCGAAGGCCTCGGCGCAGGACGCCTACAACCGGCGCCTGCAGAAGCACCTCGCGCGCGCGGTCTGGTCGCGCTCGTGCAGCAACTGGTACGTCGACTCGCGCGGGCGCAACATCACGCTCTGGCCGCACTCGACCTGGCGCTGGGCGCTGGAGATGCGCCGCCTGCGCCCGTCTGAGTACGAGCTTCACCCCGCGCCGGCGAGCGTGCCCGAGCGGGTGCCCGCCGAGGTCGCCTGATGGCGGGGCGCCACCCGATCGAGGGCCGCACGGTCCTGATCACCGGCGCGGCGCGCGGCATCGGCGCCGGGGCGGCGGAGCGCCTGCACGCGCGCGGGGCGAACGTGGCCCTCGTCGGACTTGAGCCCGAGTTGCTCGAGCGGCGCGCCGCCGAGCTCGGCGAGCGGGCGCTGTGGGCGGAGGCCGACGTCACCGACCCCGACGCGCTCGCGGCTGCCGCCGAGGCCACGGTCGAGCGCTTCGGCGGCATCGACGTGGCGATCGCGAACGCGGGCATCCACATGGTCGGCGCGCTCGCCACCGCGCCCCCGGAGAGCGTCGAGCGCGCGCTCGAGGTCAACCTGATGGGCGTCTGGCGGACCGACCGCGCCGTCCTGCCCCACCTCATCGAGCGCCGCGGGTATCTGCTCAACATCGCGTCGCTGGCGGCGGCCGCCCACGCGCCGCTGATGGGTCCCTACGCGGCCTCGAAGGCCGGCGTCGAGGCGCTCACCAACGCCCTGCGCGCGGAAATGCGCCCGCAGGGCGTCCGCGTGGGCTGCGCGTACTTCGGCTTCATCGACACCGACCTCGTCCGGGCGAGCTTCGCCCACCCCTCGACGCGAGCCGCGATGGGCGCGATGCCCCGCTTCGTGCGGCGCCCAGTCCCGCTTTCGGTCGCCGTCGACGCCATCGAGCGCGCCGTGGAGCGGCGCCTCGACCGCGTCTGGGCGCCGCGCTTCGTCGGGGGCATGCTCGCGCTGCGCGGGGTTCTGCAGCCGCTCACGGAGATGCGGCTGCGTCGCGACCGCGGGCTGGTCGAGGCCCTTCGCCTCGCCGACCCAAAGACGGGCGCGCTCGACGACCAGGACCCGGTCCTGGGCATCGCCGCCGCCGCGCGCGACTGACCGACCAGCCGCGCTAACCCTCGCCCGTCCGTTCCCCGGGGCGGGCGCTCTCTACGGCGCCCGCCGTGCGATTCCCCTGCGTATGGCGACGTCTTCGCGCGCTCGCCGGAGCGCGGGGGTCTGGGTGTGGACGGTGTACGCGCCGCTACTTCGGCGGCATGCGCAGCGCGCCGTCGAGGCGGATGATCTCGCCGTTCAGCATCGGGTTCTCGACGATGTGCTGGGCGAGCTGCGCGTACTCGTCGGGATTGCCCAGGCGCCGGGGGAACGGGACCCCCTCGCCGAGAGCCTGGCGCGCCGGCGCGGGCAGCAGCGCGAACATCGGCGTGTCGAAGAGCCCGGGCGCGATCGTCATCACGCGGATGCCGCGGTCGGCGAGGTCGCGCGCCACCGGCAGCGTGAGCGAGGCGACGCCGCCCTTGGACGCCGCGTAGGCGACCTGGCCGATCTGCCCGTCGAACGCGGCGACGGAGGCCGTGTTGATGCATACGCCGCGCTCGCCGCCTTCGTTCGGCTCGTTGTCGTTCATCTTGGCCGCGGCCAGGCGCAGGACGTTGAACGTGCCGATCAGGTTGACCTTGACGACGTTCTCGAAGACTTCAAGGTCGTGCGGGCCGCGCTTGGAGACGGTGCGCTGGGCCCACGCGATGCCCGCGCAGCAGACGGAGATGCGCAGGCCGCCGTCGGCCTCGGCGGCGGCGTCGACCGCGGCCTGGACCTGCTCGGACTCCAGGACGTTCGCCTTCACGAAGCGCGCGCCCTCGCCGAGCTCGTCCGCGACCTGCTCGCCACGCTCCGCGTTGAGGTCGGCGATCACCACCCGCGCACCGGCGCCGTGCAGACGGCGCGCCGTCGCCTCGCCGAGCCCGGAGGCCCCGCCGAACACCAATGCTCCTGCGCCTTCGATCTCCATAGCGCGGGAATCTATTGGTGATCGCGGGGTTTGGTTGTCAGTCGCCGATCGCCGGTCGCCCGTTGGGAGCGCCGCGGCCGCGCTCGATCAGCTGCGTGTCGCGCACGCGGCCACCCGCTCGGCCGCCGTGCCGTGGTCGGGCGAGCAGGGAGGTGTTTCCCCGGACGGTGTTGCTGGGGTACGCTCGCGGGCGGGGATGGAGTTTTCGCGCCTGCATCGCAACCGCACCGTCGTCGGCGCGGTCGCGTCCGTGCTCCTCGTGGTGAGCCTGCTGTTTCTGCCCTGGTTCGATTTGGAGCCGAATCCGCAGCGCGAGCAAGGCCCCGACTTCAACCCGGACGCGTTCATCTGCGGGACGGGCGAATTCGAGTGCACGGGATGGGAGACGTTCCCGATCCTGCGCTGGCTGCTTTTGCTCGCCGCGTTCGCGCCGGCGATCCTCGGCTGGATCCTCGTGCGCGGTCACGCGCTGTCGTACCCACCGGGCGAGATGACGATGGTGGCCGGCTTCGGGGCCTTCGTGCTGATCGCCTACAACGGCATCATCGACCGGCCTGGCTCGACCGTCGCCGAGACCGGCGTGGGGCTCGCCTACGGGTACTGGATCGCGCTGGCGTGCACGGTCGCGATCGCGACCATCGGTTTTTTGCGTTCGCTCGAGGGCGGCGGCCGCAGGGGCCGCAAGGCCCCGGGAACCGTCTAGGGGCCGCCGCCCCGCGCCGGGTGAGGGAGGTGGCCGAAGTGCGCGCAATCACTCCCGGCGGGAGGTAGCCTGCGGGATCGATGGGTGTCATCTCCCATGACGTCCGCGACCCGAGCACGCCCGACCGCAACCTCGCGCTGGAGCTCGTACGCGTGACCGAGGCGGCGGCGCTCGCCGCGGCTCGCTGGGTGGGGCGCGGAGACAAGGAGGCCGCCGACCAGGCCGCGGTCGACGCGATGCGGCTCCTGCTCGAGACTGTGCCGATGGACGGCATCGTCGTGATCGGCGAGGGCGAGAAGGACGAGGCGCCGATGCTCTACAACGGAGAGGCGATCGGCGACGGCAGCCCGCCGGAGGTGGACATCGCTGTCGATCCGCTCGAGGGCACGCGCCTGTGCGCGCGCGGCATGCCGTCCGCGCTCTCGGTGATCGCCCTGGCCGAGCGCGGCACGATGTTCGATCCCGGGCCGTGCGTGTACATGGAGAAGATCGCCGGCGGCCCGGAGATCGCCGATTTGCTCAGCCTCGACGAGCCGCTCACCGAGGTGATCCGCAAGGTGGCCGAGCGCAAGGGCACGACGCCCGAGGGCGTCACGGTCATCATGCTCGACCGCGAGCGCCACGCCGACAAGGTCAAGGAGATCCGCGAGGTCGGCGCCCGGATCCGCTTCATCACCGATGGCGACGTCTCCGCCGCGCTCTTCGCGGTCACCGGCAGCGGCGCCGTCGACCTGCTCTGGGGCATCGGCGGCACGCCCGAGGGCGTGATCTCGGCCGCGGCGATCAAGTGCCTGGGCGGGCGCTTCCTCGGGCGCCTGTGGCCCCGCGACGACCGCGAGCGCGACGCCGCGATCGCCGCCGGCTACGACCTCGACGAGGTCCTCGACCAGGACCGGCTCGTCAAGGGCGACAACGTCTTCTTCGCCGCCACCGGCGTCACCGACGGCGAGCTCCTGCAGGGAGTGCGCTACCTCTCCGGGGGCAAGGCCTCGACCGAGTCGCTGATCATGCGCTCGCGCTCCGGCACGGTGCGCACGGTGCGCGCCACGCACGACCGGGCCAAGCTGCGCGAGATCACCGGCGGGCGCTACGGCTGAGGCCGTCGCCCGGGCGTGATTGCCGCCCGGCGGGGTAGAAGCCTCGCGTGAGCGACCGCCTGCACGGCATCCTCGGCGCCACCGGCTACATCGGCGAGCGCCTCGCGCTCGAGCTGCGCGAGCGCCGTGAGCCCGTGCGCGCGCTGGCGCGCATCCCCGAGCGCGCCCACCGCCTTGCGGCCGCGGGCGCTGAGGTGCGCCGCGCCGACGTGCTCGAGCGGGAGGGGCTCGACGAGGCCCTGGAGGGCGTGAGCGTCCTCTACTACCTCGTGCACTCGATGGGGCGCGGATCCGCCGGCGACTTCGCCGAGGGCGACGCGCGCGGAGCGCGCAACGCGGCCGAGGCCGCGCGGCGCGCGGGCGTCGAGCTGATCGTGTACCTGGGCGGGCTGAGCGACGGCGGCTCGAAGCACCTGGAAAGCAGGCACGACACGGCGAGCGCGCTCGCGAGCGCGGGTGTGCCGGTCACCTACGCGCGCGCGGCGACCGTACTCGGGGCGGGCAGCGAGTCGTTCCGGATCGTCGCCCACCTCGTGCGCCGGCTGCCCTTGATGATCACGCCGCGCTGGGTGTCGGTCCGCACCCAGCCGATCGGCATCGACGACGTGGTGCGCTACCTCGCCGACGTGCCGGACGTACGCGCCGCCTGGGGCCGGGAGCTCGAGCTGGGCGGCGCCGACGTCACCACCTACGGCGGGCTGATGGACATCGCCGCGGAGGCGATGGGCATGCGCTCGCGGCGGCGGCTCGCCGTGCCCCTGCTCACGCCCCGGCTCTCGTCGCTGTGGGTGGGGCTGATCACGCCGGTCGACCCCGGCGTGGCGCGGCCGCTGATCGAGGGCCTGGGGACCGAGACGGTCGTCCGCGACCCGTCGGGGATGGGGCTCTTCGACTTCGAACCGGCGGACGCGCGCACGGCCATGCGCGCGGCGGTCAGGGAGTTCGAGGGCCGCGCGTAGCGCTCAGGGGCGGCCGAGCGGCCTCGGTCCCGCGAGCTCGTCCATCGACGAGGCGATGATGTCGAAGCGCTCGAGCGAGCGGAGAAAGCCGCGCGTGACCCAGACGTGGATGCGCAGCTGGGTCGCGCTGTAGAGCAGGGCGCCCAGGCGCGCGAAGCGCCCGCCGCCCCGCAGCGCGGGGTAGAAGCTCGCGACCTCGCAGCTCACCCGCAGGCGGGCGAGCTCCGGGCCCGCCTCGAGGGCGCGCACGGTGATCCGCAGAAACCCGCGCCCGCGCCCGCTGCGCGCGACCAGCAGGCCGCGCTCGATCCGCCACGTGACCTGTCCGACGCCGCGGCCGGCCGCGTAATCCGGCCGGCGGAAGCGCAGAAGCGGCAGGCTGCGGGTGAGCAGCACGACGGTTCGCGAGTCCGGCGCGTAGACCACGCGGACCAGCCCCAGCGTCGCCTTCGACAAAAACCGCCAGTAGGCGCGCGCCAGGCGCTCGAGATGGTGGGCGCGCCAAAGCTCGTGGAAGGCGTCGGCCGGGAGCTCGATCTCGGCCTCCTGCACCGAGGTGACCGGTCCCGTCGCCGTCACCGGGCCCGACGCGGGGTCGGCGAGCAGCGTGACCCGGGCGGGCGCCCTCACGGGAGGTCGATGCTCCCCGTGTCGCGCACCTCGTAACGCAGGGCGTTGATGACGGCGCCCGCCAGCAGGGCCAGTGCGACGATGTAGAACCAGATCAGCGCGACGAGGATGAAGCCGAGCGCGCCGCCCAAGCGCTCCAGGTCGGAAATCTCGGTCAGGTAGAAGGGAAAGGCGGCGTTGGCGACCGCGGTGGTCACCGTGACGAACAGCGCCCCGGGCCAGACCGCGTGCCAGGGCACGTGGCCCTTCGGCACGGCGTAGTAGATGAGGCTCACGATCCCGAACGTGATCGTGAGCGCCGCGGCGAGCACCGCCACGCTGCGCACCCCTTGCACGCGGTCGAGGCCGAAGGGCAAATCGTCCGCGCTCGACACGGCGAGGTTCTCGGCCAGCGGGATGACCACGCTCGCCGCCAGGAAGACAGTGACGACGAGCAGCATGAGCAGCGCGAAGCGCTTCTGCTCGAGCCAGCCGCGGCACTCGACGTGGTAGATCCGGCAGAACGCCGTGTCCATCGCGCCCCAGAACGAGGCGCCGATCCAGATCGCGCCGATCGCGGCCGCCACGCCGATCGTGGTCGAGCTGTCGCGGATGCGCTCGATCGCGCGCTCGAGCTCGTCCTGCTCGACCGCGGGGAAGATCCCCTGAAGGTCGTTGACCACCGTCTCCTGGATGTCGCCGCTGCCGAGCACCCGGCCGAAGACGAAGAGCACGAGCAGGGCGAACGGGAAGAGCGCGAGGGCGAGGTTGTAGGCGACCATCGCCGCCATGCCGGTGATGTTCTCCCGGTAGGCGCGGTGCCAGAACGCGCGCAGCCAGTCGCGCGCCCGGCGCGCCCGCGAGACGCCCACGCGCCGCCCCCGCGCGGGACGCGCTTCGCCGGCCGCGCCCGTCAAGGCCGCTGGCGGGGCGGCCGCAGGGCGTCCAGCGCGCGGCTCAAGAGCCGGACGCCGGCGGTCGCGGCCGTGGCGGCCACCGCGACCCCCGCCCACGCCAGGTCCTCCACGCTCTCGATCCGCGCCCGCGCCTGCCCCGGGGTGGGCGTCGTCGTCCGGCGCTCCTCGCCTCCCGCCGGGGGCGCGTCGGTGGCGGCGTTCCCGCGGCCTGGGGTGGCCTTCGTCTCGGTCCGCGGGGGCGGCGCGGGGCCGTGACCGGACGCGGCGTCGGCCTTGGCCGCGGAGCCGTCGGCGTTCGCGCTCGCGGCGCGCTTTCGGTCCCGGCGCGGGCTGCGACTGCCGGGCCGGGTCGAGGGCAGGTTCCCGAAGACGCCAGCCGTGGGCTCGGCCGGGCCCCTATCGGTTTCGTCGGACATGGGATTGAAAACGCGTCGGCGAGGTATTCACCTCGTACCCTCTCTCGCGACGGCAATGTAACCCCATGGAGCGGCTGGTGTTGCTGCGAAGCGTCGTACGGCCCACGGATGGCACGCGGGCAGTTGCAAGAACGTCGCCAGGGAGGCCGTAAGGAAGAGGCAAGGCGTTGACTTGGATGAGCCAATGGCTACGATTCGGGCAGACTCTTGAGGCCTGCGCGCGCTGGGATCCACACCCGGCGGGGGTGAGGCGGATCCGCTTCGATCCGCGCTTTTTTTTGACAGCGAAGCCGGGGCTCAGTCTCTCGAACGGCGCCAAGCGTCCCGACGGGACGCGGCCAAGACAACCTAGATCCGACCATCACATAGAGAGGCCAAGCGAGTGCTAGTCGCGGAACTGCAGGAACTGGAGGAGGTAAAGGCTCTCCTCGCGAAGGGGAGGGACGAGGGAGTAATCGGCTACGGAGAGATCGCGAGCGCGCTCTCCGAGGTCGAGGTCGACGACGGCGACATCGAGGAGCTTTACGCGTATCTCGAGAGCCAGGGCGTTGAGCTCGTCGACGACCTGGACCCGGCGCAGCCGGCAGCGGAGGTGCCCGGCGATCGGCGCCGACGCCGACGTTCGGCGGCTCTCGACCTCAAGCCGGACGTCACGACCGACTCCCTGCAGCTCTTCCTCAAGGACATTGGCAAGGTCCGGCTGCTGACCGCGCAGGAGGAGGTTGAGCTCGCGCAGCGCATCGAGCGCGGCGACCTCGATGCGAAGCAGAAGATGGTCGAGTCGAACCTCCGCCTCGTGGTCTCCATCGCGAAGAACTACCGCAACCAGGGCCTGCCCTTCCTCGACCTGATCCAGGAGGGCACGCTCGGGCTCGTCCGCGCGGCGGAGAAGTTCGACTACCGCAAGGGCTTCAAGTTCTCGACGTACGCGACGTGGTGGATCCGGCAGGCGATCGCCCGCGCGCTCGCCGACAAGGCGCGCACGATCCGCATCCCGGTGCACGTCGTGGAGAAGCTCAACAAGATCGGCCGCGCCGAGCGCAAGCTGGTCACCGAGCTGGGCCGCGAGCCCACCCCGGAGGAGATCGCCGAGGTCACCGGCATCGACCCCGAGGAGGTCGACCAGATCAAGCGCTCCGCGCAGGCGCCGGTCTCCCTCGAAAAGCCGGTCGGCGATGAGGAGGAGTCCGAGTTCGGCCAGTTCATCGCCGACGAGAAGGCCGAGTCCCCCTTCGAGCGCGCCGCCGACCTGCTGACCAAGGAGGCGCTGCGCGAGGCGCTGGAGAACCTCTCCTACCGCGAGCGCCGCGTGCTGGAGCTGCGTTACGGCCTCGGCGGCGAGCACCCGCGCACGCTCGACGAGGTGGGCCGCACCTTCAACGTCACGCGCGAGCGCATCCGCCAGATCGAGAACCAGTCGCTCAAGAAGCTCCAGAGCCTCGCCGAGGCGCAGAAGCTGCGCGACGTGGCGTAAGAGTCGCCGGTCGCCAGTGCGGTGGCCCCACCGCGGGCGCTGCCGTCCGCATCGCGAATCCGCGATACGTACGACCCCGTCGTCGCCATCGCGGACTCGCGAGGTGGTTCCGCGCGATTCGCGACAACTACGACCCCGTCGTACAGATCGCGGATTCGGGCGCAGCGGTGGCCGCGAGTCCGCGCTAACGACGCGCCCGCCGCCTTCGCCGCCTGATCCCCGACGCTGCGCGCAGCCGCCGAGGCCCCGGCGCGGCCAGCGCTACCGGCAGTCCTTGCCCCGGCAGTCCCGCAGCTGCGCCAGCCGCCGCGCGAGCTCCTCGCGCACCCGCGCGTACCGCGGGTCGTCGATCACGTTGCGAAGCTGCGCCGGGTCCTCGCGCAGGTCGTAGAGCTCGTCGCGGTCGCCGTCCCGCTCGACGTAGGTGTAGCGGGCCGTGCGCAGGCCCTGGAACTGGTCGGCCTTGCGCTCGAAGACCTCGATCAGCACCGCCCGCTTGGCGCCCGCCGGCCGCAGCGCCCGGGTGAGCGGCACGCCGTCGACCGGCTCGTCGGGGCGCGCCCTCGCGGCGGCGAGGAACGTCGCCGCCAGATCGGCGTTTACGACCGGGTTCTTGGTCGTGACCCCCTTGGGGAAGCCCGGGCCGCGGACCAAAAGCGGCACGAGGATCGCCTCCTCGTAGGGGCGGGACTTCCCCGAGTCGATGCGGTGCTGGCCGCGCAGGTACCCGTTGTCGGAGGTGAAGACGACGATGGTGTTCCGGAGCGCGCCGGCGCGGCGCAGCTCCCGCACGAGCTCCGCGACGAGGTCGTCCACCGCGAGCAGGGCCTCCAGCTGGCTCACGTAGGTGTCGTCGATCCGGCGGAGCCGCTTGCCCCGCAGGCGCCGTTCGGAGCGCACGTTGGCCGGCTTGTCGCGCACGTCGGCCTCGTTGAAGGCCGGTCCCCGGGGCGCGCGGGCGCCCTCGAACGCGCCGTGGTGGCGCGGTGCGGGCAGCGGGTTGCGGTCCGAGCCGGGCAGGGCGTCGCCGACGTGCGGGGCCGAGGTCGCGACCCAGAGGAAGAACGGCTCCTTCCGCTGCGCCGCGCGCCGCACGAAGTCGCGGCTCAGGCGGGCGAGGACGTCGGTCTTGTAGTCGTCCTCGGCGTCCCCGAAGCGCTGCAGCTCGCCGTTCACGTTCAGCTCGTAGTCGAACGGCGCCGTCTTCGTCTTCGAGGTCATCCCGTACCACTCGTCCCAGCCGGGCGGCACGTATTTCGGTCCGCCGTGCTCGTCCTTGCCGTAGCCGTTCAGGTACTTGCCGACGAACGCCGTGCGATATCCCGCGCGGCGCAGCCACACCGGCAGCGTCTCCTCCTGGTCGAGGCGGCCGATGCCGCCCTTCGGCGCGCTGTTGTCGAGCACGCCGTGGTTGTGCGCGTAGCGGCCGGTGAGGAACGTCGCGCGCGACGGGCAGCACAGCGGGAAGCTCGCGACCGCGGCCTCGAAGGTGACGCCCGAGCCGCCCAAAAGGCGCCGCGTCCGCGGCATCGCGCGCATCGTGTCGAGCGCCTGGTCGTCGGTCATGACGACGACGATGTTCGGCGCGCCCGGCGCCGGCTTTTCGCGCTCGGGTTCCCCCTCGCCGCGGGAGCAGGCGGCGAGCGCCGCGAGGGCGCAGAGAGCGACCAGGAGGCGAATCGGCATTCCCGTTTGTCTAGCAGCGCCCGGCGCGCCAGTGCGTCGAGCCCCGCTCGCCAGCCTAAAGCGCGCCCGGCCGGAGCCCGATAAGGAGGCGATGGCTTTCGACATCGACGCCGCGCTCCACTACCTCATCGAGCACGAGGGCTCCGACCTGCACGTGAAGGTCCCGTCGCCGCCGATGGCGCGCATCGACGGCGAGCTGCGGCCGGTCGAGGGCACGGAGCCTCTTAAGCCCGAGGACACCGAGGCGGCGCTCGCCCACATCATCACCGACGAGCGCGTGCGCGCCGAGTTCGACGCCGACGGCGAGGCCGACTTCTCGTACGCGATCCCCGGCCTCTCCCGCTTCCGCGTCAACGCCTTCCGCCAGCGCGGCCACGTCTCGATCGTGCTGCGCGCGATCCCGTTCCAGGTCAAGTCCATCGATGAGCTCGACCTGCCGCCGGTCATCCGCAAGCTCGCCGACGAGCAGCGCGGAATCGTGCTGCTCACCGGCACGACCGGCTCGGGCAAGTCGACCACGCTGGCGGCGATGATCGACCACATCAACTCGACGCGCTCCCGCCACATCGTCACGCTCGAGGATCCGATCGAGTACCTGCACCAGGACAAGCGCTCGATCATCAACCAGCGCGAGGTGGGCCAGGACACCGAGAGCTTCGCGCGCGCAATGCGGCGCGTCCTGCGCCAGGACCCCGACGTGATCCTGATCGGCGAGATGCGCGACGAGGAGACCGTCCGCACGGCGCTCGCCGCCGCGGAGACCGGGCACCTCGTGCTCTCGACGCTCCACACGATGGACGCGACCGAGACGGTCAACCGGATCATCGACTTCTTCCCGCCGCACCTCCAGCACCAGGCCCGCGTCATGCTCGCCTCGACCCTGCGCGGCGTCGTCGGCCAGCGCCTCGTCAAGCGCGCCGGCGGTTCGGGCCGCGTCGCGATCTGCGAGGTGCTCGTGGTCACGGGTCGCGTGCAGGATTTGATCCTGAGCCCGGAGGAGACCGGCAAGATCAGCGAGGTGATCGCCGAGGGCGAGTACTACGGCATGCAGACCTTCGACCAGGCGCTGCTCAAGAAGGTGATGGAGGGGGCCGTCGAGGAGGAGGTCGCGCTCGAGGCCGCGTCCAATCCGCACGACTTCAAGTTGATGCTCGCCGCCGGCGGCCAGCGCGCGAGCGGAATCGAGCAGGTGATGGCGAACGGCGGCGGGGCCGCGCCCCCGGTGGCTCCCCCGGCCGGCACCGCGCCGCCCGGTTCCGCCGGACGGCCCGGCTAATCTCCGGCTGCAGCGGGCGCGCCGAGGTGGCGCACCCTCACTTCAATAGATGAAGCTTTGGCTATACTCGCCAAGAGAGCCGGGGAATGAGCGATCCCGAGGCCCTGCCTCGACCGGCACGTCACTGACTTCTCATGGACACCAGCTGTCCCGTTTGTGCAACTGCGGAGATCATCTCCGGTAAGTGGACCCTCCTGGTGATCCGCGACCTCGCGGATTGCAGCCGGCGCTACTGCGAGCTCGAGCGCTCGCTTGAGGGCATCAGCCCGCGCACCCTCTCGCTGCGCCTCAAGGCGCTCGAGGAGTGCGGCATCGTGGAGCGGCGCACCTACCCGGAGGTGCCGCCGCGCGTCGAGTACGCGCTCACCGAGAAGGGCCGCGACCTGGTGCCGCTGATCGAGGACATGCGGGCGTACGGGCGCCGCTGGCTGCTCAACCAAAAAGAGCAGCGGGCCGCGGCCGGTTCCGTCACGGCCTAGCCGTCGTCTGACCCTGCAAGGCCGCTTGCAGCGCAGGATGCCCCCCGCCGGGGCAGAACCAGTTCGCCATGCGCGACCTGGTGCTCAAAGAGGCTTTGCAGACGATGGCCGCCGACGCGGCGCTGCGGTTCCGTGAACTGCTCGCCGCCGGCGAGGAGATCCCCTACGACGTGCGCGAGGCGGGCAACGGCTCCCCGCTCGCCGAGTACACGCCGCAGACCGCGCGCTTCATCCGCGACCACCTCACCCAGCTCCAGGGCATCGACTCGTTCGGCGCCGCCTGCGCCGCGCTCGAAGCAGCCGAGCTCGCGGGCCCCTACCTGGAGTCGCACGGGGTTCCCGTGCCGCCGGACTCCCGCGTGCGCGCCCAGGAGGCCGGGCTGCTCTTCCTCTGCCGGCTCTGGCAGGGAAGCACCGACTTCACGCTCGACGACACCCGGATGGCCGCTGCGATCGAGGAGATCTCGAGCCTGGCGGACGCCCGCGAGGACGAGGTGGACATCATCGTTCCCCTGCGCGGCTTCCAGATGGACGCGGATCGTCTGCGGCTCGACGGGGTCACGATCGTCCGCAGCGACATCGTCGATGTCCCGGCGGAGGCCCGCGCCCCGGAGGGCATGGGCGCCGCGGCGTGGGAGCCCACGTTCATCGCCTGCGCGCGCATCGACTTGACGACGGAGGACGGCGCCGACCTCTCCGCGCGCGCCGTCGAGACCTTCCGCCGCCTGATCACGACCCTGCGCCTCTTCAAGACGGGCGGCGTGGCCCTCGCCCCGCACGCCTGGGTGCGCGCCGGCAACGACCGCTGGCGCCGGATCGCCACCGGCGCGGGCAAGCCGCGCCCCGGCGGCTACCGGATCGGCGGCGTCGAGCTCGCTGAGCTCTCGGCGTTCGCCCGCGCGCTCGCCGGCCCCTCGACGCCGTTCGCGCGGGCCCGCAGCGACAAGGCCGGGTTCCCCGGCGTCCTGGGCCGCGCGCTGAGCCGCTTCGAGGCGGGGCTCGAGCGCAACCTCGTGATCGAGGGCCTCAACGACCACCTGCTCGCCCTCCGCTTCCTGCTCGAGGGCGGTGGCCCCGCGCAGCTGGGCCTGTCGATGCGGGTCGCGGCACTGTGCGCCGAGCCGCACGAGCGCGGCGCGGTCAAGGAGATCGTCGATCGCGCGCTCGCGATCGAGCGCGAGCTGTGGAGCGGCGAGCCCGCGCCGCGGGACGAGGAGCTCACGCCCGCCGACGTCGCCGCCGAGCTCGAGGAGCTTTTGCGCGCGATCCTCAGGGACGCCGCCTGCGGGCACCTGGGCTCCGACCTGCGCGCCACCGCCGACGAGATCCTGCTCGCGGAGGGCCTCGCGGTCGGCGAGGGCTCTCCCGCGCAGCGCGGCGGGACCACCGAGTGGCAGCTCGGCGAGGTGCCCGCCGACCTGGACCTCGCTGCCTTGGAGGCCGAGGCCGACAACCCCGCGCTCGGCGAGACGCAGGAGGTGCGCGTCATCCGCAACGAGGACGCGCCCGACGAGGACGCCGGCGACGCCGTGACACACGAGTGGGCGGCGGTGGGCGAGGCCGCGCCGGAGGAGTTGGACGTCGTGGAGGAACCCCTGCCCGCCGAGGACTACGTCGAGCCCGAACCGGTGGATCCGACCCTGTTTGAGGACGAGGATGTCCCGGCCGCGGAGGAGCCCGCCGCGGAGGAGCCCGCCGCGGAGGAGTCCCCTGCGGAGGAGCCCGCCCCGGTTGGCGAGCCGTTCCCGGACCCCGAGCCGGTGGATCCGCGCGACTGGGGCCTTGAGCCCGAGTGGGAGCCGATCCCGCCGCGCCCGGCGGTGGCGCCGCGCGCCCAGAACAAGATCCACGAGGTGGAGCTCGCGCCGGAGGCGGAGCGCGCCGAGCGCGAGGAGGCGCCGGCCGCTCGCGAGGAGGAGGCTCCCCAGGAGCACCTCGAGCGCCTTGAGCGCGACGATCGGCCCACCCGCGTATTGCGCGCGGTGCCCGACGAGAGCCCGGTGATGCGCCTCATCGAGGACTCGACCGAGCATCAGCGCGAGGTCGCCGATCGCGTCGCATACCTGTTCCCGCGGCCGGAGACCTGCGAGTGGAACGTGCCCGAGGTCGGCTACGACCGCCGCCGCCGGGCGCAGGTCGACCACCCCGTGCCGCACGCCTCATAGGGCTCATACCCAAGGCTTCCTTCCATTCCGATCAACACCAGGAAGAGCGGGCCGGGCCACCGAGCGGAAGTTCGGTGGCTTCGGCCTTTCTTGGGCGGGTCCGCCGGCTAGCCGGAGGCGCGGCTGAGCACGGGCTCGATCGCGTCGGCGAAACCGCCGATGTCGAGTGATGGGACGTCGAGCCGCTGGAAGCGGTCTCGGCCGCTCGGCGCCCAGAAGAAGGAGGGCGTGGAGTCGACCCCGAACTCCTCCGCGCGAGCCTGCGCGTCGGAGAGGATGTCGGTCACCTCCTGCGAGTCGGCGTCCGCGAGCGCCTGCTCGACGTCCAGGCCGGGCACGGCCTCCGCGGCCTCCCGGAGGAAGTCCTCGGTCGCGTAGCCGGAGTTCTCGGGGCCCTGGCGCGCGTAGAGCACTTCGAGCAGCGGCCAGGCCCGGTCCTGCAGCGAGGCCGCGCCGACCAGGCGCGCCAGCGCCTCCGAGTCGGGGCCGATGAAGTGGAGCGGCGCGAACTCCAGGCTGATCTGCCCCGTGCGCACGTAGCGCTCGATCACGTCCGGCACCGTCTCGGCGAACTGGGCGCAGAACGGGCACTGCAGGTCGCCGAACTCGACCACGCGCACGGGGGCGTCGGGGTCGCCGACCACGAGACCCGACTGGGGGATGCCATCGAACAGCGCCTCGAGCTCGGCGGTGTCGTCGACGCCGCTGCCGCCGCCCCCGTCGTCGTCGGAGCCGCTCTGGCTGGCGACGATGCCGATGACGACCAGCAGGACGACGAGCCCGCCCGCGATCAGGAAGCTGCGCGCCCGGTTCGTCATGCCGACGCCGCGATCTCCTCGCGCTCCTCCGCGCCGGTCGCGAACAGGTAGCGGTTGATCTCCATCAGTCCGTCCAAGTCGTGCACGTCTGAGTCTAAATAGGGAACCTGGATTACCGCCCGCGTGCGCATCTGCGAGGCGAGGTGCTTGATGTTGCGGGCGTCACGCTCGGCCAGGGCGCGGAAGTCACGGAAGCTTTCCTCGACGCGCGCCGCGAGGTCGGCGTCGCCGAGCAGCTGCTCGAGCTCACCGGGGGCCGGGTCGCCCGCGCCCTCGCCCGCGTAGCGCACCTTGTTCACGATCACGCCACCGAAGGGCAGCTTGGCCTCGACCAGCTTCCGGTGGAAGTAGACGGCCTCCTCGATCGGCTCGCCCTGCGGCCCGCAGACGACGAGGAACGTGGTCTGATCGTCGGCGAGCAGCTCATTGACGCGCCGCGCGCGCTCGCGGAAACCGCCGACCATCCCGCTGAACGCCTGGAAGAACTCGGCCAAGTCCGAGAGCAGGTCGACCCCGGTGATCCGCTTGAGTACGGAGAACATCACCGACGCGCCGCGCCCCGCCACCCGGGCGGCGAGCCCGGTCGGGGCCATGAACACCTGGAGCGCCTTTCCCTCGATGAACTGCGTGAGGCGCTTGGGGGCCTCAAGGAAGTCGAGCGCGTTGCGCGAGGGCGGCGTGTCGAGGACGAGCAGGTCGTAGCGGTCCTCGGCCCAGATCTCGAAGAGCTTCTCCATCGCCATGTACTCCTGCGAGCCGGCGAGCGCGGCCGAAAGCTGCTGGTAGATGCGGTTGGAGAGGATCCGCTCGCGCGTCTCCTCGTCGGGCGCGTGCTTGCGGACGACCTCGTCGAAGGTCGCCTTGGAGTCGAGCATCATCGCCCACAGCTCGCCACCGTTCGTCTCGACCCCCGCCTCCGCGAACAGCTTCGGGTCGACGCGCCGCTCGGTGTTGCCCAGCTCCGGCAGGTCCAGCGAGTCAGCGAGCCGCTTGGCGGGATCGATGGTGAGCACGGCGACGCGCAGGCCCCGCGCCGCCATGCCCGCGGCGATCGCGGCCGAGGTGGTGGTCTTGCCCACACCGCCCGAGCCCGCGCAGATGCAGACCTTCTTGCCCTCGAGGAGGTCGGCGACGGAGGCCATCAGAAGATCTCCTCCCCGAGCCGCAGGAGGTGTTCCCGCTCGAGCTCGGGCTCAAAGATGAACGGCAGGGTGGTGACCGGGGCCTCGGTCATCTCGGCGAGCCGCGCGAGCTGCTCGCGCTGCGCGACCGAGCGCCGCCGCTCGCCGAGGGCCGCCCGCACGGCGAGGCGCGCGGCGCCGTCGGCGCGCTCGAGCGCCCCCGCCAGCACCGGCTCCTCCTCAGGCGAGAAGCGCTCGGGGTAGACGCCGTTGCAGAGGATGCGGTCGACCGCGACGCCGACCGTGGAGGTGAGCTCGTGCTCGAGCGTGGCGGTCTCGTTCACGGGCATCTCCTCGGGCAGGGAGACGATCGCAACGCCGGTGCGCTTGTGGTTGGTGATGAAGCGGTGCAGCGTCTCGGCCTGGTTCGCGATCGGCCCGACCCGCGCGACGTTCGCGAACGTCCGCGGGGTCTGCAAAAAACCGACGCCGTGGCCGGTCGCGGGCGCGTCGACGATCACGAGGTCGTACTTCTGGCCCCGCTTGGCCTTGCGGTCGTCGAGGGTGAGCTCCCAGATCTTCCCGATCGTGACCAGCTCGCGGAGGCCGGGCGTGGCCGCGGTGAGGTAGTTGAAGACGCGCGAGCGGAAGAGCAGGTCCCGCATCGCGCGCACCTTGAGCTGGAGCAGCACGTACTCGCGCATCGACTCGTCCGGGTCGATCGAGATCGCCCAGAGGTTCTCCTCGAGCTCGACCTCGTGGTAGCCGACCTCGGCGCGGTGGAAGCGGCGCGAGAGCTGCTCCTGCGAGGCGACCTCGCAGACGATCGTGCGCTTGCCGCGCTGGGCGGCGGCCAGCCCCATGGCGAGCGCGATCGTCGACTTGCCGACGCCCCCCTTGCCGGTGACGATCACGAGCCGCTTGTCGAAAAGGTCCGGCACGGGGGCGATCATTTCAGGATTCCCAGCCACGCCCGTGCGCATGCAGCCGGGGATGCACCCCTACGCGCGGGAAGGAAACCTGCGCGCGCGTGCGAATAGTCGCATGCGTATGGGTCTTTTCAGCCGTTCATCACGCGCCGCGCAGCGCCCCGAGTCCCACGATCGCCCGGTGGACGAGGCGCCGGCACGGCCAGCGGAGCCCGAGGCGCCGCAGCCCATGGCGCCCGCGCCCGAGCCGCCGACCGCGCCTGAGCAGGCGTCCGCTGCCGAGCAGGCGCCCGCCGCGGAGGCGCCCGTGCGCCGCGAGGGCCCGGAGCCCGTGCGCGACGAGGCCCCCGAGCCGGCGCGCGAGCAGGCTCCCGAGCCCGTGCGCGAGCAGGCGCCGGCGCCCGAGCCCGCGGCCGAGGAGCCCCGGGCCGCCGAGCCGGAGCCCGCTCCCGCCCAGCCCGCGCCGGAGCGCAAGCCCGCGCCGGAGCCCGTGGCCGACCAGCTGCGCCAGGCCGAGGAGTCAGCGACCGAGCCGCAGGTGCGCGCCGCGACGCCGGCAGCGCCCGCCCGCACGGCCGCCGACGAGGCTGAGGAGCAGAGGCTGACCGCGCAGGAGGCGCTCGCGCCGCGCCGCAAGCCAGGCGGCTGGGTCGACCCGGTTGCCGCTGCCGCCAACCCCGAGCCGCGGCGCATGAAGGTGATCTCGTTTGCGAACCAGAAGGGCGGCGTCGCGAAGACCACCACGACGCTCAACCTCGCCGTCGCGTTCGCCGAGTCCGGTCACCGCGTGCTTTGCGTCGACCTCGACCCGCAGGGCAACCTGACGATGAGCCAGGGGATCGATCCGGACAAGGTGGAGAAGTCGATGTACGACGTGCTCGTGCATCGCATCCCGATCCGCGAGGTGATCATGGAGCGCGAGGTCGACGTCGCCGTGGCGTCGATCGACCTGGCCGGCGCGGAGATCGCGATGTCCACGCAGATCGGCCGCGAGCGCGCGCTGGAGAAGGCGCTCAAGGACGTCCAGGACGACTACGACTTCGTCTGCATCGACACGCCGCCCAGCCTGGGGCTGCTCACCGTCAACGCGCTGACCGCGTCCGACAAGGTGATCGTCCCCGTGCAGTGCGAATATCTGTCGATGCGGGGGCTCGTCCAGCTCCAGAACACGCTCGAGATGATCCGCGAGAACCTGAACCCGAGGGTGGAGATCGAGGGCATCCTGCCCACGATGCTCGACTCGCGGACGGTTCACGCGAAGGAGGCCATCGAGATCCTCGAGGAGAACTTCGGCGAGCTCGTGTTCAAGTCGCGCATCAAGAAGGCGATCAAGTTCGCTGAGGCGCCTGTTCGCGGTAGCAGCGTCCTGAAGTACGATCCCAAGTCCAACGCTGCGGACTACTACCGCGAGCTCGCGAAGGAGGTCTTGACGAATGGCGGATCGTAAGCGGGCCAGCATGCGGGAAGGCCCCCTGGCCGACCTGTTCCGCTCGACCGCGCGACCCGAAGTCGACGATCCACCTGAGGCGCCCGAGGTCCCCGGGCAGAAGGAGCGCGCTCCCGAGCAGGAGCGGCGCGCCGAGCCGCCCGCGCGCGAGCCCGAACCTCGCAGCACGGCGCCCGAGCCCGCGGAGCCGGCGTTCTACGACCAGGAGGTCGAGGAGTCCCGCGAGGAGGACGCGCACGCCTATCGGGATTCGAGCAGCACGGCGCCGCCGCCCGCGAAGGACCGCCTGAGCCGCATCTTCGCCGAGGACCCCGAGCCAGCCGGGGCGATGTACGGTCGCGAGGACCCGGACTTCAGCGCCATCGGCGAGCCGCCGCTCCCGCACGCGCCGGTGATCCGCGTCGTCGGCGTCGGCGGCGCCGGCGTGAACGCCGTCAACCGGATGATCGAGGCGCAGATCCCGGGCGTCGAGTTCATGGCGATCAACACCGACCTGCAGTCGCTGCAGCAGTCGATGGCGGACGTCACCGTCCACCTCGGCGCCGGCCAGCAGCGTGGCCTCGGCGCCGGCTCCGATCCCGAGCTCGGCTACAAGGCCGCGTTCGCTGAGCAGGACAAGATCAAGCGCCTGCTCAAGGGGTCGGACATGGTCTTCGTCACCGCCGGCGCCGGTGGCGGCACCGGCACGGGCGCGGCGCCCGTGGTCGCCCGGCTCGCCCGCGACGTCGGCGCGCTGACGGTCGGCATCGTCACCAAGCCGTTCAATTTCGAGGGCACGCGCCGGGCCAAGCAGGCCGAGGAGGGCGTCGACGCGCTCGCGGCCGAGGTCGACACGCTGATCGTCATCCCGAACGAGCGCCTGCTCTCGGTGCTCGCCAAGAACACGACGATGATCGAGGCCTTCCAGGTGGCCGACGACGTCCTGCGCCAGGGCGTGCAGGGCATCTCCGAGCTGATCACGCTGCCCGGCCTCATCAACCTCGACTTCGCCGACGTGCGCACGACGATGCGCGACGCCGGCCAGGCGCTGCTCGGCATCGGCATGGGCTCCGGCGACACGCGCGCGGTGGACGCGGCCCAGCGCGCGGTCTCCTCGCCGCTGCTCGAGACGTCGGTGAACGGTGCCCGCTCGATCCTGCTCTCGATCACCGGCGGCCCCGACCTCACGCTGCTCGAGGTGAGCGACGCCGCGAAGATCGTCCAGGAGGCCGCGCACCCGGACGCGAACATCATCTTCGGCGCGAACATCGACGACTCGCTGACCGACCAGGTCTGGATCACCGTGATCGCGACGCGCTTCGACGGCCGCGGTCGGCGCGCCGACGGGGCCGAGACGGGGCGGCGCCCCGCGGGGACCGCGGCCGCCAACATCCGCCGCCCGGCCGACCGGCGCGCCGGGACGGCGAAGAGCTTCGAGCCGCGCCCGCGCGACCTCGGGATCGAGATCCCGGAGTTCGTCCCGAACAACTGAGCGGCCGAGGCGAGCTATCGGCCGCCCGCGCGCATAAAGTGCGCCTATGAGTGCGCGCGGGGTCGTCGCCGCCGGTCATCCGCTGACCGCCGAGGCGGGCGCGGGCGTGCTGCGCGAGGGCGGCAACGCGATCGACGCCGCCGTCGCCGCCGTGCTCACCTCGTTCGTCACGGAGAGCCCACTGACCGGGCTGGGCGCGGGCGGCTTCATGCTGGTGCACGACGAGGAGCGCACCGAGCTTTTGGACTTCTTCGTGGCCGCGCCCGGGCGCGACGGGATCGAGCGGCGCGTGGAGCTGCATCCGGCGCCGGTCTACTTCACGGACGAGGTGCCGCAGATCTTCAACGTGGGGGCGGCGTCGTGCGGCGTCCCCGGGACCCCGGCGGGCATCGAGGAGGCCGTGCGCCGGTTCGGGTCGATGCCGCTAGCCGAGTTGGTCCGGCCGGCCGTCGAGATCGCGCGCGAGGGGGTCGTCGTCAACCGCCTGCAGGCGTACCTGTTCAAGATCCTCGCGCCGATCCTGCTGTTCGAGGACGAGGGCCGGGCCGTGTACGCGCCGGAGGGTCGGCCGCTGCGGGAGGGAGAGACGTTCCGGTTCCCGGAGCTCGCGGACGCGCTCGAGCGCTACGGCGCGGAGGGCGCCGCGCCGTTCTACGAGGGGGATCTCGGGCGGCGCATCTGCGAGTGGGTGCAGGAGCGCGGCGGCACGATCGGGGTCGGGGACCTGGCCGCCTACGAGGTGGCGGTGCGCGAGCCCGTCCGCGCGCGGTTCCGCGGCCGCGAGGTGCTGACCAACGCGCCGCCGTCGCCCGGGGGCGTGCTGATCGCCTTCGCGCTTGAGCTGTTCGAGCGGCTCGGGCGCAGCGACCTCGAGACCACCGTGGCGGTGATGGCGCAGGCGCAGGCCGCGCGCGGGGAGGCGTTCGCGCGCCAGCTCTCCGAGCAGGGCTTCGCGGATCGGTTCCTCGATCCCGCGGCGCTCGACCGGGCGGCCGCGGCGGCCGCCGAGCGGCGCGCGCTCGGCCGAGGAGAGCGCTCCGGCGACGTGCTGGGCAGCACCACGCACATCGTGGCGGTGGACACCGACGGGCGCTGCGCTTCGGTGACCTGCTCGAACGGCTCGGGCTCGGGGGTGATCGTGCCCGGCACGGGCGTGCACCTCAACAACATGCTGGGGGAGGAGGACCTGAACCCGCTCGGCTTTCACCGGATCGCCGTCGGCGAGAGGCTGCCGTCGATGATGTCGCCGACCGTCATCCTGCGCGACGGCGAGTTCGAGGCCGGCGTGGGCAGCGCAGGCTCGAACCGGATCCGCTCGGCGATCGTCCAGACCATCCTGCGGCTGATCGACGACGGGCTCGACGCGCAGGCGGCGATCGACGCTCCGCGCGTGCACTACGAGCGGGGCGAGCTGCACGCCGAGCCCGGCGTGGACGAGGCGGCGCTCGACCGCATCGCCGCCCTCGGCGTCAAGGTCGAGCGGTGGCGCGAGCGCAACCTGTTCTTCGGCGGCGTGCAGGCGATCGCCCGGCGCCCCGACGGCGCGCTCGTGGGCGGCGGGGACCCCCGGCGCGGCGGGGCGGTCGCGGTCGCGTAGCGGAGGCGCAGCGGCGACCCCCGACTTCGTGGAGAATCCCCACGATGGCGGTGGACTTCGAAGCCGAGGGCCTCGTCGAGGGGCTTGAGGGCCGCCACCGCGAGGCCCGGCTCGAGCTCCTGCGCGAGCTCTACGAGGACGGCGTCTCGCTGGAGGAGCTGCGTGAGGCGGTCGCCGAGGGCAGGCTCGTCCTCCTGCCGGTTGAGCGGGTGCTGGCCGGAGGCGGTGGGCGATACACGCTCGCCGACATCGCCGACGAGGTCGGCGTCGAGCCCGAGACGCTCGCCCGCCAGCGCGAGGCGCTGGGCCTGCCGATCGACGATCCCGGGGCGCCCGTCGGCACCGAGGGCGACCTCGAGGCGGCGCGTCGCGTGCGGATCCTGCTCGACGCCGGGTTGCCCGAGGACGGGCTGCTGGAGGTCACGCGCGTGATCGGCTTGGCGATGTCGCAGGTGGCCGCCGCGAACCGGGCGCTGATCGTCGATGCGTTGGTGCGGGAGGACGACACCGAGCTGGACATCGCGCACCGCTTCGCGGCGGCGGCGACCGCGCTCGAGCCGCTCGTCGGCGAGATCCTGTCGCACGCGCTGCGCATGCACCTGCTCGAGCAGGTGCGCCATGACGTCCTCGACGCGGTCGGGGACGAGGCGCGGCCCTCGAACACGACGGTCGTCACTGCCTGCTTCGCCGACCTGGTCGGCTTCACGCGCCTGGGGGAGCGCCTGCCCGTCGAGGAGCTCGGGGCGGTGACCGGGCGGCTCGCCGAGCTCGCCGGGTCGGCGGCGCACGGCGGCGTGCGGCTCGTGAAGCTGATCGGCGACGGGGCGCTGCTCGTGGGGGCCGAGAACGACGCCGTGCTCGAGGCGGCGCTGCGGGTGCTCGAGGCCGCCGATCAGGATCCCGACTTCCCGCCGCTGCGCATCGGCGTGGCGCGCGGCCCGGCGATCGCGCGGGGCGGCGACTGGTACGGCCCCCCGGTGAACGCGGCGGCTCGGATCACCGCGATCGCCCGCCCGGGGAGCATCCTGGTCGACGAGGCGGCGAAGGCCGAGGCGGGCGACGGCTTTCGGTTCTCGTTCGCGGGCGCGCGGCGGCTGCGCGGATTCCGAGAGGAGCGCAAGCTCTTCCGGCTGCGGCGGAGCGCCGGCGCCGACGCCGGGGATTAGGGCGGCGAAGACGGGGCGCGCGCGAGCGTTGAGGGCGAACTCGCGACCGCCCTTCGCGCGAGATCGCAGTCAAGGCTCTCGGGGAGCGCCAGCCCCGATCTCGCGAAACCCGAGCCCGCGGCTTCGCACTTGAGGCTCCCGGGGAGCCCTAGCCGCGCGTTCGCGATGGGGATGCCGCGAGTCGCGGCGCCGGGCGTCAGTGGATCGGCGACGCCGTCGCCGTGGCCGGGGTGAGCTCGAAGACCCAGAACGGTTTGCCGGTCACCTCGACCGACACGTTGAACACCGGCACGTCCTCGATCGCCCCTCGGAAGGAGCCCGAGTGCGCGTGGCCGTGCATGACGAGGTCGGGCTGGTGCTCGACGAGCGGCCCGGCGAGGCGGTCGGAGCCCAGGAAGGCGAAGATCCCCGGCGGCTCGCCCTCGAGCGTCTCCGGGGTCGGCGCGTAGTGGAGCAGGACGAGGCGCAGGGGGCAGTTGCCGATCGCGCGCAGGCCTTCGTCGAGCGCGGCCACCTCGGCTGAGGTCTCGGCGTAAACGGCGCGCAGCAGGGGCTCGCCGAAGTCGGGGAGGTGCGAGCCGGCGAAGCCGCCGACGAAGCCCTTGGCGCCGACGACGCCGACCTCGACGTCGTGCAGGCACTTGATCGTCCAGGAGCGCTCGAGGACCTCGATGCCACCGGCGGCGAGCGCCTGGATGACCTCGTCGGTGCGGTTCTCGTGCCAGTCGTGGTTGCCGAGCACCGCGAGCACCGGGGCGGGCACCGCGGCGGCGGCCTCGGCCAGGATCGCGGCCTCCTCGGGCCGGCCGTAGCTGGTCAAGTCGCCGGCGAGCAGGACGAGGTCGACGTCGTCGGTGAGCTCGGCGAACTCCTGCGCGATCGCCTCGCGCCGGGACTCGCGGGCGTGGATGTCGCCGGCCGCGGCGACGCGCAGGCGCCGCGCGTGGTCGCCGGGCGGTGTCGAGCGGTCGCCGTTCTGCATCGCGCGGCGACTACCCGGCAGCCCTCGGCCCAACCGATCCGGGCGCGCGCTCGCGGGTTCAGCCGGGCGCGCGCGGGTATCCGCTCGCTCGCCCATGTCGGATGCCGATCACCCCTTCGCCGAGATCGAGGCGACCTTCCGCAAGTCGGTCAGCGCGCTGACCAAGGCGGGCGTGCCGTTTCTTTTGGGCGGCACCCTGGCCTCCTGGGCCCGAGGCGGCCCCGAGTCGCGCAACGACCTCGACCTCATGGTCAAGCCCGCCGACGCCGAGCGCGCCCTCGAGGTGCTCGAGGAGGTTGGGATGCGCGGCGAGCGCCCGCCGGAGAGCTGGCTGCTCAAGGCGTGGGACGGCGAGGTCCTGGTCGACCTGATCTTCCGCCCGAAGGGTTTCGAGATCACCGACGCGGTGATCGAGCGCGGCGAGGTGCTCGAGGTGCTGGCGATGGAGGTCCGGGTGATCTCGCTCGAGGACCTGCTGGTCTCCAAGCTGCTCGTCCTCGACGACCACCAGCTCGACCTCGCGCCTCCCTTGCGCATCGCGCGGGCGCTGCGCGAGAAGATCGACTGGGCGGAGGTCCACTCGCGCACGGCCGAGTCCCCCTACGCGGCCGCCTTCTTCACGCTGATCGAGCGCCTGCACCTGATCGACGGCACGCGCGCCGGTCATCACGACCGCGCCGACGTCCGCGTCCTGAACTGAGCGCGGCCGGCCGCGTCAGTAGCGCAGCAGCGCCGCCACGCCGCCGACTTGGCGGATCGCCTCGTCCGCGTCGCCGTCAAGCGCCGTGACCCGCGCTGAGGTCGCCAGCGCGCGCTCGACCAGCCACTCCGCCGAGATGTCGCGGCGCCCGTTCTCGCCGGTCGGCTCGAGCCGTCCGTAGCGGTCGATCAGCAGGTGCTCGACGCGGCCCTGGGCGAGCGCCTCCGCCACCGCCGCGGGCCCCAGGGCCGCGCGCCGCTTCCCGCCGCCGCGCTCCAGGGCGAGCTCCATCAGCTCGCGCTGGCGACGCGCGTTGCGCTCGCAGACGAGTTCGGTCACGCGCTCCTCGAGATCGCCGAGCGGCACCGAGATCAGGTCGTGGTGGTCGAGCTCCTCGACGTGCACCGTCGCCTTGCCGTTCATCCCGTGCTCGAGCTCGCGGGCCAGATCGCGCGGGCCGAGGGCGAAGATCTCAGTCACGCCGAGGCGGTTCGCGCGCTCGGCGATCAGCCTCCCGACCTCGTGCAGGAAGCGCTTGCGGTTGTGCGCGAGGCGGTCGTCGAAGCGGTCGTGACCGGAGCTGCTCACGCCCTGCTCGCGCGCGGGGTTGGCCGGCGCCTTCGCCTTGCGCTCGCGCCAGTCGAGCTGCAGCGTCTCGAGCTCGAACGAGGTTCTCTCGATGAGGGCGCCGGCCTCCCAGCGGGCGAGGCGCACGCGCTCGCCCGAGACGATCGCGACGCCCCGCGGGCGCCCCTCGTCGAGCGCGGCGAGCAGCGGCATCACCGCGGGCCGGGGCCGCAGCACGACGGTGGTCTTCTCCGGGCCGAGCCGGCTCGAGTACCAGGCCGCGCGGCCTTCGCCGCCCACCTCGACGAACCCGATCTGGCCGCTCTCGCCTGGCGGGTGGCCGCCCTCCGGGAAGCGCTCGAGCACGTGCTTCGCGGCCGCCGCGAGCGCGCGGCGCGCCGGGCGTTCTGCGGCGTCCTCGACCTCGCGCAGGGCGCCGCGCAGCTCGGCCCGCCACCCCTGGCTGCGGTCCCCGGGCTCGACCCGGACGCAGACCGAGAGGACCCCGTGCTCCGGCGCCCATGCGAGCAGGTCGGCGACCTCCTCCCGGGACGGCAGATGCGGCGTCATCGCGCCCCGCGTACCCGTGCGCTCGCCGCCGGAAACGGCGCGCAGCTCAGGCCGGCTTGCGGGCGCTCAGGACGAGGTTGTAGAAGAGCCCGGCCGGCAGGCGCGGCTCGAGCAGCGCGACGTCGACGCGCTGCAACGCGATGTAGCTGTGGAACGCGAACTGCCGCCACCGCAGCGGCACCTCCTCGGGCTCGGCGGTGGCCTCCAGCGTGCGCAGCCACCACCCCCAGACGTTGGCGAGCAGCTCCTCGCCGCCGAGGTGGATCCTCTCGAAGCCCGCGTCGGCGATCAGCCGGCGCAAATCATCCGGTTCGAAGGCGTGCACGTCCACGACCGCCTCGAGCGCGTGGCCCTCCGCCTCGTGTTCGTGCTCGTGACCGGCGTGCGCGCCCGCGCCGTTGCGCGCGGACGCGCCGACCACCCGGCGCCAGAGCGGCGCCATCGCGGCCCCCAGTCGCTTGGGGATCGCCGCGAGGCGGTCGCCGTGGCGCGAGGGCTCGCCGCAGAACGCGATCGTGCCGCCGGGCCGCAACACCCGCCGGAACTCGCCGAACGCGACGTCGAGGTTGGGGATGTGATGGAGCACGGCGTGGCCGAAGACCAGATCGAACGACCCGTCCTCGAACGGCAGGCGCTCGGCGTCGGTGTGCTCGGTCCGCACCCGGTCGCTCAGCCCCAGGCGCTCCGCGTTGCCGGTGAGCGTCTCCAGCATGCCGGTCGAGATGTCGGTCGCGACCAGCTCGCCGACGACGCCCTCCTGCATCAGGTTGAGCGAGAAGTAGCCCGTGCCCGCGCCGATCTCCAGCGCGCGCTCGAAGCGCGGGGGCTCGGCACCGCCCAGCGCCTTGCGGAGCTTCTGGCGCGTCTGGTCGCGGCCGATCTGGCCGAAGTCGATGCCCCACTTCGCGTCGTAGTCGCGCGCGGCGACGTCGTGGTAGCGCTCGTTGACGTCGCGGATGTGGTCCGCGGAAGCGTTGGCGGGGGCCGGCATGGCGGGGAATAGTACGTTCTGCCGCCTTGCACTACGTCCAGCAGAACCAACCGGAAGGGGTCCCGCCCCTCGAGCTGACCGGCGAGCGCACGCTGCCCGACGTGCCGGAGGAGAACTATTGGTTCCGCCGGCACCTGGTCGTCTACGAGTGGATCGCGGCTCGCGTCGCGGGCAAGCGGGTCGCCGACCTCGCCTGCGGCGAGGGCTACGGCTCCGACGTGCTCGCCGCCGCCGGCGCCCGCGAGGTGATCGGCGTCGACGCGAACCCCGAGGCCTACGAGCACGCGCGCCTGCGCTACCGACGGCCCAACCTGAGCTTCCGCCGCGAGCTCGTCGAGGACTTCGCCGGTCCCGTCGACGTCGTCGTCTTCCTGCAGACGATCGAGCACATCCACGACCCCGACCGCCTGCTCGCAAACCTCGCCAGGGCCGCCCCGGTGAGCTACATCTCGACGCCGAACCGGCTCACCCTCGCGCCGCCCGGGGCCGAGAAGTCCGAGAACCCCTGGCATCTGCGCGAGTACACGCACTCCGAGTACCGCGAGCTGCTCGAGCCGCACTTCAGCGAGGTGTGCATCATGGGGCTCTTCCACGCGCGCAAGCTGCGCGTCCACGAGGTCGCGCTGCGCCTCGGCTGGGACCGCGTCCACAAGGCCCTGCGCATCACGAAGCCCTTCTACGACCGCTTCACGCCCGCGATCTCGGTGGCCGACTTCAAGCTGCTCGACGAGGACGACTGCGACCTCGACCGCGCCCTCGACTTCGTCGCGATCTGCCGTGCCTGAGCGGAACGGCCCAGACGGCGCGCTGGCGCTCGTCCTGCACTCGCACATGCCCTACGTCGAGGGCTTCGGCACCTACCCGTTCGGCGAGGAGTGGCTGTTCGACGCCGTGCTGCGCTCCTACGTGCCGGTGCTGGAGGCGGCCGAGCGGATCACCCTCACGGTGACCCCGGTGCTCGCCGACCAGCTCGAGGCGCCCGGTGTGTGGGGGCGGCTGCGCGAGTTCGCCCGGCGCTTCCGGGTCGAGTCGGCGGAGCTCGACGCGGGGGAGGTCGAGCCCGACCTGCGCGCGGCCTGCCTGGACGAGGCGGAGCGCTACCGCTCGGTGCTCGCTGCCCTGGAGCGCTGCGGGGGCGATCTGCTCGCGCCCTTCCGTGAGGCCGCGGCCGACCGCGGCGTCGCGCTCATGCCCTCCGCCGCCACCCACGCCGTGCTCCCACTGCTCGCGACGGACGGCGCCGTGCGCCTGCAGATCGACGCCGGCCTGCGCTCGCACCGGCGCCGCTTCGGCGAGTCCGCGGGCTTCTGGCTGCCCGAGTGCGCGTACCGGCCCGGGCTTGAGCGCGAGCTCGCCGAGCAGGGCATCGAGTTCTTCTGCGTGGACCAGAGCGCCCACGAACCCGAGCTCGACGCGCTCGCGCCGATCGGGACCGCGGCCGGGCCCGTGGCGTTCACGATCGACTGGCCGACCGTCGAGCTGGTCTGGTCGCTGGAGGGCTACCCATCGGACCCCGGCTACGCCGACTTCCACCGCAAGACCCTGCGCGGCGCGCGGCCCTGGGGGATCGGCGGCGGGCCCCGGGATCCGGAGGCGGCGCGCGAGCGGGCGCGCGCGCAGGCGCGCGAGTTCCTCGGCACGGTGCGGGAGCGGCTCGCCCGCTTCCGGGCGGAGCGCGGCCGCCCGGGCCTGCTCGTCTTCGCCGCCGACACGGAGCTCTTCGGGCACTGGTGGTGGGAGGGGCCCTACTGGCTCGCGGAGGTCGTGCGCGGCGCCGCGGACGCGGGGGTGGAGCTCGTCACGCTGCCCGAGGCGCTTGCGCGCTTCCCGGCCGAGGAGCGCCCGCTGCGCCGCGCGAGCTGGGGCGAGCACAAGGACCTCTCAACGTGGGACTCGCCCGAGGTGGCCGACCTGGCCTGGGGCGCGCGCCGGCTCGAGCTGCGATTGCTGGCCCGGCTCGCCGCGCGCGACGTCGAACGCGGGCGGGCCGAACGCGCCGTCCGAGAGCTGCTGGCGGTCCAGGCGAGCGACTGGGCGTTCCTGGATAAGCGCCGGCAGGCGGGCGACTATCCCTTCCGGCGCGTGACGAACCACGCCGAGGCCCTGTTCGAATCCCTAGACTCACCGCACCCGCCGGGACCCCGCCTGCGCAATCTCGCGCCAGATCTATCGCTCGCTCCCCTGCTCACCACCTGACACCCCGAAGACGTTGACCCGCGTTCTCGTTCTCTCATGGGAGTACCCGCCCCTCATTGAGGGCGGCCTCGCACGGCACGTGCGCAAGCTCTCCGAGGGCTTGGTCGACCAGGGCGTCGACGTGCACGTGCTCACCCGCGGGAACGAGGAGTCGCCCGCCGAGGAGGTCGTCGCGGGCGTGCGCATCCACCGCGTGATCGAGCCCAAGCGACCCACCGACCTCGGCGAGTTCGTCGCCTGGGTCGAGCGCATGAACGCGGACATGCTCGCCGCCGGCGTCGAACTCGGCGACCGCTACGACTTCGACCTCGTCCACGGCCACGACTGGCTCGTCGCGATGGCGTGTGACCACCTCGCGCGACGCTTCAGCTGCCCGCTCGTGACCACGATCCACGCCACGGAGCACGGCCGCCACCAGGGCTGGGTCGACAAGCACCCGCAGTCCTACATCCACGGCGTCGAGCGCTGGATCACCAACCGCGCCGACCGGGTGATCGCCTGCTCCTACTACATGCGCGAGCAGATCGCCGACATCTTCGGGGTCGAGGAGTCGCGGGTGAGCGTGATCCCCAACGGCATCGACCCGGCGGACCTGCAGCCCCACGACGAGGAGGGCCTGCGCAGGCTGCGGGCCGAGTTCGCCCAGCCCGACGAGAAGCTCGTGCTGCTCGTCGGCCGGCTCGTCTACGAGAAGGGCTTCCAGCTCGCCCTCGAGGCGATGCCCGAGGTGATCACGGGCGCGCCCGGCACGCGCTTTTTGGTCGCGGGCTCGGGCACCCACGAGGAGGAGCTCAAGCGCCAGGCCGAGGCCCTGGGGCTCATGGAGCACGGCACGTTTTTGGGGTGGATCGGCGACGACGTGCTGCACTCGCTCTACCGGATCGCCGACCTTTGCGTGGTCCCCTCGATCTACGAGCCGTTCGGCCTCGTGGCGCTGGAGGCGATGGCGTCGAGCTGCCCGTGCATCGTGGCCGACACCGGCGGCCTGCGTGAGGTCGTGCCCGACGAGGGCGCCGGGCTGCGCTTTCGCCCGCGCGATCCCGACGCGATCGCCGAGGTCGCCCTGCGCGTGCTGCGCGACGAGGAGCTCGGCAAGCGGATGATCGCCGAGGGCCTCGAGCACATCCGCAGCTTCGACTGGGCCGACGTCGCGGCCGACACCGCGGCCCTCTACGAAGAGGTCATCGCGGTCGCCGGCGCCCCACGCGATCGACTTTCCTAGTCCCAGGGACGAGAAACCTCGATCACGTGCCGCGCTCAGCCGAGGCGATCGAGTTTTCTCGTCCAGGGGACAAGGAAACTCGATCACGTGCCGCGGCGAGTGGGCGTGGTTGAGGTTGCTCGGTCAGGGGGCGAGAAGGTCGGTCACCGGGGCTCGAGTAGGTCCGTGACGGCTTCCTCGAGAACGCGCGTGTGCTCGTCCACGTCGTCCTCGCTGGTGAAGGGCGACATCAGCGCCATGTTGTGGAAAGGCGTGAGCATCACCCCGCGGTTGAGCGCGTGGAGGTGCAGGTAGCGCTCGAGCTCGGGGTCGGCGGCGGCGTGCGCCTCGGTGCCGTTGCGCGCGGGCTCGGGCTCGAAGCGGTACTCGGCGCGGGCGCCGAGCTGCGTCACGTTCCAGGGCAGCCCGTGGCGCGCGATCACGTCCTCGACGCCCTCGCGGAAGCGGGTCGCGAGCGGGATCATGCGCTCGTAGGCCTCCTCGGTGAGCACGTGCTCGAGCGTCGCACGCACGGCGGCGAGCGAGAGCGCGTTGCCGGCGAGCGTGCCGCCCACGCCGCCGGTGTCCTCGTAGTCGGCGTCGGGGCGGGCGAGCGCGCGCTCGGCGAGCTCCGCGGTCAGGCCCAGCGCCCCGCACGGCACGCCGCTGCCGATCGCCTTGCCGATCGTGAGCATGTCGGGCTTGAGCCCCCACGCGCGCGTGCAGCCGCCGATCCCCGCCGAGAAGGTGTGGGTCTCGTCGATGATCAGCAGGGTCCCGTGCTCGCGGGTGAGCGCGCGCAGCGCCTCGTGGTAGCCGGGGTCGGGGAGGATGATCCCCATGTTCGTCATCGCGGGCTCGGCGAGCACGCAGGCGACGTCGCCCGGCGCGAGCGCGCGCTCGAGCGCCTCGACGTCGTTGAACTCGATCGCGCGCGTGGTCTGGGCCGGGTCGACCGCCGGGCCCACGTTGCCCTCGCGCGAGCGCGTGCCGCCGCCGGGCGTCGCGACCGCGAACGCTTCGTCCACGGAGCCGTGGTAGCAGTAGCTGAAGACCAGTACGTAGGGGCGGCCGGTGACCTCGCGCGCGATGCGCAGCGCGTGGCGGTTCGCGTCGGTGGCGGTGAGCGTGAACGTCCAGCGCTCGAGCCCGAAGCGCCGGGTGAGCTCCTCGCCCGCCCAGGCGGCGTTCTCGGTGGGAAGCATCGTCGTGATCCCGCGCTCGAGCTGGGCGGCGACGGCCTCGCGCACTGGCGCCGGGCCGTGGCCGGGCATCGCGCCCGTGTCGCCGAGGGCGAAGTCGATGTAGGAACGGCCGTCGACGTCGGTGATCCGGGCCCCGCTCGCGCGCTCGCAGTAGACGGGGAAGCCGCCCGCCCAGCGCATCATCCACGGCATCGGCACGCCGCCGAACAACGAGCGCAGCGCGCGCTCGTGCAGCTCCCGGGAGCGGGGGTGCTCGAGCTCGAAGCGCTCGAGCTCGCGCTCGAGGAGGACTGCGAGGCGATCCCTGTCGATGGTCATTGCGGCGGCTTCAACGTGGTCGGGGCGTCGGGATCCGGCTCCACCGGATCGGGCCACCGAAGTGTCTTGGGTGCCTCGCGCATCCTCAAGATCCGGGCTGGCACACCTCCGACCACCGCGTTGGCCGGAACGTCGCGCGTGACCACCGCGTTGGTGCCGACCACCGAGTTGTCCCCGACCGAGACGCCGCGCAAGAAGCAGGCGCCGTAGCCCACCCAGACGTTCGACCCGATGCGCACGTCGCGCTTGTAGATCCCCTGCACGCGGATCGGGCGCTCGACCTCGACGACGCCGTGATCGAAGTCGATGAACATCGCGCGGTCGGCGATCACGCACTCGGCGCCGATGCGCACGTGCTGGTACGCGGAGATCGTGCACTCTTGGCCCAGCACCGTCTTCGGCCCGATCTCGACCAGGCCCTCGTGGCAGCGGATCTTCGTGCCGTCGCCGATCCACGAGAAGCGCCCGAAGCGCACCTTCGCGTGGCGGCCGATCTGCAGCCGCACGCCGCGCCCGAAGAACACCGGGCCGTCGGTCTCCCAGCGCCAGCCGGCGGGCGTGAGGAAGCGCCGCCACAGATAACGCCACAACAGCACCGCGTACTTCGGGCGCAGCATCCCGTTGCGGTAGGCGAAGGCGACAAAGCGGGTGAGCCTGGTCACGGTGGCGGCAATTTAAACTCGGGCGCCCGTGACCGAGCCCTCCCTCAAGCAAGCCGGCACGCTGGCCGAACGGCTCGTCGCCGGCGACCGGCGGGCGCTCGCCCGGGGCATCAGCCTCGTCGAGAACCGCGATCCCCAGGGGGACGAGCTCGTCGCCGAGCTGTTCGGGCGCACGGGCAAGGCGCGGATCATCGGCCTCACCGGGCCGCCCGGGGTCGGCAAGAGCACCCTGATCGGCGCGCTCACCAAGGAGCTGCGGGCCGCGGGCCGCACGGTCGGGGTGCTGTCGATCGACCCCTCGAGCCCGTTCACGCGCGGCGCGGTGCTGGGCGACCGCATCCGGCTGTCGGAGCACTTCCTCGACGAGGGCGTCTTCATCCGCTCGATGGCCTCCCGCGGTGCGCTCGGCGGCCTCGCGGAGGCGGCGCTGCAGGCAGCGCTCCTCATGGACGCCTCCGGGAAGGACGACATCCTGCTCGAGACGGTCGGCGTGGGACAGGGCGAGATCGACATCGTCGACCACGCCGACACCGTGATCCTCGCGCTCATGCCCGGCTCGGGCGACTCGATCCAGGCGCTCAAGGCCGGCGTCATGGAGATCCCCGACATCATCGTCGTGAACAAGGCCGACCACCCGCTCGCCGACACGATGGTGCGCGAGGTCCGCACGGTGCTGGGCCTCGGCCCCCGGGGGTCCTGGAAGGTGCCCGTGGTGCGGACGGAGGCCTCGCAGGGGCGTGGCATCCCCGAGCTGCTCGAGAAGATCGACGAGCACCAGGCTCACATCCGGGCCGAGGGCTCGCTCGAGCAGCGGCGCGCCCGCAACCTGAAGGCCGAGGTGCTCGAGATCGCGGCGAGCCGCATTCGCCGCGAGCTCGACGAGCGCGCCGAGCGCGACCCGCGGTGGGCGGAGCTGCTGGAGAGCGTCGTGCGGCGCGAGACCGACCCGGCGACTGCCGCGCGCAAACTGCTAGAAACGCTCCAGGATGGCTGAGCAGACGGAGACACCCGAAGTCACGAGCGGCGCGCTCACCGCCGAGACCGACGTCCCGCCGCCCACCGCCGAGGAGATGGCCACCTGGAAGGGCTACCGCCTCGACGAGATGAACGGCAGCGGGGTGGGCAAGGTCGAGGGCGTCTACGTGGACGAGCCGAGCGGCCAGCCCGTCTGGCTGCTCGCCCGCATGGGGCGCTTCGGCCACTACACGCTGGTGCCGGCGCGCGACGCGGTCGCGGGGGCCGGGCGCGTGTGGGTGCCCTACGCCCGCGAGCTGATCCGCAAGGCGCCGCGGATCGAGCCGGGCTCGACGGTGAGCTGCAAGCGCGAGCGCGAGCTCTTGGAGCACTACGGCGTGGGCTCGCCCGCGGCTGGCCGGGGCGCGGAGCTCGCCGAGCGCCCCGAGGACGCGATCACCGCGCGACCCGCCTCCTAGGTCCTTGGTGGGCGCGCGGGCGGCCCCGTCGCCGCCCGCGCTAACACTCGGTCAAGCGGCCAGCCGGCGCCCGCGCGAGGGAATCCGCGACCAGCTGTCGGAGAACGCCAGGGCCTCGGCGAAGCTCCGCGCCTTCGGCGAGAGCTCGCGTGGCGCCCCGTCTATCCGACTCCGGCGGATCGGGACCACGACCTCGTCCCGATCCAGCTCCTCGCGCACGGCGACCAGTTCTTCCCACCGGGTGTTGTTGCCGTGATCGCTGCCCATCTGTGCCTCCCCTGTCGCCGGGGGTACGGTGGTTCGGCGCGAGTGTAAGCGCGCCCGTCGGACGTCAAGCGAGGGCGCTCGTAACAAAAGCCGCAAACTGGGCGTTCGGCGTGCGGCGCTACATGCCGAGGCAGCGCGCGATCACCATCTGCTGGACCTCGTCGGTCCCCTCGCCGATGGTGAGGATCTTGGCGTCGCGGTAGAAGCGGCACACCGGGTACTCCTCGATGTAGCCGTAGCCGCCGTGGATCTGCACGGCCTCCTCGCAGGCGCGCACGGCGAGCCGGCCGGTGATCAGCTTCGCCTGGGCCGCGGTCAGCGTGAACGGCTTCCCGGAGTCCTTCTCGAGCGCGGCGCGGTAGGTGAGCAGGCGCGCGGCCTCGAGCTGCGCGGAGATGTCGGCGATCTTCATCTGGATCGCCTGGAAGCGGGAGATCGGCCCCCCGAACGCCTGGCGCTCCTTGGCGTAGGCGAGCGCCTCGTCGAGCGCGCCCTGCGCGAGGCCGACCGCCATCGCCGAGACGCCGATCCGCCCGCCGTCGAGGACGTGCAGGAACTGCTTGAAGCCCTCGCCGCGGCGGCCGAGCAGGTTCGACTCGGGCACGCGGCAGTCGGTGAAGGTGAGCGGCCGGGTGTCGGACGCGTGCCAGCCCATCTTGCGGTAGGGCTCACCCGGCTCGTAGCCCGGGGTCCCGTTGGGGACGATGATGTTCGAGATCTCGCGGTCTGGGCCCGAGCCGCCGGTGACCGCGGTGATCGTCACGCAGCCCGAGATCCGGGTGCCGGCGTTCGTGATGAACTGCTTGGCGCCGTTGATCACCCACTCGCCGTCCTCGAGGCGCGCGGTGGTGCGCGTGGCGCCCGCGTCGGAGCCGGCCTCGGGCTCGGTGAGGCCGAACGCGGCGAGCCTGCGCCCTGAGCAGAGGTCGGGCAGCCACTCCTCCTTCTGCTCGTCGGTGCCCCACAGGTAGATCGGCTGCGTGCCGAGCGAGGTGTGCGCCGCGACGGTGATCGCGAGCGAGCTGTCCACCCGCGCCAGCTCCTCGACCGCGAGCACGTAGGAGAGCGTGTCGGCTCCGCCGCCCCCGTACTCCTCCGGGTAGGGGATCCCCATCAGGCCCAGCTCGCCGAGCTTGGCGACGAGGTCGTAGGGGAACGACTTGGTGCGATCCAGCTCGGCGGCGACCGGCGCCACCTCGGTGCGCGCGAACTCGCGCACGGTCTCGCGGAGCAGCCGCTGCTCGTCTGTGAGCGCGAAGTCCACCGCGGCGGATCTTAGGTCGCGCCCCCGCTCAGCCGTGGCAGATCGCGAACGAGCGCGCCTGGGCCGCCCTGGGCGAGAGGTTGTCGATCTCGGTCACCCAGCTCGTCCGCTGGGGCGCGGGATAGGCCGACGCGACGAGCGCGGCCCTGCCGTAGCGGATCGCGTGGCGCACCCCGCCGCCGACGATCGACTTGCCCGCGGGGCAGGGCACCGTGCGGTGCCGGCGGGCGCGCTTGGGCGCCCGGTAGCGGCGGCCGA
>DATCLC010000085.1:0-1688 GCA_036564135.1 Solirubrobacterales bacterium
GCTGGTGAAGGCGAACGAGCAGACCGAGGCCGGCGTGCTGCCCAAGCAGGAGATGCTCGAGGCGATGGGCGCGTTCAACGAGGAGCTCATCAAGGCTGGCGTGATCCTCGACGGCGACGGGCTGAAGCCCAGCTCGGCGGGAGCGCGCGTGTACTTCTCGGGCGACGAGCGCAAGGTCGTCGACGGGCCGTTCGCCGAGACCAAGGAGCTGGTCGCGGGCTACTGGATCTGGCAGGTCAAGTCGCTCGACGAGGCGATCGAGTGGGCGAAGCGCATCCCCAACCCCACCGGCGAGGAGTCGTGCGTAGAGCTCCGCCCGTTCTACGAGCCCGAGGACTTCGGCGAGGAGTTCACGCCGGAGCTCCGCGAGAAGATGGAGCAGATGCGCGCCGAGGAGCAGAAGCTCCGCGAGAGCGCGTAACAGAGCGAGCGCACCCAGCCGGTGACGAGGGGCGACGTCAGGGCGACGGTCGAGGCGGTCTGGCGGATCGAGTCCGCCAAGGTGATCGCGGCCGTCGCCCGCGTCGTCCGCGACGTGGGCCTCGCCGAGGACCTCGCGCAGGAGGCCTTCGTGGCGGCGCTCGAGCAGTGGCCCGCCCAAGGCGTCCCGGACAACCCGGGCGCCTGGCTCACGGCCACTGCCAAGCGCCGCGCGATCGACCGGCTGCGCCGAGCGGAGGTCCACGACCGCAAGCTCGCCGAGCTTGCTCGCGACGCCGAGCTGCGGCGCGCGATCGAGCAAGACCTCGCCGCCGAGGTCGACGACCCCTTCGAGGACGACCTGTTGCGGCTGATCTTCACGGCGTGCCACCCGATGCTCTCGCCCGAGGCTCGGGTGGCGCTCACGCTGCGCCTGCTCGGCGGGCTTACGACCGAGGAGATCGCCTCCGCCTACTTGAAGCCGCGCGCGACGATCGCCCAGCGGATCACGCGCGCGAAGCGCACGCTCGCCGCGGCGCGCGTGCCGTTCGAGGTGCCCGGCCGCGACGAGCTCAAGGACCGGCTCGCCGCCGTGCTCGAGGTGATCTACCTGATCTTCAACGAGGGCTACGCGGCGAGCTCCGGCGAGAGCATCATCCGCCCGGAGCTCATGGAGGAGGCCCTGCGCCTCGGCCGGATCCTCGCCGAGCTCCTCCTCGACGAGGCGGAGGTCCACGGGCTCGCGGCGCTCATGGAGTTCCAGGCCTCGCGGACGCGAGCGCGCGTCTCAGTCGACGGCGAGGCGATCCTGCTCACCGACCAGGACCGCACCCGCTGGGACCGGCTCCTCATCCGCCGCGGCCTCGCGGCGCTCGAGCGCGCCTACGCGACCGGCGGCCCGATCGGCCCCTACACGCTGCAGGCCGCGATCGCGGCCTGCCACGCGGTCGCGCCCACGGTCGAGGACACCGACTGGGAGCGCATCGTCTCGCTCTACGACGGCCTGGCGCAGATCATGCCCTCGCCCGTCGTCGAGCTGAACCGCGCGGTCGCGATCGGCATGGCCTCCGGCCCGCAGGCCGCGCTCACGCTCGTGGACGAGCTCTCAGGCGAGCCCACGCTCGCCGAATACCCGCCGCTGCCCGCCGTGCGCGCCGACCTGCTGGAGCGCCTCGGCCGCAACGAGGAGGCCGCGGCCGAGTACAAGCGCGCCGCCCTGCTCACCGCGAACATCCGGCGGCGCGCGGAGCTCATGCGGCGCGCGGAGG
>DATCLC010000086.1:0-55263 GCA_036564135.1 Solirubrobacterales bacterium
GTCACGCGCAAGACGCTGGACATGACCGAGAACAGGCGCGTGAGGTTCATGCACTGCCTGCCCTCCTTCCACGACCGCAACACGAAGGTCGGCGCCGAGGTCATGGCCGAGGCCGGGCTCGACGACGGGCTCGAGGTGTCCAACGATGTCTTCGAGTCGCCGCGCAGCATCGTCTTCGACCAGGCCGAGAACCGCCTCCACACGATCAAGGCCGTGCTCGTCGCGACCCTCGCCTGAGGGGGCCGCGGTGAGCCGGCCGCCGCATCCCGATGGGGCGGCCGCGGGCCTCACCAGCGCCGAGGCGCGCCGGCGCCTCGGCGAGGTCGGCCCGAACGCGATCACGGCGGCGCCCGGCCCGTCGGCAGCCCGCCAGTTCCTCGCCAAGCTCACCGGGCTGTTCGCGCTGCTGCTGTGGGTGGGCGCGGGCCTTGCGCTGATCGCCGGCACGCCCGAGCTGAGCGCCGCGATCGTCGCGGTGATCCTGGTGAACGCGGCGTTCTCGTTCTTCCAGGAGCACCGCGCCCAGCAGGCGCTCGCGGCGCTCGAGGAGGTGCTGCCCGTACGGGTCCGGGTGCGCCGCGACGGCGAGGTGGTCGAGGTGCCCAACGCCGAGGTCGTGCCGGGCGACGTGCTGGTGCTCGCGCCCGGCGACCGGATCGCGGGCGACGCCGACGTGCTGAGCGCGCGCGACCTGCGGGTCGACGAGTCCGTGCTCACGGGCGAGTCCGAGCCGCGGCCGGCGAGCGAGCGGGTCTGGGCGGGCACGTACGTGACCGCCGGGGTGGGGGAGGCGGTGGTGACGGCGACGGGCATGCGGACCCGGTTCGGCCGGGTCGCGGCGCTCACCCAGCGCGGCCGCCGCCAGCGCAGCCCGCTCGAGCGCGAGCTCGACCGAGTGACGCGCGTGATCGCTCTGCTCGCGGTGTCGACGGGCGTCGCCTTCTTCCTGGTAGCGGGCGCGCTCGGGATCGCGCTGATCGACCGGCTCGTGTTCGCGATCGGGGTCACGGTCGCGCTCGTGCCCGAAGGGCTTTTGCCGACCGTGACCCTCTCGCTCGCGATGGCGACCCGGCGCATGGCCGGGCGCAACGCGCTCGTGCGGCGCCTCTCCGCGGTCGAGACGCTCGGGGAGACCACGGTGATCTGCACGGACAAGACGGGCACGCTCACCCGCAACGAGATGACGGTGCTGCGCGTCTGGACGCCGGGCGCCGGCGAGCTTGAGGTGGAGGGCGGGGGTTACGAGCCCACCGGGCGCTTCCTCGGCGCGGACGGCGAGCCGGTGGACCCCGCGGCGATCGCTGAGCTCTTGCGCGCGGGCGCCGCCTGCAACGACGCGCGGCTCGAGCAACGGGACGGGCGCTGGTCGGTCGTCGGCGACCCCACCGAGGGCGCCCTGCTCGCGCTTGCGGCCAAGGGCGGGATCGCGCTCGACGGGGACGGGACGCCGCCGCGCCTCGCCGAGTTCCCGTTCAGCTCCGAGCGCAAGCGCATGACGACCATGAACCTGGTCGGCGGCAGGCGGGTCGCCTACGTCAAGGGAGCGGTCGAGGCGGTGCTGCCGCTGACGAAACTGGGCGAGGCCGAGCGTGCCGAGGTCGCGGCGCGCGCCGAGCGCATGGAGGGCGAGGCGCTGCGGGTGCTCGCGCTGGCGCGGCGCGAGCTCGACGAGGGGGCGGGGGACGCCGCCGATGAGGTCGAGCGCGACCTTGAGTTCCTCGGGCTGGCCGGGATGCTCGACCCGCCGCGGCCGGAGGTGAGCGAGGCGGTCGCGCGCTGCCACACGGCGGGGATCCGGGTGCTGATGGTCACCGGCGACAGCGCGCCCACGGCGGCCGCGATCGCGAAGCGGATCGGGCTCGTGCGCGGGGAGCCGGACGTGATCACGGGGGAGGCGCTCGCCCGCATGGATGACGCCGAGCTGCGCCGGCGCCTTGCGGAAGGCGAGGTGCTGTTCGCGCGCATCGACCCGGAGCAGAAGCTCCGGTTGGCGACCGTCCTGCGGGAGGCCGGGGAGGTCGTCGCGATGACGGGCGACGGGGTGAACGACGCCCCTGCCCTCAAGCACGCGGACATCGGCGTCGCCATGGGGCGCAACGGGACCGAGGTCGCCAAGCAGGCGGCGGACATGGTGCTCGTCGACGACAACTTCGCGACGATCGTCGCGGCTGTCGAGGAAGGGCGCGCGGTGTTCCGCAACATCCGGCGCTTCTCCGGCTACCACCTCTGCTCGAACGTGGGCGAGCTCGTCCCGTTCCTCGTTTGGGGCGTCTCCGGAGGGGCGATCCCCCTGCCCCTCGTGGTCATGCAGGTCCTGGCGATCGACCTCGGGACGGACATGGTCCCCGCGATCGCCCTGGGGACCGAGCGGGCCGAGCCCGGCACCATGCGCCGCCCGCCGCGGGCTCGGTCCGAGCGCCTCCTGAACCGCGAAGTGTTCGCGCGGGTGGGTTTGATCGGCGGGCTGGAGGGGATCGGCGCCCTCGTGGGCTTCCTCTTCGCGTACTGGCTCGCCGGCTGGCGGCCCTGGGAGGGACTCGCCGACGAGGGGACGACCTACCTGCAGGCGACGACGATGACGATGGCGGTGGTCATGATGGCCCAGGTGGGCGCCGGGCTCGCCTGGCGCACCGACCGCCTGCCGGTGCGCGCGCTCGGGCTGCTCTCGAACCGGCTGCTCGTCGTCGGGATCGCGATCGAGCTCGCGATGCTGCTCGCGCTGGTCTACGCGCCCGGGCTCGGCGAGGTCTTCCACACCGCGAGCCTCAGGGTGAGCCACTGGGTCTTCCTCGTCGCCTGGCCGCTGCTGGTGTTCGGAGTCGCGGAGGCGGCCAAGGCGCTGGTGCGGCGCCGGGATGCGCGGGCGACAGCGAGCTGAGCGCGTGGCGGAGCCGTGGGGCATTGAGGCAGCGGCGGTGGCCGCCGAGCTGGGCTCCGACCCCCGAGCCGGGCTCACGGCAGCCGAGGCGGACCGGAGGCTGCGGCGCTTCGGCGCCAACCGGCTGCGCTCGGCCCCGCCGGTGCCCGCGTGGCGTCGCTTAGCGGCGCAGTTCGCGGATCCGCTGATCTACCTGCTGTTCGCGGCGGTCGTGGTCTCGCTCGTCGCCTGGGCGGTCGAGGGAGCGAGCGGCGTTCCCTACGACGCGGTCGTGATCAGCGTGATCGTGGTGCTCAACGCCGTGCTGGGCTTCGTGCAGGAGGCGAGGGCGGAGGAGGCCGTGGCCGTGCTGCAGCGGATGTCGGCGCCCACCGCGACGGTTGTGCGCGACGGCGAACAGCGGCGGATCGCGGCCAGCGAGGTGGTACCCGGCGACGTGCTGGTGCTGGGCGAGGGCGATGCCGTCGCCGCCGACGCCCGGTTGCTCGAGGTCGCCTCGCTCAGCGCCGCAGAAGCGCCCCTCACCGGTGAGAGCGAGGCGGCGCTCAAGGACGCGGCGCCGCTGCCCGCGCGCACGCCGCTCGCCGAGCGGACCAACATGGTGTTCGCCGGCACCGCGATCACGCGCGGCCGCGGCCGCGCCGTCGTCACGGCCACCGGGATGCGCACGGAGATGGGCCGGGTCGCACGGCTTCTGGGGGAGACTGAGGCGGATCCGACGCCGCTGCAGCGCGAGGTGAAGCGGGTGGGCCGGGCGCTCGGCGTCGCGGTGATCGCGATCGCCCTGGTGATCGTCGCGACGATCCTGCTCACCGACGACATCCACGAGGCAGGCGACTTCGTCGACGTGCTCCTCGTCGGCGTCTCGCTCGCGGTCGCGGCCGTGCCGGAGGGCCTGCCGGCGATCCTGTCGGTGGTCCTCGCCCTCGGCGTGCAGCGGATGGCGCGGCGGCGGGCGATCGTCAGGCGGCTGCCCTCGGTCGAGACGCTGGGCTCGGCGTCGGTCATCTGCTCGGACAAGACCGGCACGCTCACGCGCAACGAGATGACCATCGAGCGCGTCGTCACCCCCTCCGGTGAGGTGGGGGTGACGGACAGCGGCTACCGGCCCGAGGGGGAGCTGCGCGCGGACGGCCGGCCGCTCACGGACCCGGTGCTGCTCGACGAGGTGCGGGCGGTGCTCGCCGGCGGCAGCCTCGCCAACGACGCCGACCTGCGGGAGGAGGGAGGCGAGTGGAGGGTGGAGGGCGACCCGACCGAGGCGGCCTTCCTGGTCGCCGAGGCGAAGGTGCAGGGGCTGCGCGAGGCGCGGCTTGCGCGCTTCGAGCGCCGAGGCGAGGTGCCGTTCACCTCAGAGCGCAAGCTGATGAGCACGGTCGAGGTGGACCGGGAGGGGGAGCTGGGGACCGCGGTGGTGACCAAGGGCGCGCCGGACGTGCTGCTTGAGCGCTGCAGCGCCGAGCGCGTGGCGGGCGAGGTGCGGCCGCTGACCGACGAGCGCAGGCGCGAGATCCTCGCCACCGTCGAGCGCCTCGGCGATCAGGCGATGCGCACGCTCGCGGTCGCTTACCGCCCGCTGCCGGAGGGGCCCGCGAGCGTGGGGCCGGAGCTCGAGCGCGAGCTCGTCTACCTCGGCCTTGTCGGGATCATCGACCCGCCCCGCGCGGAGGCGCGCGCCGCCGTGGCCGAGGCGCAGGGCGCCGGGGTGCGAGTGATCATGATCACCGGGGACCATCCGCGGACCGCGGCGCGGATCGCGCGCGACCTCGGCATCGCGGGCGCCGACGCGGACGTCGTGACCGGCGCCGAGCTGGCGCAGCTGCCGGAGGAGCGGCTCACCGAGGTGGCGCGCGAGGTCTCGGTCTACGCGCGCGTCGCGCCCGAGCACAAGCTGCGCATCGTCGACGCGCTCCAGGCCGAGGGATTCGTGGTCGCGATGACCGGCGACGGCGTGAACGACGCCCCGGCGCTCAAGTCCGCCGACATCGGCGTCGCGATGGGGATCACGGGCACCGACGTCACGAAGGAGGCGGCGGACATGGTCCTCGCCGACGACAACTTCGCGACGATCGTCGCCGCGGTGCGCGAAGGGCGGGGGATCTTCGCGAACATCCGCAAGTTCCTGCGCTTTTTGCTCTCCTCCAACGCGGGCGAGGTGATCACGATGTTCGCCGGGGTCATGCTCGCCGGGGCGATCGGGCTCGACGCCGTGGGGGAGGCGGTCGCGGTGCCGCTGCTCGCGACGCAGATCCTCTGGATCAACCTGCTCACCGACGGGGCGCCCGCGCTCGCGATGGGCATCGACCCGCCGCCGCGCGACGTCATGCGGCGCCCGCCGCGCAGTCCCGACGAGCGCATCATCGACGCAGAGATGTGGGCGGGCGTGCTCTGGGTCGGCCTGGTCATGGCGGTCGTGTCGCTGGCGGCGCTCGACCTGAAGCTCACGGGCGGGCTGCTCGGCGGGTCGGGCGGGCTCGACGAGGCGCGGACCATGGCGTTCACGACGCTCGTCTTCGCGCAGCTCTTCAACACGCTGAACGCGCGCTCCGACCGTGAGAGCGCCTTCAGCCGCCTCTTCACCAACCGCTGGTTGTGGATGGCGATCGCGCTAGCGGCGGGGCTGCAGGTCGCGGTCGTGGAGCTTCCGGTGCTTAACGACGCCTTCTCAACCGTCCCGCTGGCGCTCGCCGACTGGGCGATCTGCGTGGGCCTGGCGAGCCTCGTGCTTTTCGCGGACGAGGCGCGGAAGCTCGCCAAGCGGGCGGTGCGCGGCTGAGGCAGCCGTCACGTCTCGCCCCCCGGTCTCGTCAGAGGGGGTGTGACTGATTCTTCGACGGGCGCGGAACGCCCGACCCCCAAGCCAGACACTCGACCGCCCACCGCGAGCCGCCGCGACCGCCGCTGGCTCATCCTCGTGGCGATCGCCGTGGCCCAGCTGCTGGTGGTCCTCGACGTGACCATCGTCAACATCGCCCTCCCCTCAGCCCAGCAGGACCTCGGGTTCTCCGACGGCGATCGCCAGTGGGTGATCACCGCGTACGCGCTCGCCTTCGGGAGCCTGCTCCTGCTCGGCGGGCGGATCGCGGATCTCTTCGGCCGCAAGCGGACCTTCATCGCCGGTCTGGTCGGCTTTGCGGCTGCGTCCGCTTTCGGCGGCGCCGCCGAGAGCTTCGCCGTGCTCGTCGCGGCCCGGGCGCTGCAGGGCATGTTCGGCGCCCTGCTCGCTCCCGCGGCGCTCTCCCTGCTCACCACGACGTTCACCGAGCCGAAGGAGCGCGCGAAGGCCTTCGCCGTGTACGCCGCGATCGGCGGCATGGGCGGGGCCGTCGGCCTGCTGCTCGGCGGCGCCCTCACCGAGACGCTCGAGTGGCGCTGGTGCCTCTACGTCTCAGTGCTCTTTGCGCTCCCGGCCGCCGCCGCGGCGCTGCGCCTGCTCGACCACGCGCCCGCCCGCAACCGACCGCGGCTCGACCTGGCGGGCACGCTCACCGCTTCGGCTGGCCTGTTCGCGCTCGTCTTCGGGCTGGCGCGCGGGGAGGCCGACGGCTGGGGCGAGCCGACCACGATCACCGCGCTCGCGGCAAGCGGGGTGCTGCTGGTCGCCTTCGTCGCGATCCAGCGCACCGTCGCCAGCCCGCTGCTGCCCCTGCGCGTGGTCCTCGACCGCAACCGCGGCGCCTCGTTCCTGGCGATCGGGTTGGCGAGCGCCGGCGCGTTCGGGGTCTTCCTGTTCCTGACGTTCTACCTGCAGAACGTGCGGGGCATGAACCCGCTCGAAACGGGCCTGGCGTTCCTGCCCATGAGCTTCGTGGTCGCGCCCACGGTCGCGATCGTGAGCACGCGCATCCTGCCGCGGACCGGGCCGCGCCCGCTGATCCCGCTCGGCATGGTGAGCGCCGCGCTCGGCCTGGCGCTCCTCACCGGGATCGGGGTCGACACGGGCTACGCGAGCCACGTCCTGGGGCCGCTGGTTCTCATTGCCGTGGGCTTCGGCTTCACGATGGCGCCGGCGTTCGCGACGGCCACGCTCGGCGTGCCGCCGCGTGACAGCGGCGTCGCCTCCGCGATGGTCAACACGTCGCAGCAGGTGGGCGGCTCGATAGGCATCGCGCTGCTCAGCACGGTCGCGGTGGCGGCGACGAACGACTTCCTCGCTGGCGCTGCTACCGATCCGCAGCTGACCGTGCAGGCCGCGGTCGAGGGTTACGTCGCGGCCCTCTGGTGGGCCGCCGGCATCTTCGCGGCCGGGGCCGTGATCTGTGGAGCCCTGCTGCGCTCCGACGCGCGGCCCGAGCTGCGGCCCGGCGGCCCGGTGGAGCCCGCGGCGCCCGAGCCCGCAGCAGGGTGAGCGCGTCCTACTCGGGCAGCCCGAGCAGGCGCCGGGCGTTGCCGTGGAGGAAGGCGGCGCGGGTCTCCTCGTCGAGGTCGTGGGCGGCGAGCCCCTCGAGCGCGCGCCCGGGGGCGAGCATCGGGTAGTTGCTGCCGAAGAGGATCTTGCGGCGCCCGCCCCGGGTCTTCATGTAGCGGACGAGCTCGGGCGGATAGCGCTCCGCGGTGTAGGCCGAAGTGTCGATGTAGACGTTCTCGTGCTTGCGGGCGACCGCGACCATCTCCTCGGTCCACGGGTAGCCGATGTGACCGCCCACGATCACGAGCTCGGGGAAGTCGAGCGCGACTTGGTCGATGTAGGGGATCGGCCGGCCGGTCTCCGACGGGCGCAGCGGCCCGGTGTGGCCCACCTGCGTGAAGAACGGCACTCCGAGCTCGACGCAGGCGGCGTAGAGCGGGTAGTAGCGGCGGTCGGTCGGTGGCGCCTCCCAGAGCCAGGGCAGGACCCGCAGGCCCTTGAAGCCGAGCTCGGTGACGCAGCGGCGCAGCTCGCGAACCGCCTCCATCGGCTTGCGTATGTCCACGGCGGCGACGCCCGCGAACCGGTCGGGATGCGCCGCCACCCAACCCGCGACCTCCTCGTTCGTGATCAGGGGGCCGTCGGGGCCGTGCCACGCGCTCAGCAGGCCGAAGGACACGCCGGCCTCGTCCATCGCCTGGACGGTGAGCTCGATCGGGAGCTCCTCCTCGGGGACCCCCATGCCCGTCCAGCGGCGCAGCGACTCGAACATCTCGTGCCGCAGGAAGCGCAGGGTGGGGTGCTGCATCCAGACGTCGACGACCATCGCGCACAGGTTGCCAGCGGGCGGCGCCGGGCGCTGCGGGCCGGAAGTCAGAGGATGGTGAGCGTCACCGCGGACGGGCGCGCCGGGTCGTGGAAGACCTCCTGGTCGGCGGGGAGGAGCTCGGTGGCGCGCAGCGGGTCCTCGCCGGTGCCGGGGTTGCGCGCGTAGCGCGGGTGCGCTCCGCTTGAGATTTGGACGCGGATGCGGTTGCCGGCGGCGAAGCGGTGCGCGGTGGGCCAGAGCTCGAACCGCACGCGCGCGACGCCGTCTGGGTCGCGCTCGGGCTGCCCCGCGGTGAGGCGGACGAGGGCGTCGCAGACGTTCCACGAGGCGCCCTGCGGGTCGACCTCGCAGACGCGCACGAACACGTCGGTGTCCTCGCGGCTCGAGCGGAAGCGGACGTCCGCGCGGACGGGCCCGATCGCCTCGAGGTCGCGCTCGAGCGGCGGGCCGGTGAAGGTGACGACGTCGGGACGGGCCTCGAGCGGGCGGTTGTCGCGCACCGGCTCGCGCTCGAGCAGGAGCGGGCCGCCGAGCGCCGGGGTGGGGTCGGCGGGGTCGTAGCGGTAGCGGGTCGGCTGGGAGGCCTCGGCGGGCGGCTCGGCGGCGAGGCCGCCGCCCGCGCGCAGATAGAGGGTGTGCTCGCGGGCGCCGGGTGGGGGCCAGTCGGCGAAGGTGCGCCAGCGCCTCGCGCCCGTGACGTACACGCGCACCGGGGCGTCGTCGACCATGCGCTCGTCGCCGAGCAGGTGCGCGCGCAGCCAGCCGATGCCCGCGCGCAGCGAGTAGCCGGTCATCGCGGGGGAGGTGTGGGTCCACGGACCGAGGATGAGCTGGCGGCGCCGCGACGAGCCCAGCGCGCGGAAGTCCTCGAGCAGCCAGGGCAGGAAGATGTCGTAGAGCCCGCCGACGAGCTGCACGGGGGCCTCGATCTCGCCCAGCGCCGAGGAGTAGTCGCGGGTTTCCCAGCTCGGGCTGTCTGGCGCCATGTCCTCGAGCCACTCGGCGACCGGCACGCGCGCGGCGAACCCGAGCGCCCGCTCGTCGGCGATCGGCGTGCTCGCGTAAAGGCGCGGCAGGCGGCGGCGGAGGCCGAGCGCGAGCAGGAGCGGGGCCAGCCGGCGCTCCTGGACCTCGAGCACGAGCATCCAGGACATCGAGCTCGCGAGCGACATCGAGCCCGAGCCGTAGGTCATCTCGCGCACGTCGGACGCGGTCACCGACGGCGCCAGCGCGTCGAGCTCGTCGGCGATCGCCCACTGCGCGATCCCCAGGTAGCTGGGCCCGATCATGCCGACCGGGCCGCGGTGCCAGGGCTGGGCGCGCAGCCAGCGCAGGGTCGCGAGGCCGTCGGGGCGCTCGTTGAACGGGTCGAAGCGGCCCTGCGACCCGAACGTCCCGCGCACGCTCTGCACCACGGTCTGCAGGCCCCGCTCCGCGAGCAGCCGCCCGTAGAGGAAGCCGAAGGCGTTGTCGCGGCCGTACGGCGAGCGCACGAGCACGGTGGGGGAGGGGCCCGCAGCGGGCGGCGCGTAGCGCGTCGCGTAGAGGATCGCGCCGTCGTCCATCGGCACCTCGAGGCCGCGCTCGACCGTGATCTCGCGGGACTGGGGCGCCGGTAGGCGCAACAGCCGTCCCGCGATCTCGCTCAGCAGGTGCACTACACGCAGGATGGCACGGCGGGGGCACGGGGCACGCGGGCGTCGGGGGGAGCCGGCGCGCGGCCGACGCGCCCACCACCCACGCCGACCGTGCGAAAACGTTGCGGATAGCAACGCAATCGCACGTTCGGGCGGCGGGGAGCGCTGAACGTCCAAGGCCTGCGGTGAACGTCCGCAGGTCCCTGTGACAGGATTGCCCAAGTGGCAACGCGATGGGAGTCGAAGCGTCTCGAGGACCTCGCCTGGCTGCGCAAGGTGCGCGACCGGATCGATCGCGAGTACGCCAAGCCTCTCAACGTCGAGGCGCTCGCCCGGGACGTCCACATGTCGGCGGGGCACCTGAGCCGCGAGTTCAAGCGCGCGTTCGGCGAGTCGCCGTACAGCTACCTGATGACCCGCCGCATCGAGCGCGCGATGGCGCTCCTGCGCCGTGGCGACATGAGCGTCACCGAGGTGTGCTTCGAGGTCGGCTGCTCGTCACTGGGCACGTTCAGCACGCGCTTCACGGAGCTCGTCGGGGTGCCGCCGAGCGTGTATGCGCGCGAGGCGTCGCACGAGATGAAGGGCGTTCCGCCGTGCGTCGCGAAGCGCGTGATGAAACCGGTCAGGAATCGAGAAGCGCTCGCCCTCGTTCGCGACTAGCTTCGCGGCCATGGACCTGAAGATTCACCAGACATTCATCCCGCACACCGACCACGAAGCATCACTGGCGTTCTACCGCGACATCCTCGGGTTCGAGGTGCGCAACGACGTCGAGTACAACGGCATGCACTGGCTCACCGTGGGCCCGCCCGATCAGCCGGACACCTCGATCGTCCTGCATCCGCCCGCCGCCGATCCCGGGATCACCGAGGAGGAGCGCAACACGATCGCGGAGATGATGGCCAAGGGCACCTTCGCGAGCATCAACCTGGCGACCCGCGATCTCGACGCGACCTTCGACGAGCTGCAGGCCCGCGACGTCGAGATCGTCCAGGAGCCGACGGACCAGCCCTGGGGCATCCGCGACTGCGCGGTTCGTGATCCGGCCGGCACCATGATCCGGATCTTCGAGGTGCGCTGAGGGTGGCGCGCGGGAAGGCCGCGCCCGCGCGGGAGGGGCACGTCGCGGACACGCACGAGCTCATCCGCGTCCAGGGCGCGCGCGAGAACAACCTCAAGGACATCACCGTCGAGCTCCCGAAGCGCCGTTTGTGTGTGTTCACCGGCGTTTCGGGATCGGGCAAGAGCTCGCTCGTCTTCAGCACGATCGCGGCGGAGTCGCAGCGGCTCATCAACGAGACCTACAGCGCCTTCATCCAGGGCTTCATGCCCGCGTTGGCGCGCCCCGACGTCGACGTGCTCGAGGGCCTGACGACGGCGATCATCGTCGACCAGGAGCGCCTCGGCGCCGACCCGCGCTCGACCGTGGGCACGGTCACGGACACGCACGCGATGCTGCGGATCCTGTTCAGCCGGATCGGCAAGCCGCACATCGGCGGCCCCCAGGCGTTCTCGTTCAACCTCGCGACCGTGCGGGCGAGCGGCGCGATCACCGTCGAGCGCGGCGACAAGACGAAGACCGAGAAGGCGACCTACACCCGCACGGGCGGCATGTGCACGCGCTGCGAGGGGCGCGGCGCGGTCACCGACTTCGACCTCTCCGCGTTCATCGACGAGGACAAGTCGCTGAACGAGGGGGCGGTCTCGATCCCCGGCTTCAGCATGAAGGGCTGGTACGGGCGGATCTTCCGCGGTTGCGGCTTCTTCGACCCCGACAAGCCGATCCGCAAGTTCAACAAGCGTGAGCGTCACGACCTGCTCTACCGCGAGCCCACGCGGATCAAGGTCGAGGGGGTCAACGTCACCTACCAGGGGCTGATCCCGCAGATCCAGAAGTCCTTCCTCTCGAAGGACCGCGAGGCGATGCAGCCCCACATCCGCGACTTCGTCGACCGCGTGGTGACGTTCACCACGTGCCCCGAGTGCGACGGCACGCGCCTCAGCGAGCTGGCGCGCTCGTCGAAGATCAAGGGCATCAACATCGCCGACGCCGCCGCGATGCAGATCACCGACCTCGCCGAGTGGGTGCGTGAGCTGGACGAGCCCTCGGTCGCCCCGCTGCTCGGCAAGCTCCAGCACACGCTCGACTCGTTCATCGAGATCGGGCTGGGCTACCTCTCGCTCGACCGGCCCGCGGGCACGCTCTCGGGCGGCGAGGCGCAGCGCACGAAGATGGTGCGCCACCTGGGCTCGCCGCTCACCGACGTCACCTACGTCTTCGACGAGCCGACCGCGGGCCTGCACCCGCACGACGTGCGGCGCATGAACGACCTGCTCCTGCGCCTGCGCGACAAGGGCAACACGGTGCTGGTCGTCGAGCACGAGCCCGAGACGATCGAGATCGCCGACCACGTGGTCGACCTCGGGCCCGGCGCCGGGGCGGCGGGCGGCGAGGTGGTCTACGAGGGCGACGTGGAGGGCCTGCGCGCCAGCGACTCGCTCACCGGCCGCCACCTCGACGACCGCGGGTCGCTCAAGGAGGAGGTGCGCGAGCCGCAGGGCGTGCTCGAGGTCCGCGGCGCGAACAAGCACAACCTCAAGGACGTCGACGTCGACATCCCGCTGGGCGTGCTCGTGGTGGTCACGGGCGTCGCCGGCTCCGGCAAGAGCTCGCTGATCGAGAGCTCGGTGCTCGGCCGCGAGGGCGTCGTGATGGTCGACCAGGATCCGATCCGCGGCTCGCGGCGCAGCAATCCCGCGACCTACACCAAGCTGCTCGACCCGATCCGCAAGGCGTTCGCGAAGGCCAACGGCGTGAAGCCCGCGCTGTTCAGCCCGAACTCCGAGGGCGCCTGCCCCGCGTGCAAGGGGGCCGGGGTGATCTACACCGACCTGGCGATGATGGCCGGGGTTGCGACCACCTGCGAGGAGTGCGAGGGCAAGCGCTTCCAGGCCGAGGTGCTCACCTACAAGCTGGGCGGCAAGGACATCAACGAGGTGCTGGAGATGTCCGTGGTGGAGGCCAAGGAGTTCTTCGCCGACGGCGAGGCCAAGACGCCCGCCGCCCACCGGATCCTGGAGCGCCTGGACGACGTCGGCCTGGGGTACCTGAAGATCGGCCAGCCGCTCACCACGCTCTCCGGCGGCGAGCGCCAGCGCCTCAAGCTGGCCGTGCACATGGGCGAGAAGGGCGGCATCTACGTGCTCGATGAGCCGACCACCGGCCTGCACCTCGCCGACGTCGAGCACCTGCTCGGCCTGCTCGACCGGCTCGTGGACTCCGGCAAGTCGGTGATCGTGATCGAGCACCACCAGGCCGTGATGGCCCACGCCGACTGGATCATCGACCTCGGCCCTGGCGCGGGCCACGACGGCGGCCAGGTGGTCTTCACCGGCACGCCAGCGGAGCTCGTCGCCGAGCGCTCGACGCTCACCGGCGAGCACCTCGCCGAATACGTCGGGGCTTAGGCGCTGGGCTGAGGCGCCGGGGCTCCCCGGCGCCTCAGCCGCGCTTCTCGAAGGTCAGGCGGTAGTGCTCGAGCAGCTGGCGCTCGAAGCACACGCTGTTCGCGCTCACGCCCGAGGTGAACGCGAGGCGAAAGTCGCGGCTGGTGAGCCAGCGCGGGACGAGGCGGAGCTTGACGAGCCGCTTGCGCCAGCTCGGCTCGGCGAAGCGGGCCCGCCAGCGCCTGATCGTCTCGATGTAGTCGAGCCGCCCGCTCTCGGCGGCCACCAGGCGGAAGTGCGGCGCGGCGTTGCGCTCGATCTGCTCGCTGCCGAAGGGGAGGAACGAACCCGGGAACTGGTGCTGCATGAGCGCCAGGTACCACTCGTCCGAGTCGCGCGGAGCCTCGATCGTGACCCGGTCCGGGTCGATCATGTTGGGCCCGAAGACCATCGTCTGCAGGTAGAAGCGCCCACCCGCCGGCAGCGCGGTCGCGACGTTCTGGAACAGCCGCGCGTAGACGTCGTCCTGGCGGCCCGCGCGGTAGTCCTCGGGGGAACAGAAGTGCTCGAAGGCGCCGAGGCTCGCGACCGCGTCGAAGGGGCCGAAGGTCTCCCGGTCGACCGCCCGCGCATCGCGGATGCGCGCCTCGAGCCCGTGCCGCCTGCACGACTCGGCCTGCGCGGCCGAAAGCGTCACGCCCACGCCCTCGGCGCCGCGGTCCTGGATGAACGCCAAGAGCGGGCCCCATCCGCAGCCCAAATCGAGGATCCGCCTACCTGGCGCGATCCCGATCTGCCGGGCCACGTACTCGTGCTTGCGGGCCTGCGCCTCCTCCAGGGTTAACGAGAAGTCCCCATCGAACTTGGCGCCGGAGAAATCCGCGGTCTCGCCCAGGCTGAGCCGGAAGATCCGGTCGATCAGCGAGTACGTGAACTCGAGGTCGGCGCGCTCGGCGATGGCGCTCGCATCGTACGCCGCCGGCCGCTCGGACGTTAGTCCAGCCGCCGCCGGACTTCCCCACCTCCATCGGCCGAATTCGATACGGTCCGCCACGTCGACCTGGAGGAGGAGGAATGGGACGCTGGTTCCAGTTCGCCGGAGGTCGAGCTGGAGGGGGGCGGCTCGGAATCGTCTTGACCGCGGTCGCGACGATCGCGATCGGCTTCGTCGCGGGGACTTCCCCGGCGCCGGCGCAGGGCGGCGGGCAGGGCCTCGCCGCAGTGGATCTGCGGACGGAGTACGCCGAGAACCCGCTGGGCATCGACGTGCGCAAGCCGCGGCTCAGCTGGCAGCTTTCCTCCGACCGGCGCGGCGCGCGGCAGACGGCTTACCAGGTCCAGGTGGCGTCCTCGCCCGAGGCGCTGGCGGCCGGCGACGCCGACGTCTGGGACAGCGGGCGCGTCGAGTCGAGCGACTCGCTCCAGGTCGCCTACGACGGCCCACCGCTCCAGTCGCGCACCCGCTACCACTGGCGCGTTCGCGTCTGGGACGAAAACGACTCGCCCTCGGAGTGGAGCGAGCCCGCCTGGTGGGAGATGGGCCTGCTCGAGGAGGACGACTGGCAGGCGCAGTGGATCGGCTATGACGCGGGCGAGGAGATCAGCTTCGACGACTTCGAGCTCGAGGTCGAGCTCACGCCGCTGGTCGCGGCGGTCGGCGTCTTCTTCCGTGCGGACCGCGGTTCGAACAACTACATGTGGCAGCTCATCGGGGTCGGCCCGAACGCCCCGATCCTGCGCACGCACCGCTTCCAGAGCGGTTCGGGCCCCCAGGTCCGCAACATCCCGATCGGCGACGCGGTCCCAGCGGACGAGTTCTTCAACCGGCGCCACACGCTGACGATCGCCGCCGAGGGCGACGAGATCACCACGTCGGTCGACGGGGTGGAGGTGGACACCTACACCGACTCAGCGCATTCGGCCGGCACGATCGGCTTCCGCGCGAACCGCAGCGACGTCGCCCCCAACCCGTTCGAGGAGGCGATCATCCACAGCGTCACCGTGCGCCAGGACGGGGAGGTCGTCTTCTCGGATGACTTCGAGGCCGACGTCGGCCAGTGGACCGGCACGAAGGAATTCGTCGAAGACGGCATCCACATCCGCGGCAACACCGAGGTCTACCTCGTCGACCCCGAGGACGACGCGGCGCCGCTTTTGCGCCGGGACTTCGAGCTCGAGGGCGAGGTCGAGAGCGCGCGTCTGTACGTGAGCGGGCTCGCGTACGCGGACGTGACGATCAACGGCGAGCGCGTCGGCGACCACGTCCTCGACCCGGCCTTCGTCGACTACGGCGAGCGCGCCCTGTACGTGACGCACGACGTGACCGACATGCTCCGCGAGGGCGAGAACACGGTGGGCGCGGTGCTGGGCCGCGGCTTCTACGGGATGACGACCGGCAGCGCCTGGGACTGGGACCAGGCCCACTGGCACGACGACCCGAAGCTGCTGCTCCAGCTGGAGGTCACGCACGAGGACGGCTCGGTGACCACGATCGCGAGCGATCCGAGCTGGCAGGCGGACGCCGGACCGATCCTGAGCGACTCGCTGCTCGCGGGTGAGTTCCACGACAAGCGGCGCGAGCAGCCGGGCTGGGACGAGCCGGGGTTCGACGCGTCGGATTGGGAGGGCGCGGAGCTCGCCGACGACCCGGGCGTGGAGCTGCAGGCCCAGGCGGTGAACCCGATCCGGGTCACGAAGACGCTCGAGCCCGTGGCGATCACCGAGCCCCAGCCTGGGACCTACGTGTTCGACATCGGCCAGAACATCGCCGGCTGGGTGGCGCTCACCGCCGAGCTCCCGGCGGGACGGGAGGTGATCCTGCGCTACGGCGAGAAGCTGCGCCCGGACGGCACCGTCAACAACGACGACGTCCTCGGCCACCTCGACGCTGACTACCAGACCGACCGTTTCATCGCGCGCGGGGGCGGCCCGGAGACCTTCGAGCCGCGCTTCAGCTACAAGGGCTTCCAGTACGTCCAGGTGGACGGGCTCGCCGAGCCGCCCGAGCTCGACGACCTCGTCGCCAAGCACGTCCACACGGACGTCGAGGAGGTCGGCGGGTTCGAGAGTTCCAGCGAGCTGTTCGACCGCATCCACGACGGCACCCGCTGGGCGATTCTCAACAACCTGCACGGGATGCCCACGGACACGCCGATGTTCGAGAAGAACGGCTGGACCGCCGACGGGCAGCTCATGGTTACCGCCTCGATGCACAACTTCGAGATGGCGCGCGTCTACACGAAGTGGCTCGACGACATGCGCGACGGGCAGATCGCCAACGGCCGCATCCCGGTGATCGCGCCGACCCACGGCTGGGGCAGCGACTGGATCGCTCCCGAGTGGAGCTCGACGTACGTGCTGCTCGCCTGGGACATGTACCAGCGCTACGGCGACGTGCGCCTGCTCGCCGACCACTACGACGCGATGGCCGCCTACGTGGACTACGAGCTCGGCCGGCTGAACGCCCAGGGCCTGAGCTCCAGCAACCTCGGTGACTGGGCTGCCCCGGGCTACGCCAACCAGCCCGCTCCCGAGGACCACGCGCTGACCGCGACCGCCTACGTCCACCGGGCGGCCAAGCTCATGTCGGAGATCGCCCAGCTGCTCGGCGAGGAGGAGGACGCGGAGCGCTACGCCGCGGCGGCCGAGGAGGCGAAGAACGACCTCAACGCCGCCTTCCTCGACGAGGCGCAGGGGATCTACCGGACCGCCAGCGATCCGCCCTCCGACGGATATCGGCAGACCTCGAACGTGCTGCCGCTGGCCTGGGGCCTGGTTCCCGAGGAGCACGAGGAGGCCGTCTTCGCGAACCTGGTGGACGATGTGGTCAACACGCGCAACGGCCACCTCAACACCGGCGCGATCGGCACCAAGCACCTGCTGCGCGTGCTGACCGCGCGCGGGCGCGCCGACGTGGCGGAGACGGTTGCCACCAGGACCGATTACCCGAGCTGGGGCAACTGGTTCGTGAACGGCGGCGCGACGACCCCGTTCGAGTTCTGGGAGCTGGACTCGCGCTCGCGCGGGCACATGTTCCTCGGCACGATCCTCGACTGGTTCTACGAGGACCTCGCCGGCCTGCGCACGGCCGGGGTGGGCGCGAGCCGCACGATCGAGATCCGTCCGCACCCGATCGCGAGCCTCGACCACGCGCGCGCCTGGACGGAGACGCCGCTCGGGCCCGCCTCGTCGGAGTGGCGGCGCCCGGCCGGGGACGTGCTCGAGCTCGACGTGACGGTGCCGGTCGGCGCGACGGCCACGGTCTACGTCCCGGCCGACGATCCCGAGCACGTGAGCGAGGGCGGCCTGCCCGCGGCGATAGCCGAGGGCGTGACGTTCCTACGGACCGAGGGCGACTGGGTCGTCTACGAGGTGGCCTCGGGCGAGTACTCGTTCGCCGCCGACCCCTCCTACCGGCCGCCCGCCCCGACCGTGACCGCCCGGGTGCAGCCCACGAGCAAGCGCGTGAGCGCCAAGGCCAAGAAGGCGAAGTTCACCGTCACCGTGCGCAACGCCGGTCCGGTGCCGAGCGGCGACCTGCGGGTCTGCGCGAAGGCGCCCAAGAAGCGGGTCGCGATCCCGGGCAAGGGCTGCGCGAGGCTGAAGAGCCTCGCGCCGAAGACGAGCCGCAAGGCTTCGTTCAAGGTGCGGATCAAGCGCGCCGCGCGCGGCAAGAAGACGCGGATCAAGTTCACGGTGAGCGGGCCCGAGATCAAGACGCAGCGCCTGAGCGCGACGCTCCGGGTGCGCCGCTGACCCTAGGGCGCCGCCGGTCCGCCTCAGTCGTCGAAGGCCGCGTGGTCGATGCCCGCCGGATCAAGATGGAGCGGTGCGTGGTGCTCGGCGAACAGCGTCGCGACGAGCTCGCCGCGGCTGCTCACGCCGACCTTCTCGAAGATCTCCTTGACGTAGGAGCGCACCGTGTGCGCGGAGAGAAAGAGCCGCTCCGCGATCGCCGCCGTTCCCAGGCCGCGGGCGATCAGGTGCGTGATCTCCTGCTCGCGCCGAGACAGGCCATAGGCATGGGCGATGATCGGCGCCACCTCGGAGCTCAAGGCGGGCTCGATGACGAGGGCGGTGTCGCCGATGCTGCCGTCGGGCCTGCGCAGGCACGAGGCGTGGCAGACGAGCCAGCGGCCGGTGACCGGCGAGCGCATCCGCGCCCGCGCCGGGCCGTGGTCGCGCTGCGCCGCCACCGCGCGGGCGCGCATGAGCGTGCCGATCACGAGGATCGGCAGGTCGAGCTCGAAGCGTCTGCGGACGGGCACGGTCGGGTCGTCCCACGTCGCTGGGAGCTCCTCGAGCCAGGCGAGCGCGTCGTCGTTCACGGAGACGATCTCGCCCTCGGGCGAGAGCACCATCATGCCCGGGCCGCGCCCGTGGACGGCGGTCACCGCGTTGGGGCGTGGGCGCGCGTGCCTGCGGATCGCGTTGGCCAAGGGGCCCGAGAGCGCCGCTGCGATCTCGACCTCGTCGGCGCTGAACGGATCGCGGCCCTCCTCGCGGAACAGGCTCAGCCAGGCCCAGGGGCGGTCGCCGGAGCGCATCACGACCCGTAGCTCGTCCCCGACGCCGTGGGGCTCGAGCACGTCGCGGAACCGGTGGCTGCGCGCCGGCCGGTCGCGCGTCGCGAGCCGCAGCGAGCCCGCGGGCACCGGCGCGCGGCCGAGGTCGATGTAGGGGATGACGTCCTCGATGGAGAACTCGCGCTCCCAGACCATCAGGCAGTCGCGCTCGTTGAACTCGTGGAAGTTCTCCTTGCGCGTGGGCGAGGTCGGCATCCCCGTCTCCGGGTCGGTGGCCAGCCAGATCGCGGAGTCGTAGGGGACCAGGCGGCGCAGCCGGGGCGACGCCTCCGCGAACACCTCGCTGGCGGTAGGGGCGGATTGCGCGCGGGCGATCAGCTCGTCGCGGTGGTGAGCCGCAGTGGGGGCCAGGCTAGACATGCGGCCCAGGGTCGGATGTTGTCACGAAGCGCACAACCCCTAATTCGTGGGGTTCCCGATGCGCGGAGGGCCGAAACGCCCCCGGTTACTCGAGCGCCGCGTCGAGCTCGTCGGCGATCAGCCGGGCGAGCGGCAGGCAGGAGGTGGCCGCCGGGGAGGGCGCGTTGCGCACGTGCACGGCACGCTCGGTGCGTGAGACGACGAAGTCGTCCACGAGCGCGCCGTCGCGGTCGATCGCCTGCCCGCGCACCCCCGCGAAGGCGAAGCTCAAATCGCGCGCCTCGAGCTCCGGCAGGAACCGCCGCAGCTCCGCAGCCAGCGCCCGACGGCTCGCGGCGCGGCGCAGCTCGGCGAGGGTCGCGCCCGCGTGGCGGCGCAGCATCCGCCACGTACCGGGCCAGCCGAGCGCGTCGCGCACATCGCGCGCCCGCACGCGCGCGAGCCGGTAGGCGTCGCGCGCGCCGACCATGAGCGCCGACGGGCCCGCGTGGACGGAGCCGTCGAGCGCGCGGGTGAGGTGGACGCCGAGGAAGGGGAGCTCCGGGTCCGGGACCGGATAGACGCTGCCCCGCACGAGCGCGGCGCGCTCGGGCGCGAGCGCGTAGAAGGCGCCGCGGAAGGGGACGATCCGCGGCTCGGCCGGCGCGCCCGCCGCGACCGCCAGGCGGTCGGACCACGCCCCGGCGCAGAACACCGCGGCCCGCGCGCGCGTCTTCCCGCGCGCGTGACGCAGCTCGAGGCCCCGGTCAGTGGGTGTGCTGCCCAGCACCGGGCAGCCGCCGTGGATGGTCGCGCCGCCCGCGCGCGCGGCGGCCGCGAGAGCGGCCGCCACCCGGCCGAAGTCGACGACGCCGGTCGCGGGTGAGTGCAGCGCCGCGAGCCCGTGCACGTGCGGCTCGACCTCCCTGAGTTCGCCCGCATCGAGCAGCCGCGCTCCCTGCACGCCGTTCGCCTCCGCGCGCCGGGCGAGCTCCTCGAGCCGAGGCAGCTCACTGGGCCGGGTCGCGACGATCACCTTCCCGGAGCGGCGGGCCGGGATGCCGCGCTCCTCGCAGTAGACGTAGAGCTCGCGCGCCCCGGAGACGCAGAGGCGCGCCTTGAGCGACCCAGGCCGGTAGTAGATCCCGGCGTGGATGACCCCGCTCGAGTGCGTGGTCTGGTGGGCGGCGAGCCGCGGTTCGCGCTCGAGCACGGCGATCCGCGCGTCCGGGTGGCGCGCGGCGAGCTCGCGCGCGGTCGCCAGGCCCACGATGCCGGCGCCGACGACGGCGATGTCGCACTCGGCGGGGGGCGGGGACGTGTCCGCGGCAAGGCTCACGGCCCGCGATGGTCTCAGACTCGTGGCGAGGAGCCCCATGTCCGGTTCGCCGGCCTGCGAACGTTTACGTGGTGATGACGATCGACGAGCTGTACGAAGCCGAGCGGGTCCGCCTCACCAACCGCATCGCGCGGATGGTCGGCGCGCATGCCGCGGAAGACGTCGTCCAGGAGGCGTTCGTCCGCGCCTGGCTGCGCGCCCCGGAGGGGATGGCGGCCCACGAGCGCGTTGCCTGGCTCAACCGAGCCGCCACGAACCTCGCGATCGACGAGCTGCGGCGCCGCGGCCGCCGCCAGATCGTGGGGCTCGATGAGCTCGAGGCGGCCGCGGCCGCGCGCGATGGCGACGACGTGGTCGTCGCCCGCGACGCGCTCGCCGCGCTCACGCCCCACGAGCGGATGGTCCTTCTGCTGCGCTTCGAGCTCGGCCTCTCCCACGCGGAGATCGGCGCGCTGCTCGACACCACGCCCGAGGCCGCTCGCAAGCGCGTGGAGCGCGCGCGGCGGAGCTTCGCGCGCGCCCTGCGCGAGGGCCGCGGCCGGCGCCGCCCGGTGATCCTGCTGGCCGCGCGCATGGACTACGACGCGTACCGCCGCTGGCTCGAGGAGGCGGGGGCGGAGGTCCGCCCGTTCACGTCGATCGGCGACGGCGTGCACGCGAACGAGCGCGAGCTGAGCGCCGCCGACGGGGTGGTGATCGGCGGCAGCGTGACCGACATGCACCCGGCCCTCTACGGGGAGCGCCAGCGCCAGCCGCTGAACGACCCCGACCTGGAGGCCGACCTGCGCGAGTACGCCGCGCTGCGCACGGCGCTGCGGCTGGACGTCCCGGTCGTGGGCATCTGTCGCGGCCACCAGCTACTCAACGTCGCGCTCGGCGGCTCGCTTTTCCAGGACCTGAGCGAGCACGCCGACGCGCGCCACCCGCACTGGGGTGAGTCGCACGCCGTCGACACCGCCGGCGGGAGCTTCATGCGCAGCCTGCTCGGCCGCCGGCCCGAGGTTGCGAGCGAGCACCATCAGGCGGTGCGCCGCGTCGCGCCCGCGCTGCGGGTGACGTCGCGTTCGGACGACGGCGTCGTGGAGAGCGTGGAGCTCCCCGGGCGCAGGCTCACCCTCGGGTTGCAGTGGCACCCCGAGGTCACGGAGTCCGGTGAGGCGGGACGCCGCGTCGCCGCGGCGCTGGTCGACGCTGCCGCGGGCGTCGCGCGCGGGGAGGACTGAGCCGGGACGCGGCGCGCGATAGGGTGGGGCGCGATGGGCCCGGAGTTCCTGCTGACCTCGCTCGTGATCATCGCGACGCCGGGGACGGGCGTCGTCTACACCCTCGCCGCCGGCCTGACCCGGGGCCTGCGCGCCGGCGTGATCGCGGCCTTCGGCTGCACGCTCGGCGTCGTCCCCCACATGGCCGCGGCGATCACCGGGCTCGCCGCGCTCCTGCACACGAGCGCCGTGGCGTTCAGCGTGCTCAAGTACCTCGGCGTCGCCTACCTGCTGTACCTGGCGTGGACGATGCTGCGCGAGCGCGGTGGGCTCGCGTTGGAGGAGGAGGAGGAGACGTCGGCGCGGTCGGCGCGCGCGACCGTCGTGACCGCGGTGCTGATCAACCTCCTGAACCCGAAACTGACGGTGTTCTTCTTCGCGTTCCTGCCGCAGTTCGTCGGTCCGGGAGACGGCGCGCAGGTCCTCGCGATGCTCCAGCTCAGCGCCGTCTTCATGGCGCTCACCTTCGCCGTGTTCGCGCTCTACGGGGCGCTCGCCGCCGCGGCCCGCCATCAGGTGGTGAGCCGCCCGCGGGTGCTGGCCTGGATGCGGCGGGTCTTCGCCGGCTCCTTCGTGGCGCTGAGCGCGAAGCTCGCCCTTACGCGTCAGTAACGGGAGCGCCCAGGCGCTCCGGCCTCGCCCGCCGTGGGAGGGCGGTGGTCTCCGGCGGCACGCCGATGCTGCCGTTCACGAACGGCGGCTGCGGCGCTCGCGGCCGCCCGGTCGCGTAGCGGGAGCTCTCCGTGGGCACGATCGGCCGCACTTGGCGGGCCATGAAGTACGTGAGGAAACGCACGTCTGTCCCTTTCTGCGGCGGCCGGAAGAGGGGCGCCGCGCGGTTGCGTGACTGGCTAATCGTTTATACCGGTCATGCCATGACCTGTCAAGTTTTTTTGCCGGTCACGCAGGGGAGTACGCTTTGTAGTGCCGTGAACGTCGCCGAGCTCCAGCGCCAGGTCGAGTACAAGTTCGCCCCGGTCCCGCTGCTCGCGGTCCAGGCGCTCGCCAACACGTTCGCCTTCGAGCCCGAGGAGGAGCGCCTCCTCAACCCGGAATCGGCGCGCGCATGGCTCGTCGAGTCCGAGCTTGCGACGCCAACAGTGGTCGTCGGGGAGGGGGAGTTCCGACGGCTGGTGGACTTCAGGGCGGTCGTGCGGGACATGTTGGACGCGAACCTCACCGGCGAGCTCAACGACGAGACGGCGACCGCGTTCGAGCGCTTCGCCCGGGAGCACCCCGTGCGGCTCTCGTCGCCCGAGCCGGGCCACCTCGACCTCGACCTCGAGCCCGCCCGCTCGGTGGATGAGTTCATCGGGCAGATCGTCGGGATCTCCTACCGGGCGCAGGTCACGGGCGAGTGGCAGCGCCTCAAGGTGTGTGCGAGCGACGAGTGCCGCTGGGCCTTCTACGACGCCTCTCGCAACCGCAGCGGGACGTGGTGCCAGATGGAGATCTGCGGCAACAAGATCAAGAACCGCGCCTACCGCCAGCGGCGCCGCGCGACGGCGCACTGAGCAGCGAGCTGGTATAAGGGTCGCCCCGCGTTGGGCGGGCCATCTCAGTACGACAAGAGGGGGAGCCGATGGAGGGCGCTCAGCGCGAGGAAGGCGCACGCTGGATGCGTGCCGGCAAGGCGGGGGACCGCCGCGGGCGGGGGAGCCGTCGCGCGCTTGTGCTCGGAGCGGTCCTCGCTGCGGTTGCTGCGGCCGCGGCCGCGCCGGCGCAGGCCGCCAAGATCACCGTGAACTCGGGCGACGATGCCCCGGCCGTCCCGGGCTGCAGCCTGCGCGAGGCCGTGGCGTCGGCGACCAGCAACGCGAACCTCTCGAACGGCTGCGCCGCGGGGCAGGCAAACAAGCGCGACGTGATCGAGATCAAGGTCCCGTTGGCGTCGCTTTCCGAGGGGCAGCTCGAAGTCGGCGCCGGCGGGCCGCTGACGATCCGCGGAGACGGCGAGACGACGATCGGCGGCGTGAACAGCCGCGTGCTGAACGTGGCCTCCGGGCACGAGGTGACCCTCAAGGGACTGAAGCTGGAGGGCGAGTGGGCTACGAATGAGAAGGGCGGCATCGTCAACGTCGAGGCCGGCGGCAACCTCGTGTTGCGCAAGACCCGTTTCAACGGCGGCCGTGCGCTCTCGGGCGGGGCCGTATTCGTGAACCCAAAAGCGACGCTCACCGCGACGGATACGTCGTTCACCAACGCCGTCGCCCTCTACTACGGCGGGGCGATCGCGGCCGAGACGGCGACCGTGACGCTGCGGCGCGTGAGCTTTTTCGACAACAGCGTGCACGCCGGCTCCGACTTCATCCTCGACGCCGTCGGCGGCGGCCTGTACGTGCGGGACAGCTACCTGGAGGTCGAGGGCTCCTACTTCATGAACAACGGCGTGCTGCACGACAACCCGATCGGCAGCGCGTTCGCGCGGGGCGGCGGTCTATACATCCTCAACAGCGACTTCGTGATCCGGCGCTCGACGATCCGCGCCAACCACGCCACCGGCACGTCGGCCCTGAATGGGAAGGCGTCCGGCGGAGGCGTCTACGTCCTGAACCAGGGTGGCTGGCACGGCTCGATCGAGTCCTCGACGATCGCGGCCAACGGCGCCTTCGGCGGCACTGGGGGAACGGGGTACGCTGCGGGCGGCGGCATCTTCCTGGAGGGGGAGAGCGATCTTCCGGTCCAGCACACGACGCTGAAGGACAACGAGGCGGCGGCGGGCCTCACGGCTGGCGACCACATCCGCCGGGGGCCCGGCGGCGGCACCGTGGAGCTCCGCGCATCGATCCTCGGCCTCGCGTCGAATCCCTGCTCGAGCGAGAGCGGGTCGCTGACCTCCAAGGGGTTCAACGTCTCCGCGAACGCGGACGCCGACTGCGGGCTGGGCGCCAAGGACCGCGTGGCTGCCGAGCCGGGCTTCAGTGGCGGGACGACCGACAACGGCGGCTCGACGCCGACGGCCGCGATCGGGCCCGCAAGCGCGGCCCTCGACCTGCTGCCGCCCAAGCAGTGCAAGGGCACGGACCAGCGTGGGATCAGCCGGAGTGAGGGCCTAGGCGGCGAGCGCTGCGACGCGGGCGCCTACGAGCTCGCGCAGTGCGCCGGCAAGATCATCGGCAAGGGCGCGATCATCGGCACGGCCAAGCGCGATGTGCTGCGCGGCGCCAAGGGCGCCGACGTAATCGTCGGCCAGGGCGGCGCCGATCGGATCCTCGGGAGGGGCGGCGGCGACCGCATCTGCGGCGGAAGCGGCAACGACACCCTGCTGGGCGGCGGCGGCCGCGACAGGCTCCTCGGGGAGCGCGGAAACGACGTTCTGCGGGGCGGTCCGGGACGCGACGTCCTGGACGGCGGCCCGGGGCGCAACGTCGTGCGCCAGTAGGACGGCGCAGCGGGCCACCGTGGGCTCACGGGGCCGGCGTTTCCGCCGCACCCGCAAACCGCACGCTCGGCGCCGAGGCAGCGGCTGCTACGGCGCGTAGCGGTGGTGCAGGATCAGAGCGTTGCCCTCGGTGTCGTGGAAGATCGCCTGGTAGCAGACGCCTGAGTCGATCGTCTCCCCGACGAACTCGACGCCCTTGGCCTCGAGGTCGGCCCGCGTCGTGTGGACGTCGTCCACGTGGAGCGCGATCGGCCCGGTGTTTGGCGTGAACTTTTGCCCGAAGGCTTCCATCTGCATGATCGCGAGCGTGAGGTTGCCCGTCTCGAACTCGCCGGCGGGCATCCTGCCCCAGGCCTTGCCGAACGGGAGCCCGAGGGTCTCGCCGTAGAAGCGGGCGGCGCGTTCGTAGTCCTGAGCCGGCACGGCGACGAAATCGACGCCGGTGACGGGGGTGGTGTCGGTAGGGGCCATGGCGTGGTCGTCCTTTCCGGATCGGTGGTGGCTCTGTTGCATTAGACCCGGCTCGGCGTTGGGACTGATCGTCGGGCGGGAGGCAGCGGGGGGGCGGGGCCCGGCGTTGGTCTCCGCGCCTCAGCGGGAGGCGAGGCGCTCGCGGTACAGGTTGATCTTGTAATCGACCGCCTCGAGGTTCGCCTGCAGCTCGGCGACCCGGGCGAGGATCTCGGCGCGGTGCCGCTCGAGCAGCTCGAGCCGCTCGGCCTCGTTGCCCTCGCCCGCGCGCACCATCGCCGCATACTCGCGGATGCGCCGGATCGGCATGCCGGTCTTGCGCAGCTTGTTGACCAGGATCAGCCAGTCAACGTCCCTGCGCGTGTAGCGGCGATGGCCCGAGCCGTTGCGGGTGACGCGGGGCATCAGGCCGGCGCGCTCGTAGTAGCGCAGGGTGTGGACCGACATTCCCGCGGCCTCGGCGGCCTCCGAGATGGTGAGCGGTTCGCCCTCGTCCGCGTCGCCGTACGGGTCGACCGCCGGTTGAAGCGTCGTGGCCATATCAGCAGCGTAGAAGTTGGAGCGCGCTCTAAGTCAAGAAATCGCGAATCCCGGGCCCTTGACCTAGAGCGCGCTCCAAGACCTACCGTCGCCGCCTGGAACGGCAAACGACGGAAGGAGAAAGGCGACATGGAGCAACGCAGGCTGGGAGACGACGGGCCGCTCGTATCGGCCCTGGGGCTCGGCTGCATGGGCATGTCGATCTTCTACGGCGCCAGCGACGTGCGCGAGGCGGTCGCGACCATCCACCGGGCGCTCGAGCTGGGGGTGACGATGCTCGACACGGCCGAGATGTACGGCCCCTACACGAACGAGGAGCTCGTCGGCCGAGCGATCGCCGACCGCCGCGACCAGGCGTTCGTCGCGACCAAGTTCGGCATCGTCAGGGACGCCGACGGGATCCACGTGGACGGCCGGCCCGAGACGGTGCGGCGGTCCGTCGAGGGGTCGCTGCGCAGGCTCGGCGTCGAGCGCATCGACCTCTACTACCAGCACCGCATCGACCCGCAGGTGCCCGTGGAGGAGACGGTCGGCGCGATGGCCGAGCTCGTCGAGGAGGGCAAGGTCGCCCACCTCGGCCTGAGCGAGGCCGCCCCGGAGACGATCCGGCGCGCCCACGCCGTGCACCCGATCGCGGCGGTCGAGAGCGAGTACTCGCTGTGGACCCGCGACGTCGAGGACGGCGTGCTGCCGACCTGCCGCGAGCTGGGGATCGCCCTCGTGGCGTACGCGCCACTCGGCCGCGGTTTCCTCGCCGGGCGGTTCTCGTCGCAGGACGAGCTCGACCCCGACGACTGGCGCCGCACGTCGCCCCGATTCGTGGGCGAGAACCTCGAGCGCAACCGGCTGATCGCCGACACCGTCGCGAGGTTCGCCGCCGAGAAGGGCGTGAAGCCGAGCCAGCTCGCGCTCGCCTGGCTGCTGGCGCGGGGCGATGATGTGATCCCGATCCCGGGAACCAAGCGGCGCCGCTACCTCGAGGAGAACGTGGGCGCGCTCGAGGTCGCGCTCACTCCGCAGGAGCTGTCTCGCATCGAGGCGGAGCTGCCCGAGCCGGCGGGCGATCGCTACGACGAGCACGGGATGCGGACCGTGAACCTCTGAGCCGCGCGTGCGGCCGGGTCCCCGGCCGCCGTCCCACCCGCGCCGAGCGTGCGAAAACGTTGCGGATGGCAACGAAATCGCACGCTCGGCGGGTGGCGGGGGAGGGGTTAGCTCTTGCGGCCGTTGCCGTTCCACATGAGGCCGGCGCCGCCCGTGATCAGGCCGAGGGCGCCCACCACGAGCGCGGCGATCGCGAGGCTCTTCGGAGCTCCGTCGCTGCCGCCGTCGTCCCCGGCGGCCTCCTCCTCGTGGGCCGTAGGCTCGGCGCCGTGGCCGCCGTCCTCAGCCGCGGTCAGCGTGACGCCCGGCGCGGGCTCGTCGAGCTCGTGGGCATCCTCGCCCTCGGCGGGCACTTGGATCCAGTCGGTCCGGCCCTTCTTGCACTTCTGGATGACCGGGAACCAGATCGTCTCGCCCTCGGCGTCGGGGAGCTTCACCGACATCCCCAGCACGTCGAGCACGTGATCGGGGAGCGGCTCGCGAGCCGTCCAGATCACCTCGCTCACGCCCTCGGTGACCGTCTCGCCGTGGAGCTCGGTGGGCTCCTTCGGGCCCTCCTTCGTGCGCAGCGTCCAGAACGGGTTGCGCTGCGGCGTGACCGACACCACGTTCTCCGGGATCCGGACGATGATCTGCGTGGTCGGGGATCCGTCGCACGCGTGGGGCACCGAGAAGTCGAGGTGCGCGTACGAGTCGGTCGGGGCGCTCTCGGGCGCCACGGTCACGTGGGCAGCGGCGACAGCCGGCAGGGCGAGCGCCGCGGCGGCGATCGCGATGAGCAGGGTCTTCAGTTTCATGTGTTCTCCTTGGGTCGTCGGCCGCGCCGCGCGCGGCCCCTGTTCGCTTGCGTGACCTGCGAACCGCTGGCGGTCGCTTAAGCCGCCAGGGGCGGGGCGCGGGCGCCGCGCGCACGCGCGGCGGGCCCGGAGACGCGCGGGCCGATCCATGCCGGCGGCCGCACCCGCGGACCGCGGCGGCGGCGCCTGGGGGTCCGCGGCGCGAAGCGCGTGCCGAGGGCGCCGATGACGCCCTCGCCGGGGTAGCGGCCCGCGATCAACGAGGCGACGAGCAGCAGGAGGGGCAGCGTCGCGAGCAGCGCATCCGCGCTCGGGCTGAGCGCGGCGAGCGCGAGGGTCCAGGCCACGATCAGGGCCAGGGGCGCGACCGGCGGACGGCTCACCGCACGTCCACCTCGAACGTCGCGCGCGCCTCCTCGAAGCGCGAGAGCCGGAACGACACCCGACCCTCCCAGTCGCCGGGCACGCCGAGCGGCGCGTCGTAGGCGACGAAGTGCCCCGGGCCGGCGCGCTCGAGTTCGGCCTCGATCGGGCCGATCTCGCGCTCGGGCAGCTCGAGCTCGAGCTCGACCCGCCGCGCGTCGAACTGGCTCCCGTCCTCGGCGTCGAAGAGGTAGAGGTGGATCTCGTTCGGGCCGGAGCGGGCCGGGTCGACGGTGTAGTCCACGATCGCGGGGCCGGCGGTGACCGTCCCCGATGCCGGCCCGCGCTCCAGGTCGGTAGGCGGCGGGTAGGTGACGAGTGCCGCGGTCACCCCGAGCACGCCCACGACGAGCGCGATCTCGCCGCGGAGGCTGGCGCGCACCGCGTCGCCCGGGCGGCCCGGCGCCTCGCCGCGGTCGGCGAGGGCGCGCAGCGCGGGCACGAGCCGGTGGCGGTTGAGGGCGCCGAGCGCGACCAGCGCCGCGATCAGGACGATCTTGAGACCGACCGCGCGGCCGAACGCCGTCCCCCAGAGCTCGTCGAACGCGGTCAGGTACACGACGGCGGCGAGCGCCCCCGTCGCGAGCAGCGCCGCCACGGCGCCCAACGCGACCGGCGAGAACCGCGCGAGGGTCGCGGCGAGCAGGCGCGTCTTCTCAGCGGGCGCGAGCGGCCTGGTCGCGGCGGGCATGAGTACGCCGAGGGCGACGAGGCCGCCGAGCCACGCGCACATCGCCGCGACGTGCAGGGCATCGGCGGCCACGAGCAGCGCGCTCGGGTCGTGCGTGGCGGCGTGGCCCGCGAGCGCGGGGGAGACGACGAGCGCGGCCGCGGCGACGGCGGCGAGCGCCCAGCCGAGTTGGCGGGCGCCCGCCCCATCGCGAGAGAGGAGGAGGGATCCGGCGAGCAAGAGCCAGGCGCAGATGCGCGCCGCGACCGACTCGCCGAAGCGGGTCCCCAGCACCTCGCCGACGATCTGCGGGTCGAGGGCCTCAAAACCTGAAGTGCCCGCGGCGGTGGCGCCCTGCAGGACGAGCATCGCGGCGGACGCGAGCAGCCCGGTTACGACCGTCCACGCCATGGCCCGCCGCCAGCGAGCCGCAAACGCGCCGCGCGCGGGCTGCCACTCCGCGCCGGCCGGCGTGCCGATGCGGCGCAGGGCCGGGCGCCAGACGAACCCACGGAAGGCGAGCATCCCCACCGCGAGGCCCGTGGCGAGGTAGGCCAGGCCACGCGCGAGCCAGAACGCGACGTCGGTGACGGGGCCCGAATCAGCGTCTGCGAGGAGCTCGCCGACGCTCGCTGCGCCACCTGCGCCCGGGTCGCCCACCGTGAAGACGAAGCCCCCGGAGATCGGGTGCGAGTCGGCGGAGACCACCCGGTAGGTCGCGGTGTAGGTGCCGTCGGGCAGGTCCTCGGGCAGCGCGACGGCGATCGCCTCCGAGCTCCCTTCGGGCCGGGTGAGCTCGCCCGTCTCCACCTGCTCGCCGGCCGCGTCGAAGACGCGGATCGCGCCGAAGCTGGCCTCGATGGGCTCGTTGAAGCGCAGCGCGACCTCGGCGGGCGCGCTCTCTACGATCGCGCCCCGCTCGGGCGACGTCTCCTCGAGCACGGCATGCGCGCTCGCGCCGCTGGGCAGCGCGAGCAGCGCGAGGGCCGCGATCGCGAGCGAGCGCAGCCTCACCAGCTCTCCCTGGGCCCGGCGCCGCGCCGCCGGCGGCGCGCGGTCCAGACAGCAGCGCCCCCGCCGACCAGGACCAGCGCGCCGAGCAGCACGAACGGCAGCACCGGCGCGCCCTCGTCGACCCCGACCCAGATCAGTTCGCCGCGCACGGTCGCGGGCTGGTCGCCCACGCGCAGCGGCACCTCCCAGTCGAAGACGTGCGTGCGCTCGCCCTCGTCGGTCACCTGGGGAGGTACGCCGCGGCTCATGTAGTGGATGCGGTGGTCGTGCCAGGCGTACTGACCGCTCTCGTCGACGAGCTCCCACTCGGGTGGGGCCTCGGCGTCGGCGCGCCTGGGCACGTCGGTCTCCGCGTAGCGGTCGTCGTTCAGGTAGTGCGAGGGCGAGCGGACGTTGACCTCGACGGTCCCGTCGGGCTCGATCCGCACGTAGGGCTCGCCCTCGTACCCCTCGACGACGATGGTCTCGTCGCCGCGGTTGTCGAGCTGCAGGCTGTCGTCGAAGTTCAGGACCTGGACGGTGACGCCCGGGATCTCGGGCTCCACCGAGGTGACCTCCGATCTGAAGTTCGGGTTGCCCTCGTGGGCGAGGGCGCTCGCGGGTAGCAGCAGAGCCGCGGCTACCGCGAGCCGAAGCGTGCGCACGCGTGCGCGCATGGGCTCTCCTTTCCGTCGCTTGGCAGGCGCGCGCCCGGGTGGGCGCGCGGCTCTAGAACGCGGTCAGGGGGGCGGGGGGCGGGCGCTTCGCCAGCCCGGTGGCGAGCAGGCGCCCGCTGCGCGGCATCGGGTGCGCGAACGAGGCGCGGGGGGCGCTCCCGACGGCACGCGGCCGCCGCCGCGGCCGCCGGCGCTCCGCCAAGCGCGCCAGCACCGCAGAGCCGGGGTAGCGGCCGAAGAGCAGCGGCAGGACAACGACGAGCAGCGGCAGCGCCGCCAGCAGGCCCGCGTGCGCGATCAGCGCCACGGTCGGCACCGCGAGCGCGAGCGCGAGCGGGATCAGGTCCCTCAAGCCGCTGACCAGCCGGCTCTCCATTGGCGCGGATCGTAACGACCCGCGGGGCGCGTACGCCGCTTGACGATGCGCCGCGTCGCGTTCGAGGTGGGGAAAACCCCACCCCACAAACGGCGGCGCGCCACAGCCTGAGACGCCCGTGCGCGCCAATGACACGCGGGCGGAGCTGCGGTTCGCTCGGGCCATGAAGAAACCAACTTCGTCCCAGTCCCGTTCCCGCAACGAAGGCGCCCCCGCGGCGGGCGTGCTGCCGCGCATCACGGGCGCCTGCGCCCGCGCCGCGAGCCGGCGGCCGAAGACGACCCTGGTGCTCTGGCTCGTGCTCGTGGTCGGGCTGCTCGGCGCCGGAATTGCGACCGGCACCCGCATGGCCACCGGCGCGGCCTACGGCACCGGCGAGTCCGAGGAGGCGCGCGAACTGCTCGCCGCGGCCGACCACGCCCGCGACGACCCAGAAAACGTCCTGATCACCAGCGATGACGCGAGAGCCACCGCGGCCGCGGCGGCTGAGCTCGTGCGCGCCGCACGCGAGCTGCCGAGCGTCGAGCGCGTTCGAGGCCCCGGCCAGAATCCCGGGCTCACCACCGACGACGGCCGCACCGCGCTCGTCCAGGTCTGGCTCGCGGCCACGGGTGACGACGGCGAGCCGCGCGTGGACGGGGTGCTCGCGGCGGTGGAGGACCTGCGCGCCTCCTCGCCCGGCGTCGAGCTTCAGGTAGCGGGCCCGGCGGCGCTCGACGAGGCCATCGGCGAGGTCATCAGCGAGGATTTGCGCAAGGCCGAGCTGATCTCGCTGCCGATCACGCTGCTCATCCTGCTCGCGGTCTTCGGCGCCCTCGTCGCCGCCGCGGTGCCGCTCGCGCTCGGGATCACGTCGGTGCTCGCGGCGATCGGCGGCATGGGCCCGATCTCGCAGATCGCGCCTATGGACGAGTCGGCGATGTCGCTCGTGATCCTCATGGGGCTCGCGGTCGGCGTCGACTACTCGCTCTTCTACATCCGCCGCGAGCGCGAGGAGCGTGCCGCGGGGCGCGGTCCGGACGCGGCGCTGGCGGCGACCGCGGCCAGCGTGGGCCGCGCGATCGTGATCTCCGGTGCGACCGTCGTGCTCGCCCTCGGCGGTCTCGCCCTGACCGGGCTCGATTTCTTCGCCGCGATGGGCCTCGCGACGATCCTCGTGGTCGCGGTGGCCGTGGTCGGGTCGCTCACCGCGCTGCCCGCCCTGCTCACGCTCCTCGGCGACCGCGTCGACGCGGGCGCGCTGCCGTGGCTGCGGCGGCGCAAGGCCGCCCCGGCCGGCGGCCGGGGCTTCTGGGCCAGGCTCGCCGCCCTGGTCACGGCGCGGCCCCTGGTCTCCATCGTGGTGGCGCTCTCGCTGCTCGGCGCGCTCGCGGTGCCTGCGCTTGACATGCGCACCGGTGGCTCGAACGGCGGGCTCGCCGAGGGCGAGGCGATCGTGCGGGCGCAGGCTGCGATCGACGCCGCCTTCCCGGGCACGTCGAGCACCGCGCGCCTCGCCGTCGAGGGCGACGGCCTGAGCGAGCGCGAACTTGCGCCGCTCGCCGAGCGCGCCCGCGAGATCGGTGGCGGCGGGGGCGGCCTGGAGGTCGAGGTCGCGCGCGACGGACGCGTCGGCGCGATCACCGTGCCCGTGGCGGGCGAGCCCGAGCAGGCGCTCGAGCGCCTGCGCACGGAGCTCGATGACGTGGCGCCGCCCGGGTCGCGTGTGCTCGTCGGGGGCACGGTCGCCGAGAACGCGGACTTCACCGAGCGGATCTCGGATTCCACCCCAGTCGTGGTCGCGGCCGTGCTCGCGCTCGCGTTCGCGCTCTTGCTCCTGAGCTTCCGCTCGCTGCCGCTCGCGGCGGCGGTCATCGGCCTCAACCTGGTCTCGGTGGCGGCGACCTACGGCGCGACGACGCTCATCTTCCAGGCCACCTGGGCCGAGGGCTTGCTCGGGTTCACCTCGATCGACGCGATCGTCGACTGGATCCCGATCTTCACGTTCGTGATCCTGTTCGCGCTCTCGATGGACTACACGATCCTCGTGCTCGAGCGCATGCGCGAGGCGCGCGCCGCGGGGATGCGCCCGCGGGCCGCCGCGGCCGCCGGCGTGGCGCGAACCGCGGCCGCCGTGACGAGCGCCGCGGTCGTGATGGTCGCGATCTTCGCGATCTTCCCGACCCTGCCGATGCTGGAGATGAAGCAGTTCGGGGTGGCTCTCGCGATCGGCGTGCTCCTCGACGCGACGCTGGTGCGGGGGGTCGCGCTCCCGGCGGCGGTGACGCTGCTGGGCGCGGCCGGCCTGCGGCGCCCGCGGCGGGACCGCGCCGGGACCGCCGGCGGCCGCGCCGGGTGGGAAGATCAGGGTGCCATTGCGGAGCTCGAGGGCAGTGCAACCTGAGGCCGGGCGAGGGCCTGAAGCTCAGCGAGCGCGGTCGCGCGGGGTCGCGGCCGCCCTCGCCAGTTCGGATTTCCTCGCTGCGCACGCGGCGGCGGGCGCGGCGCTCGGCTTCTTCACGTCGTTGCTCTGGGCGATCACCGACCGGGGCGTGGAGTTCTGGCCGCGGTGGGTGTGGTTCGCGGTCGTCGTGCTGTTCAGCCTGCACTGGGTGCTCTGGCGCTCGGCGCGGGCCGCGAGCGCCTACATGGACCAGCCGCAGTCCCCGCGCTCGGTGCTCGAGGTGGTGCTGATCTACAAGATCCCGCTGATGGCCTGGTCGGCGGCCGTGATCGGCCTGATCTGGCTCATGACCGGGGCCGGGTACCTGTGGCCGCGCTGGCCGTGGTTCGGGATCCTCTTCACGGTCTGCCTGGAGCTCGGCCTGCGCGAGCTGCTGCGTCGCCGCCGCGAGGCGGAGCGCGAGCGCGAGCTCACCGAGCGGGTGGGCGAGCTGCAGCGCACGCGGCGCGGGGCGCTCGAGGAGCAGGCGGCGCAGCTGCGGCGAGTCGAGCGCGACCTGCACGACGGCGCGCAGTCGCGACTGGTCGCGCTCTCCATGACCCTGGGGCGCGCCGAGGAGCGCCTCGCGGACCGGCCCGAGGTGGCCGAGCTCGTGCGGGCGGCGCGCGAGGAGGCGGGTGCGGCGATCGCCGAGCTGCGGGACCTGGCGCGGGGGATCGCCCCGCCCGTGCTCGCCGACCGCGGGCTGGAGGCGGCGGTGCGCTCGCTCGCGGCGCGCGCCACGGGCCCGGTCGAGGTGGAGGTGGACGTCGCCGAGCGGCCGGTGCCGGTGGTGGAGACCACCGCGTACTTCGTGGTCGCCGAGGCGCTCACCAACGCGGCGAAGCACGCGCCGGGCGCGCGCGTGCACGTCGCGCTGCGCGCCGACGAGGAGTTTCTCCGCGCGCGCATCGCCGACAACGGCCCCGGCGGCGCCGATCCGCAGGGGAGCGGGCTCACGGGGCTGCGTCACCGCGTCGAGGCGCTCGACGGGACGCTGCGCGTTTCCAGCCCGCCCGGGATCGGCACGACGATCGAGATGGAGCTGCCGTGCGCGTCGTGATCGTCGAGGACCAGGCGCTGCTGCGGGAGGGGATCACCGCGCTCCTGCGCGAGAACGACATCGAGGTCGTCGGCCAGGCCGAGGACGGCGACGGCCTGCTTCGCCTCTTCGCCGGGCACAAGCCGGACGCGGCGGTCGTGGACGTGCGCCTGCCGCCGACGTTCACAGACGAGGGCCTGCGCGCGGCGATCGAGGCCCGTCGCCGGTTCCCCGACGTCGGGATCCTGATCCTCTCCCAGTACGTCGAGCCGGTCTACGCCTCCGAGCTGATCTCGAGCGGCGACGGCGAGGGCGGGGTGGGGTATCTGCTCAAGGAGCGCGTGGGCGACATCCCCGAGTTCCTCGACGCGCTGCGGCGCGTGGCCGCGGGCGGCACCGCGCTCGACCGCGAGGTAGTCGCGCAGATGGTGGGCCGCCGCGAGAGCGTCGCCGATGCTGCTCTCGCCGAGCTCACGCCGCGCGAGCGCGAGGTCCTACAGCTGATGGCCGAGGGGCGCACCAACGCCGCGATCGCGCGCCAGCTCGTCGTCACGCTCGGCGCAGTCGAGAAGCACGTCTCGAGCATCTTCAGCAAGCTGGACCTGCCGGCGACGAGCGACGATCACCGGCGCGTGCTGGCCGTGCTTGCCTACCTGCGCGCCGAGGGCTGAGGCGCGCCGCGCGCTAGGCAATGCGGTCGATGTTCGCCCTGATCCATTCGGCGAGGAAGGGCTCGGCGATCCAGTAGGCGCCGTGGTCGGCGGCGAGCACCTCGCGCTGCACGAGGGCGCGCGCCGCCTTCTGCATCGTCGCCGCCGAGGGCAGGCCATGCTCGTTGCGGTACTCGGCGCTGAAGGGCCGGCCGGGCTGCTCGCGGGCGAGCGCGGCGAGCAGGAGCCGCTGCGCCTTCGCTGAGCGCTCCCAGAGCAGCGTGAAGTGCGCGTGCTCGGCGCGCAGCACGGCGGCGAGCGCGCGCCCCAGCTCCTCGGGCCCCGCGGTGCCGCCGGTGGGCGTCTCCTCCCAGAGGAAGTAGGCGAGCTCCTGGGTCGCGTAGGGGTGGCCGCCGGTGCGGTCGAGCAGCTCGGCGACCGTCGCGTCGTCCACGGCCCTGCCCGTGTCGGCGAAGCGCTTGGCGATGAAGCGTGTGAACGGGCGCGCGTCGATGCGGCCGAGCTCGATCGGCTTCGCCGAGCGCCAGAAGGGCTCGTTCTCGTCGTTGAAGATGCGCTCCATAACGTGCCGCTTGCTGCCCAGGTACACGTGCGCGACCTCGGGCTGGGCCTGGAAGACGGCGCGCATCAGCTTGGGGAGGCCGGGGTCGATCTCCACGACCTCCTGGAACTCGTCGAGCACGAGCGCGACGCGGCGGCCGCGCGCGGCGCCGAGCTCGCCGGGGAGCTCCAGCAGGCGCTCGAGCGTCGCGTCGATGTCGGCCGGACGGCGGCCGAGGCCGAAGCTGAACGTGAGCGAGCCGTCGATCGGGTCGACGTTCACGACCGGCTGGATTCGCAGGCCGCGGAACGGGGCGAGCGCCCGCTCGCGGGCGCGCTCAAGGGGGGAGGCGATGTTCTCGTAGATCGCTCCGGCCAGCTTCTCCGCGAGCTTCTGCTTGCTCGGCGTGGTCATCAGGTCGACCGTCGCGACGAGCACCTTGGCGCGGTGCAGGCGCGCTGCCGCGCGCCAGATGAGCGACGACTTGCCGTAGCGCCGCGGGGCGAAGATCACGACGTCCTGGCCGTTGCGGACGTCGGCGACGAGCTCGCGCAGCTCGGCCTCACGGTCGGCGAACGCGTCGTCGAGCGCCAGCGCCCCGTAGCGGAACGGGTTCTCCGACCGGTTGATACCGCGCGGCATTATGCCGCTAAGCATACAGCGGGGCCGGCGTGGCGTTCACCGGCCCCGCGCGCGCTCACTGGAAGTACTGCGCGTTCTTGGCGATGTAGTCCTGCCACTCCTCGGGGACCTGATCCTCGGGGAAGATCGCGTCCACTGGGCAGGCCTCGACGCAGGCGTCGCAGTCGATGCACTCGTCGGGATCGATGTAGAGCTGCTCGACCTCTTCGTAGTCCGGCTCGTCGGGCGTCGGGTGGATGCAGTCGACGGGACACACCTCGGTGCACGAGTTGTCCTTGGTGCCGATGCACGGCTCTGTGATCACGTACGCCATGGCGCCTCCTTACGGCCGGTTTCGTTGGTTTTCAGGGGAACGCAAGCTATCAAGCCGCGCCCCGTTTACACACCATCGTGTGCAAAACTGGCGGGCGGAGATGCCCGCCCATGCAAGCGACGACCCGCTCGCCCAGCCGACGCGGGCCCGCATCGTCGAGGAGCTCGAGGCGTTCGGCCGGCCCGTGGCGACCCAGGAGCTCGCCGAGGCCCTGCGCCTGCACGTGAACGGCGTGCGCCGGCATCTGGGGCGCCTGCGGCGCGCGGGCGTGGTCGAGCGGCGCGTGGTCCAGGGCGAGCGCGGGCGGCCACGGGACGAGTGGGTTCTGGTGCGCCCGGTGGCGAGCGGCCCCGAGCGGCAGTACCGCGACCTCTCGCGCTGGCTGGCGCGCGCGATCGCCGACTCGCGGACGTCGCTGGGCGCGGTGGAGGCCACCGGCAGGGAGATCGGCAGGGAGCTGGCGCCGCGCCGCGCGCAGCCGGCGACCGCCTTCCGCGAGGCGCTCACCGCGCTCGGGTTCGAGCCGCGGCTTGAGCCCGGACCGGGGAGGACCGTGCGCTGCCGGCTCTGCAACTGCCCGTACGCGGCGTCCGTCCGCGAGCGCCCGGACGTGGTCTGCACGCTGCACCGCGGGATCACCTCGGGGCTGTTGGAGGCCCTTGCGCCGGCGGCGCGGCTTACGGACTGGGAGCCGCACGACCCGGACCGCGCCGGGTGCGTCGCGCTGCTCGCGGGCACTGGCTGGAAGACGAGCGAGATGAAGGAGGCGTTGGCTTGACGACGGGTTGGCTCATCGTGCTGTTCCTGCACGTGCTCGCGATGGCGTTCTTCGTGGGCGGGCAGATCATGCTCGCCGCCGTCGTCGTGCCGGCGGTCCGGAGGGGCAACGACCCCGAGCGCATGCGCGCGGTCGCGCGGCGCTTCGGCGTGGGCTCGCTGGCAGCGCTCTTGGTGCTGCTCGCCACGGGCGTCGCGATGGCGTCCGAGTTCGGCCTCTGGGACTCGGGCACGCTCCACCTCAAGCTCGGCCTCGTGGTCACGGTGATCGCGCTCACGTTCCTGCACATGCGCTTCCCGCGCTCGCACGCCCTCAACGGGCTCGTGTTCCTGCTGACGATCGCGATCGTCTGGCTGGGGCTCGACCTGACGCGCTAGCGCGCGAGCGGGTGCCCCTCGGCGACGCGACGCAACAGCTCCCGAAGGGTTTCGAGCTCCTCCTCGGAGAACAGGCTCGCGAACCGCTCGTTCACGCCCGCGCGATGGGTCAAGCGGAGCTTCTGGAAGAGCCGCTTGCCCTGGGGCGTGAGGCTCGCCTCGACGTTGCGTGCGTCCTCCTTGGCGCGGGTCCGCTTGACCAGCCCGGCCCGCTCGAGCCGGTCGACCCGGCGCGAGAGGCCGCTCGGGCTCAGGACCACCGCCTCGGCAATGTCGTTCATGCGCAAGCGGCCGCGCTTTGACTCCCAGAGCTGGACCATCACGTCGAAGTCGCCGAGCGTCACGTTGTGCTTGTCGCGGAGCTCGGCGTCGAGCGCCCGGATCAAGCGCGAGTGGGCGACCAGCAGGTTGCGCCAAGCGCCGGCCGCGGTCTCGGTCAGATCTGTGTTCCGATCGTTCGTTGCGCTCGTCACGCGGACACCCTAACCCCCGCAACGGATGGCGGACCGCCCATTTTCGCGTTCGGAATCTACCCGGCACCCCGTTGCCGGGGAAAAGTAGTTGACTCGACAAATACCTGTTATAGTTGCGACTGCAAACAAGTATTCTTAAGGACAGCGAGGAGCTACTGAGATGACCACCAGCGCTAGCACCAAGACCGTCATTCCGGCCGGTACCTGGAAGATCGACCCGGCGCACTCGAAGGCCGGCTTCGCGGTGAAGCACATGGGCGTATCCACCGTCCGCGGCGAGTTCCGCGAGTTCGAGGGCACGATCGAGGTGGGCGAGAGCCTCGACGACGCCCGCGCCTACGGCACCGCGAAGGTCGAGTCGATCGACACCGGCGTCGCCGATCGCGACGCGCACCTGCGCTCGCCCGACTTCTTCGACGCCGAGAACAACCCTGAGATCCGCTTCGAGTCCAAGCGCTTCGAGGCCACCGGCGAGGACACCTTCAAGGTCGTGGGCGACCTGACCATGAACGGCGTCACCCGCGAGGTGGAGCTTGACGCCGAGGTGACCGGGGTAGGGGAGAATATGGAGGGCGAGCAGCTTCTCGGTCTTGAGGCGACGGGCGTGGTTTCCCGCAAGGATTTTCAGATGAAGTTCAACGCCGTGCTCGGCACCGGCAACGCCGTCGTCGCCGACAAGGTGAAGCTTCAGCTCGATCTCGAGGCCATCAAGCAGGCCTGAGATCGCTGCTGAGGGGATGGGCCAACGGGCGCCGCGCCTTCGGGCACGGCGCCCGTTTTCTCGTTGGGCCCTAAGGCGCGACGTTGACGTTCCAGCGGAACAGGTTGCGCGGGTCATAGCGCCGCTTGACCTCGGCGAGGCGGGCGAGCGTCGGCTCCGGGTACGCGTCGGCCACCCGGTCGGCCGCGTCCGAGCCCAGGTAGTTCACGTAGACCGGCCCGTCGCCGATGCCCAGCGCCCGCGCGAAGCCGTCCGCCCACTCGTCGACCTGCGTGCCGTCGGTCGCCCCAGGGAGCATCGCGGCGACGTTCACCATCATCCGCCGCTCTCGGTGGGCGTAGGCCGTCGCGTCGGAAGGGACCCTTGAGACCGCCCCGCCCAGCACGCGGAACTGGAAGCCGCCCATCGCCGGGGGCGGGGTCTTCTGGGGGTAGGCGAAGGCGGCCTCGAGCTGTGCGTCGGTGAGCTCGTCGACCATCTCCGCGCGCACGGCGAACGCTCCGCGGGGCGGCCCCTCGTCGCCCTCGTACAACTCGGTGTAGCGGATCGCCTTCACGTCGTCGACGAGCGGCGTCGCGAGGCCGCGGATCGGCGCGAGCGCCCTCTCGCCCTCCTCGGGGTCGCCGGCGTAGAGCAGCATCCCGAGGATCACCGGGGTGCCGTGCAGCTCGGGCGGGATGAACGGCATCGGCGGCGCGAGCATCGCCATCGAGATCGCGGAGAGTTCCTCGGGCGCGGCGTCGAGCGCATCGATGTAGCCGCGGAGGATCTCGGGCGAGCCGGGGAGGATGAGCATCCCGCCGAGCGCGGTGCCGAGCTCGTGCAGGCGGTAACGCAGCCTGGTCACCACGCCGAAGTTCCCGCCGCCGCCGCGCAGGGCCCAGAAGAGTTCCGGGTGGTTCTCCTCGTCGGCGGTGATCAGCTCGCCCTCGGCGGTGACCAGCTCGACCGCGAGCAGGTCGTCGATCGTAAGCCCGCGCTTGCGCGCCAAATAACCGAGGCCGCCGCCGAGCGTGATCCCGGCGATGCCTACGTCGGGGTGGTCGCCGAAGCCGGTGACCAGGCCGTGCTCGGCGGTCGCCGCGGTGTAGGCCTGCGCCGTCAGGCCCGAGCCGGCCCACGCGGTGCGTCCCTCGGGGTCGATCTCCAGATCGGCGAGGTCGCGCGTATCGATCACGATCCCGCCGTCGCTCACGCCGAGCCCGGCGAAGCTGTGGCGGCCGCCGCGCACGGCGACCTCGAGACCGTGCTCGCCCGCCACGCGCACAGCGGCAGCGACGTCGTCGGCGTCGGCGGCGCGCAGGATCGCCGCCGGACGCCGGTCGATGGCGGCGTTGAAGACGAGGCGGAAGTCGTCATAGTGCTCATCGCCGGGGGCCGTGACTGGCCCCCGCGTTTGCGCGCGAAGCGCTGCTGCGGCCGCGAGGGCCGCGTCGGTGGTCACGTCGGTCATGGGGGATGGGCCTCCAGGTTTTGTTGCTTTCGAGTTCGGGTGCCACGCACCCTAGAGCTTCAACTCGACTTGAAGTCAAGCGGGTCGCTCAGGGGCCGCCGACGGGCCCGGTGAGGTAGCGCTGGAGCGTAGGGGCGATCGCGGCGATCACGTCCTCGGCGGGCATCGAGGCGAGCGGCTCGACGCGAACGATGTAGCGAGCCATGATCAGCCCGACGACCTGGGAGCCGGCGAGGTTCGCGCGGACGGGGGCGTCCTCGACGCCGAGGTTCTCGGCGAGGGCGCTCATCACCTCGCCGCCGATCAGCTCGCGCAGGCGCTCGGCGGCTGTCGGCTCCGAGGCGGCCGCGCGCACGAGGCCCACCATCCGCTGGCGGGCGTCGTCGCGTTCGAGCGTGGTGAGGATGAAGCGGGCCAGGCGTTCGCCGAGCCCCGTGCGGTCGCCCGCGAAGACCGCCGCGATCTCGGCGGCCGGGTCGAACGGCAGCCGCATCGCCTCGACGAAGAGGGCCTGCTTGGAGCCGAAGAAGTAGCGGACGAGCGCGGGGTCGACGCCCGCCTCGGCGGCGATCGCGCGCAGGCTCGTGCGGTCGTACCCGCGCTCGCCGAAGAGGCGCTCCGCGGTCGCTCTGATCTCCTCGCGGTTGCGTGTCACCCCGGGACGCCGGCCGCTGCGGCGGCTCATCGTGCTTTCCCCCGCACGCGCGGCTGTGGTATTTCTACGCGTGATGAATTCAACACGTGGAGAATTTTACGGCAGCGGTGAGCCCGCGATCGTCGTCCGGGATCTCGACGTCGTCCGCGGCGGCAAGCGGGTCCTGCCGGGCGTCTCGCTCGACATCGGGCGGGGTGTCGTCACGGGCCTCGTCGGCCCGAGCGGCTCGGGCAAGACGACGCTGATCCGCTCGATCGTGGGCGTGCAGATCGTCCGGGGCGGCACGGTGACTGTCTTCGGGCTGCCGGCGGGCTCGCCGCAGCTGCGCAGCCGGATCGGCTACGTGACGCAGGCGCCGTCGGTCTACGGGGATCTCACCGTCCGCGAGAACCTCGACTACTTCGCGCGCGTCCTCGGCGTGAGCAGGGAGCGGGTTGCGGAGGTGATCCGGACGGTCAACCTCGACGCGGAGACGCACCAGCCGGTCGGCACGCTGTCGGGCGGGCAGCGCTCGCGCGCCTCGCTCGCGGTGGCGCTCCTGAACGACCCCGAGCTGGTCGTGCTCGACGAGCCGACCGTCGGGCTCGACCCAGTGCTGCGCCGGGATCTGTGGGCGACCTTCCACGGGCTGGCCGAGCGCGGCCACACGCTCTTGGTCTCGACGCACGTGATGGACGAGGCGGCGCGCTGCGACCAGCTCGTCCTGATGCGCGAGGGCGGCATCGTGGCGGTCGCGCCGCCGCGCGAGCTGCTCGAGCGCACCGGGACCGACGACCTCGAGGACGCGTTCCTCGCGATCGCCGAGGAGGAGGGATCGTGAGCCCGCGGATCACGCTCGCCACGGCGGTGCGGGTCGGCGCCCAGCTGCGGCGCGACCACCGCACGCTGGCGCTGATCTTCGTCGTCCCGCCGGCGCTGCTCGCGCTGATCAAGTGGCTGCTCGACAACGACCCGGGGAGCTTCGCGCGGCTCGGGCCGCCGCTGATCGGCCTCTTCCCGCTCGTGATCATGTTCCTGATCACCTCGATCGCGATGCTGCGCGAGCGCACCACCGGCACGCTCGAGCGCCTGATGGCGATGCCCCTCGCGAAGCTCGATCTGCTCCTGGGCTACGGCATCGCCTTCGCGGGCCTCGCCGCACTGCAGGCGTCGATCACGGCGGCGGTCGGCTTCGGGCTGTTGGGGGTCGAGTCCGACGGGCCGGCCTGGGCCGTCGTGCTGCTCGCCATCGGAAACGCGGTGCTCGGCATGGCCCTCGGCCTGTTTTTGAGCGCCTTCGCCCAGACCGAGTTCCAGGCCGTGCAGTTCATGCCGGCGGTGATCCTCCCGCAGCTGTTTCTGGCCGGGCTCTTCGTGCCGCGCGAGGCCATGCCCGACGCGCTGCAGACGATCTCCGACGTCCTGCCCTTCACGTACGCCTACGACGGGCTCGTCAAGGTCGCGGCCGACGAGATCGGCGGCCGCCTGTGGCTCGACGTGGCGGTGGTGGTGGGCTGCATCGCGCTCGCGCTGGCGCTGGGCGCGCTCACCCTGCGCAGGCGCACCCCTTGAGCGCCGGGGTCAGTCGCCGCGGTGGCCGCCGCCGAGCTGCGGTGGCATCGCGGTGGTGCCGTCCGGGTAGCGCCAGGCCAGTTCGTCCTCGGACATCTCGAGCGTGTTCGCCGCCTCCTGTGGCGCGCCGACCACCAGCCAGAGGGCGTCCTCGTCGGTGTCGTTGAACACCTGGCGCAGGGTCTCCGGCTCGACGAGCAGCGCGTCCAGCCGCGAGAGGGTGAGCACGTCGTCGCCGACCCGCACGCGGCCCGTGCCCTCGAGCAGCACGTAGAGCTCCTCCTCGTCGCGGTGGCGATGCCAGGTCGAGGCCTGCCCGGGGGCGAGCCGCCACAGCCGCGCGCCGAGCTTGGTCGCCTCGAGCTGTCTGGCGAGGTCGGTGTTGTCGACCCCCATGGCGTTCGAGGGGCGCCAGAAGGCGTCGGCTGCCTTGAGCGTGCGGTAGGCCATCGCGGTTCCTCCTTGATCGTGGTCGGCGAATTGTGCCGCGCGCATCCGCATCGCGAAATCGCCGTTGGGGCTCCCCGGGAGCCAAAGCGCGATTTCGCGGGGGCGGGGGTCGCGCGTGCGCGGTTACGGCTCGCGCGCCGTGGGGCTTGACTTCAAGTGCACTTGAAGAGGTACCGTCGAGCGCGGCACCCCTCAGCAGCGACGAAAGGAGCACTAGTGAGCCCAGTCGGAGGAGCGAAGCGGCGGATCACCGACGAGGTCACGTCCTGGCCCGGCGTGCACGCCACCACCGGCCGGCGCGGGGAGTGGTCGTTCCGCGTCGGGGCCCGGGAGATCGGTCACCTGCACGGCGACTACGCCGCGCACTTCGGCTTCCCCAAGCACGTCTGGCGCGCCTTGTACGCGCAGGGCCGCATCGACTACCACCCGGCCTTCCCGCTCAAGGAGGGCTGGGGCGCCCGCGGGATCGAGAGCGAGGCGGACGTCGCCGACGTGATCGCGATGCTGCGCATGAACTACGATCGCGTGGTCGAGCGTCACGGCCTGCCCGAGGACGCGCGAGAGCCCCGTAACGGCCGCCACGCGCAACCGCTGACCGAAGCCGCCGCACCACCCGAGTGACGCGCCCGCACACCCGAGCGGGGCGGATCTTTAGGCCTATGCGCCAAAGATCCGCCTCTCATTTCGGCCGCCGCGCATGTGAGGCGGATCTTCGGGCCTATGGGCCAAGGATCCGCCTCGCTTGCGCTGGCGCGGGGGTCGCGCGGCGAGGTCGCCATCATTGATCCGATGGCCGAAGCCGCGCTCTCGATCCGGGGACTCACCAAGCGCTACGACGACGGGACGCTCGCGCTCGGCGGCCTCGACCTCGAGGTCCCCGCCGGGAGCTTCTTCGGGCTGCTCGGGCCGAACGGCGCCGGCAAGACGACCCTGATCAGCGCCGTCTGCAACCTGCTGCGCCCGACCGGCGGCGAGATCCGCGTGTTCGGGCTCCCCAACTCGAGCCTCGCCGCGCGGCGGATGATCGGGATCGCCGAGCAGGAGCCCAACCTCGACCGGTTCCTGACCGTGCGCGAGACGCTCATCTACCACGGCGGCTACTACGGGATGACCCGCGCCGAGTCGGCCCGCCGCGCCGCCGAGATGATCGACGTCTTCGACCTGCGCGCGAAGGCCGACGTGCGCGCCCCGAAGCTCTCGGGCGGCCAGAAGCGGCGCCTGCTGCTCGCCCGCGCGCTCCTGCACGAGCCGCGGCTGGTGATCCTCGACGAGCCGACCGCGGGCGTCGACCTCGAGCTGCGGCACGAGCTCTGGCGCTACATCCGCCGCCTGCACGAGCAGGGCACGACGATCGTGCTCACCACCCACTACCTCGAGGAGGCGGAGGCGCTCTGCGAGGAGATCGCGCTGATCAGCGGCGGGCGGATCGTCGCGCGCGACACGGCCGACGGCCTCAAGCGCCGCTATGAGGCGCAGACCCTCGAGGAGGTCTACCTCAAGACCGTCGCCACCGGGCGGCTCGCCGCCGTGCGCGAGGAGGAGGGTGCGCCGGCATGACCGGCCGCGCGTACGCGGAGCAGCCCTTCGAGGCGCCCGAGCCCTGGCGCGGGTTCCTCTGGCTCTCGCTGCGCGAGTGCCATCGTGTGCTCCGGCTGTGGACCCAGACCACGCTCGCGCCGATCGTCTCCTCGCTGCTCTTCATCATCGTCTTCGGCCTCTCGCTGGGCGGGCGGATCAGCGAGATCCACGGCTACCCCTACGAGATCTTCATCGTCCCCGGGCTGATCGCGATGGCGATGGCGCAGGCGGTCTACTCGAACAACGCGAGCACGATCTTCCAGGCGCGCAACGACCGCTACATCGACGACGTGCTCGCCGCGCCGATGTACGCGTGGCAGATGAACCTGGGCTTCAACGTGGGCGGCTACTTCCGCGCGCTGATGATCGGCGGCGCGCTCACCGCGCTCGCCGCGCCGCTCACCGGCGCGCCGATCGAGCGGCCGCTGTATCTGCTCGTGGTGGTCGCGCTCCTGCTCGTCGGCTTCGGCGCGCTGGGGACGATCGTGGGCATCTACGCGCACACGTTCGACCACATCCAGTTCGTCAACAACATCGTGATCCTGCCGCTGACGTTCCTGGGCGGCGTCTTCTACTCGGTCGAGAACCTCGGCGCGCCCTGGGAGGAGGCCTCCCACGCGAACCCGCTCTTCTACGTGGTCTCGGCGCTGCGCTACGGCTTTCTGGCCGACGCCGACGTGAGCCCGTGGCTGTCCGCCGCCGTGCTCGCGGTGATCGCGTCGGTCCTCGTCGTCTGGGCGCAGTACCTGTTTTCGACCGGGCGGCGGCTCAAGCCCTGAGGCTCCGGACCCCCTCGCGTTCATCGACGGGCGCGAACGACATGGGAACCGTCTCGGTCACCTCCCCGCTTTCGAGGTCGATCACCGAGATGCGGGAGGCCTCCGGATCTCCAACGGTGACGTACGCCTCCCGTGCGCTCGTCGCGGCCGGCATGGCCAGGCTGAGCAGTCCGAGTACGCAGGCGCCCGCGACGAAGATCCGTCTCACCGAAAAGCCTCCCCGATAACCCGTGCCGGCGGCACCTGTAGCGTCCCGCGCCGCGGCGCCGCAGCCAGCGAGCTTGCGAATTCGTGGACTGCGGGCCCGCACGCTGTTAGTTTTCCGGCCGGTCGCAGGGAGAGATGTACGCAGCTTCCTCGGGGGTATGGCTAGCTTCCCTTGCGACTCAGGGAAACGATGCATGGGGGAGGCTCATGAAGCTTTTCTCGGGGGTAATCGCCGTAGCAGCCGCCGTCGCCTGCTCGATCGCCTGGCTCGGCCTCGCATCCCAGGCCGAAGCCCACACGGTCTATGTGCCGACCTGGCCTGCCTCCCCTGATACGCACGGCAGCTTGGTGCCAATCGAGGACGGGGAGGCCCAGGACCCGGTCGAGGGGCCCTGGACCAATGTGGAAGCAGCGGCGATCACGCCCGACGGCGAGAAGCTCTACGTCGTGGATCGGGACTCGGGCACCATCTACGCGGTCGCCACCCGCTCGCACGAGATCCTCGCGCAGATCCCCGGCCCGGCCGGCGCGTACGACATCGCGATCAGCCCCCGCGGCGACCTCGCGTATGTCACGAGCATGATCGAAGGCGTCAGGGCGATCGACACGAGCGAAGACAAGCCTCTGGGGCCGGTCGAGGCCGGCTACCAGCCGCTCGGCGTGGCCTTCGCCCCGGACGGCGAGCGCGCCTACGTCACGAACTACCAAGACATCTCCGTGATCGACGCCGAAACGCACGAGGAGGTCGAGCGGATCACCGACGACGGCATGTCCGATCTCCTGGGGATGGCGATCACCCCGGACGGAAAGACGCTCTATGTGGCCAACGCGGACAAGGACAACGTCCTGGCCATCGACACGGACACGGGCGACGTTATTGCCACGATCGCGGTGGGCCCCAGCCCCAGGTCGATCGCGATCACGCCCGACGGCAAGCGCGCCTACGTCGCCAACTGGTTGAGCGACATGGTCTCCGTGATCGACACGAAGACGAACGCCGTCGAGGCGACGATCACGGCAGGCACCTACCCCAGCGGGATCTCGACTACGCCCGACGGCAAGCGCGTCTACGTCACCAACTGGAAGCGCGGCACAGTCACCGTGATCGACACCACGACGAACGCCGTGGAGAAGACGATCTCCTTGGGGACAGACGTGTTAGAGGTGTCGGTGTGGGCCGTGGCGGCCGTCCCCAACCAGCCGCCCACCGCCGAGCTGCGGGCCGGCGCCCTCGAGGTCTTCGCAGGCACGCCGGTCACGTTCGACGCCTCCGGCTCAAGCGACGACGAGGGGATCGCAAGCTACACCTTCGACTTCGGCGACGGCGCCCGGGCGACGACCGCGCAGCCCACGCGCAAGCACGTCTACACCGAGCCCGGCACCTACTCCGCGACCGTGACCGTCGACGACGGCGTTGGCTGCGAGCCGATCCCCGACTTCTTCGAGCTCGGCCTCGCCTCGCCGTTCACCGGCCACACGGCGCACTGCAACGGCCCCTCGCGCGCCACCTCGGAGCCGGTCGAGATCCAGGTCATCGAGGCGTCCGCGCTGCGCCTGCGGGTGGGCGTGAAGCGCACGCAGCGCTCGCTCAGGCGGGTGCGAGTCGCGGCAACGTGCGAGGGCGCAGACTGCCGCGTGCGGGCCTGGGGAGCGCTGCACGTCAAGCGCCCCGGCCGCAAGGCGCAGCGCTTCGCGCTCGCCCCGGACGCACGGGAGCTCAAGGCGGGCGCCAAGTCCCGGCTTGAGCCGCGGATCCCGGCCCAGGCCCGCCGCGCCGCCCGCAAGGCCCTCAAGGAGGGCGGCAAGGTGCGCGCCAAGCTGCGCGTGCGCGCGACCGGCCCCACCGGGCAGGAGCGCGTGCGGATGCGCGTGGTGCGGATCGTGCGTCGGTGATCTGCGGGAGATCGGGCCGGCCCGCCGCCCAGCTCAGAGGTCCCGCTCGTAGTAGAGGAGCGGCTCGCCGGCGTCGAGGTTCGTGAAGCCCGCGCTCTCGTACAGGCGCCGCGCGGCGGTGTCCTGGGTGCCGGTGGCGAGCGCGATGTAGATGGCGCCGCGCTCGCGCGCTCGCTCGCACGCGGCGTCGAGCAACGCCCGCCCGATCCCGCGGCCGCGCCGGTCCGGCCGTACGTACAGCTCCTCGAGGTAGGCATCGAGCCCATCGGCCCAAAGCGCGGGGCGGGAGCGCAGTACCGCGATGCCGGCGGGCGGCTCACCGGCGAGCAGGACCACTGCCTCGCCCGCGGGGATCAGCGCGCGCAGGCGGGCGGCGAACGCCTCGGCGCTCGTGCCGTCGTCGCCGAACTCGACGTTGAAGTCGAACAGCATGCGCCCCGCGACGTCCGCGTCTCCGGCCGTGGCCTCGCGGATCTCGGGGGCGTCAGGCATCAGTGGCAGATCATCGCGCCCGGCGGCCGGCGATGCGGTGCGGGGCTTGACTTCAAGTGCAGTTGAAGTTGCAAGATGGGCTCAGTCCCATCCCCATCCCCATCCCGAAAGGAGGCCCGATGGCCACCGCCACCGACGCACCCGCCCTCGATTACGCGCACCTGCGCCCGACCACCGCCGAGCCCATGCCGTTCGCGCCGGAGCTCGACATGCGCGCGTTCTTGATCGAGCGCGACGCGGGCAACCTGCTCGTCTACAGCACCGGCACGCTCGCCGGGGACGCCGGGTGGCTTACCGACGCCGGCGTCGAGCGCCAGTACCTGAACCACTGGCACGAGTCGATCTTCGGGCTTGCGCCGGAGGAGCTCGGCGCGCGGCTCGTCGTCCACCGGGACGACGCGAAGGAGGTCGCGGAGCGGGGCCGCGAGCCGATTACCTTCGACCGCCGCTTCCAGCTGGACGACGACTTCGAGGCGATCCCGATCCCCGGCCACACCCCCGGCGCGACCGCGTACCTGTGGGACTCGGGCGAGCATCGCTTCCTGTTCACGGGCGACAGCGTCTACGTGCACCGCGGGCGCTGGCGCGTGGCTCTGCTCGACTCGAGCGACCGCGAGAGCTACATCGAGAGCCTGGAGCTGTTGCGCGACGTCGACTTCGACGTCCTCGTGCCCTGGATCGCGGGCAGGGGCGAGGCCTGGGCCGTCGCGGTGAGCGCCGAGGAGCGCCGGGCGCGCTTCGACAAGCTCATCGCGTACCTGCGCGACCGGGCGTGACCACGTGACCGGCGGCATGCGCGCGCACGCGCTAGGGTGCGCGCGCTATGCCGACACTCAGCAACGGGCGCATCCGCCACACCGTCGTCTTCAAGCTCAAGCACGCCGAGGGCTCGCCGGAGGAGCGGGACTTCCTCGCCGAGGCGCAGCGGGTCCTGCCCGCGATCCCGGGCGTCGAGAACTTTGAGGCCCTCCGCGAGGTGAGCCCGAAGAACGGCTACCGGTTCGGGTTCTCGATGGAGTTCGCCGACGACGCCGCCTACGCGGCCTACAACGAGCACCCGGACCACACGAACTTCGTGGAGTCGCGCTGGGTGCCAGAGGTCGAGGACTTCCTCGAGATCGACTACCGCGCGCTCGACGAGTAGCGCGGCGCTCAGCCGGCCAGCCGCCGCCCGATCAGGATGGAGCGGCCCGGCGGCTTCCACTCGAGCTCGAACCCGCTCGCCACATACAGGCCGAGCGCGGGCTCGTTCTGCTCGTTGACGTCGAGCTCGATGCGGCCGCAGCCGCGCTCGCGCGCCCGCTCGAGCGCGGCCTCCATGAGCGCCCGCCCGAGGCCGGTTCCGCGCGCCTCCTCGGCGACGAAGAGGTCCTCGAGCCAGCAATCCGGCGAGGACGTCCACACGCTCCAGCGATAACGCAGCTGGCACACGCCCACCGGCTCTTCGCCGAGGAAGGCGAGCAGGTACTCGCCGTCCCCGTCGCCCATGATGCGCTCGACGCTCGCGCGGATCTCGACGGTCGCAGGCTCGGATTTGCCGAACCAGTCGCGGAAGGCCGCGAGCAGATCGGCGACCACGTCGGCGTCGTCGCGGTTGGCCAGGCGGATATCGGGGGTAGTGGCTTGCACCGACGCCCATTAGAGCGGACGCGGTCACGAATCGAAGCGCTGCCCCGTCTGGATTGGTGCAACGCTGTCCACCGACCCCCAAGAGGGAGGACGTCATGAAGATTTTCGTAGCGGGCGCCACCGGTGCGCTCGGACGCAGGCTCGTCCCGATGCTCGTCGACTCCGGTCACGAGGTGGTCGGCTTGGCGCGCACCGAGGGCAAGGCGGCGCTCGTCCGCGAGCTCGGCGCGGAACCGGTGATCGGCGACGTGCTCGACCCTGAGTCGCTGGGCGAGGCGGTGAGCGCCGCTTCCCCGGAAGTCGTGGTCCACCAGGCCACGGCGCTTTCGGGCGGCGCGGTTCAGGACATGCGCAAGCTCGACCGCGCCTTCGCCCAAACCAACCTGCTGCGCACGAAGGGCACCGACAACCTACTCTCGGCCGCGCGGGCCGCGGGCGCGCGCCGCTTCATCGCGCAGAGCTTCGCGGGCTGGCCCTTCCAGCGCGTGGGCGGGCTGCTCAAGAGCGAGGAGGACCCGCTCGATCCGAACCCGCCGTCCACCACGCGCGAGACCATCGCGGCCATCCGCCACCTGGAGGCGGCGGTCACCGGCGCGAGCGGGATCGAAGGCCTTGCCCTGCGCTACGGGCTGCTCTACGGCCCCGGCACGTCGATCAGCCTCGAGCCGCTCGGCGAGCACGTCGAGGCGGTGCGGGCGCGCAAGTTCCCCATCGTGGGCGGAGGAGGCGGCATGTTCTCGTCGATCCACGTCGACGACGCCGCGGCCGCGACGGTGGCGGCCCTGACCAGGGGCGCACCGGGCGTCTACAACATCGTCGATGACGACCCCGCGCCGGCCGCCGAGGTGATCCCGGTGCTCGCCGAGGCCGTGGGCGCGAGGCCGCCGTTTCGCGTACCCCGCTGGCTCGCGCGGCTGCTCGCCGGCGAGGCCACGGTCCTGATGATGACCGAGGCGCGCGGCGCCAAGAACGACAAGGCCAAGCGCGAGCTCGGCTGGCAGCCGCGCTACGCGAGCTGGCGCGAGGGGTTCCGGATGGGTCTGTTCGACCGCCCCCCGAACCCGGTCGGGGTGGCGGCGTGACCACCGCGGAATTCGAGGACCTGCGCAGGCGCGCCTTCGGGATCGCCTACCGGATGCTCGGCAGCGTGAGCGAGGCGGAGGACGTCGTCCAGGAGGCGCTCCTGCGCATGCACCGCGCCCAGGAGCAGGGCGAGGAGATCCGCTCCCCGCGCGCCTACATCTCCACGCTGGTCACCCGGCTCGCGATCGACGAGCTGCGCTCGGCGCGGGCGCGCCGCGAGACCTACGTGGGCGAGTGGCTGCCCGAGCCGATCGTGGGCCCCGCGCCCGACGACCCGGCCGCGGAGGCGGAGCTCGCGGACTCGCTCTCGATGGCGTTCCTGCAGATGCTGGAGCGGCTCACGCCAGAGCAGCGCGCCGCGTTCCTTTTGCACGACGTCTTCGGCTACTCGTTCGACGAGGTCGCGCGGGTGCTGGAGCGCAACGAGGCGTCCGTGCGCAAGCTCGCCTCGCGCGCCCGGAGCAGGGTGACCGAGGGCGCGCCCCGCTACGAGGTCGAGCGCGAGGAGCAGCAGCGCCTCGCCGAGCGTTTCTTGGCGGCGGCGCGTCGCGGCGAAGTCAAGGAGCTCGAGGCGATGCTCACCGAGGACGTCGAGCTGCACGGCGACGGTGGCGGCGAGGCGCCCGCCCTGGCGCGCCCGCTGTTCGGCCGCTCGCGCGTGGCGCGCACCCTGACCGCGTGGCTCGGCCTGGTCCAGGACACGCCTGGCATCGAGATCGAGATCACGACCGTCAACGGGCACGCCGGTGCGATCACGCGCGACGAGAACGGCGCCGTGATCAGCGTGCTCTCGCTGGACGTCGCCGACGGGCGCATCCAGGCGATCCGCTCGATCGTGAACCCGCGCAAGCTCGCGCACCTGGGCCCCTCGGCGAACCTCGCCGACGTCCTCGCGCGGGTCCGCGAGGTGCGCGCCCGCATGCACGAGGCGCGGCGCCGCGAGCGCGCTCGCAAGCCCGAGTGAGGCGGATCCGTTCGCATAGCCGAACGAATCCGCCTCAGCCGCGGACGTGAGGCGGATCCGTGCGATCCGGCCGCACCGATCCGCCTCACTCGGGGCGGCGGGCCCGGGGTTCAGCCCTCCGCCTCGGCGGCGGCCGCACGCGGCAGCGAGGGCTCCACGCGCAAGAGGCGCGCGGGCCAGCGCGGCAGCCACCAGTTCCAGCGGCCCATGAGCGCGATCACCGCGGGCACGATCAGGGACCGCACCACGGTCGCGTCGAGGATGATCCCGGCGGCCAGGCCGGTGGCGAGGATGCGCACGTCCGTCTCCGGCGCCGACGCCATCGACGCGAACGCCAGGAACAGGATCAGCGCGGCGCTCGTGACCAGCCGGCCGGTGCGGCCGATGCCCTGGGTGACCGCCGCGTGCGTTGAGCCCGTGCGGTCGTACTCCTCGCGCATCCGGCTCAGGATGAACACCTCGTAGTCCATCGAGAGGCCGAACAGGAACGCGAACACCATCAGCGGGATCCACGACGGGATCGAGCCGGTGGCCTCCACGTCCCAGAGCAGCTCGGACCCGTAGCCCTGCTGCCAGACGAGCACCAGCACGCCCCAGGCCGCGGCGATGCTGATCACGTTGAGCAGGATCGCCTTCAGCGGCAACAGCAGCGAGCGGAAGGCCCGCGCCAGCAGCACGAACGTGGTCACCGTGATCAGCAGGATCATCAACGGGAAGCTCCCGTACACCGAGTCCACGAAGTCGGCGTTCGACGCCGGGGCGCCGCCGACGCGCACGTCGGCTCCGACGGAGTGGGCGGCGTCGCGCACCGCGGCGAGCACCTCGCCGCCCTCGCTCGTGCCGCTGTCGGGTGTCGGGATCGCGTTCACGAGCACCGTCCCGTCCCGGCGCCACGCCTCGGAGTCGGGCGCGACCGCGCCGTGGACGCCCTCGACGCCCTCGAGCGCCGCGACCACGTCGCTGGGGTCGGTGCCGCCCGAGATCAGGACCTCGTGGGGCAGGAGGGCTCCCTCGCCGATGCCCGACTCCTCGAGCGCGGTCAGGCCCTCCTTCGCGGGGCCGGACTTGGCGAGCGTGTTCGCGTCGGAGATGCCGAGCTGCATGTCCGTGGCGGCGAAGGCGAGGGCCGCGACGACCAGGACGCCGGCGCCGGCGGCCACCCAGCGGTGCCGCGCGACGGCCTCGGCCCACCGCGTCCAGGCGCGGCTCGCCTTGTCGTCGGTCCGGATGTGCGGCCAGTCGAGCCGCGGCCCGAGCTTGGCGAGGATCACGGGCAGGAGCGTGACCGCCACCAGCGTCGAGACGAACGGGATCAGCATCCCGCCGTAGCCCATCGAGCGCAGGAACGGGAGCGGCAGCGCGATCAGGGCGAGCAGGCCGATCGCCACGGTGATCCCGCTGAACACGACGGCGCGGCCCGCGGTCTCCATGGCGCGCTGCACCGCCTCGTCGCCGGTCCTCCCGTGGCTGCGCTCCTCGCGCCAGCGGGTGCAGACGAGCAGCGAGTAGTCGATCGCGATGCCGAGCCCGACCAGCGCGACCAGGAACTGCACGACGGGGGAGATGTCCGTGAGCTGCGCGAGTCCGAGCAGCAGCAGGAACGTGGTGAGGATCGAGACCGCCGCCATCACGATCGGCACGAACGCGAGCAACGACGCGAACACGAAGACGAGCACGAGCAGCGCGCCGGCGGCGCCGATCACCGTCTCCAGCAGCACGCCGGGCCCCTCGGCCTCGTCGCCGCCATCGTTCTGCAGCGCCCCGAACCCGGTGACGTGCACGGGCTCGCCGGCGACGGTCACGCCCGCGAGCGCCTCGCTCACCCGCGCGGCGGCGTCGTCGCTCCCGCCGAACGGGTCGTCCTCCTCGGGAGCTGCGTAGGCGAGCGCGAACACGGTGCGCCCGTCCTCGGAGACGAAGGCGTCGTCACCAGTCGAGGGATACGACGCGATGCGCGCGCCGGGCAGCGTGCGCTCGAGCACCTTGTCGATCCGGGCGAGGTCCGCCTTCACCTCCGGTGAATCGACGGACTCGCCCTCGGGCAAGGTCACGACGGGGACTATGGGGTCGACGTTCCCGGTTCCGGAATAGAGCTGGGAGATGCGCTCGTTTGTGGTCCAGCCCTCCTTGTCGGGGGCGCTGAACTCCTGGTCGAGCGCCTCGCTCGCGGGTCCCGCGGCGATCATCCCGGCCACTGCCAGCACCGCCCAGAACGTCACGACGATGCGTTTGTGGGCAAGCACCCACCTGGTCAGCGACGACACGGTCTACCTCCAATCGTTGACTGCGTCGCCCACCGTTTCGCGCGCGGCGCCGAGCGTCTATTCGGGATGTCCCCAATGGACCCCGAGACGTTTCCGGGGTCTGACTCGGGGCTGGGGGAGGGCTACGTAGACTCTCGGTATGGCCATCGAACCCGAGGCGCGACGCCGGGGGCATCAATGGCTCGAGGAGGTGTACTCGCAGAGCCCTGAGCGCGACGTCCCCTTCGAGACCGTCTCCGGCCACCCGATCCGCCCTCTCTACACCTCCGAGGACCTCGAGGGCTGGGACCCGGACGAGAAGCTGGGCTACCCGGGCTCCTACCCCTACACCCGCGGTCCGTACCCGTCGATGTACCGCGGGCGGCTGTGGACGATGCGCCAGTTCGCGGGCTTTGGCACGGTCGAGGAAACCAACGCCCGCTTCCGCTATCTGCTCGACCACGGTCAGACCGGGCTCTCGACCGCGTTCGACATGCCGACGCTCATGGGCTTCGACTCGGACCACGAGCGCGCGCTCGGCGAGGTCGGGGTGGAGGGCGTCGCGGTCGATACCGCGGACGACATGGCGACGCTCTTCTCCGGTATCCCGCTCGACCGGGTCACCGTCTCGATGACGATCAACGCGCCGGCGGCGATCGCGCTCGCCTTCTACGTGGTCGCGGCCGAGGAGAAGGGGATCGCGCCCGAGCAGCTCGGCGGCACGATCCAGACCGACATCCTCAAGGAGTACATCGCCCAGAAGGAGTGGTGCTTCCCGATCTCGCCGGCGATGCGCCTCGTCACCGACATGATCGAGTTCTGCTCCGAGCGGATGCCGCGCTGGCACCCGATCTCGATCTCCGGCTACCACATCCGCGAGGCGGGCGCCACGGCGGCCCAGGAGCTCGCCTTCACGCTCAAGGACGGCTTCACCTACGTCGAGCACGCGCTCGAGCGCGGGCTCGAGATCGACTCCTTCGCCCCGCGCCTCTCGTTCTTCTTCAACGCCCACATCGACTTCTTCGAGGAGATCGCCAAGTACCGCGCCGCGCGCCGGATCTGGGCGCGCGAGATGCGCGAGACCTACGGGGCGCGCAAGCCGGAGTCGATGCGGCTGCGCTTCCACACCCAGACCGCGGGCGTCTCGCTCACCGCCCAGCAGCCGCTCAACAACATCGTGCGCACCGCGATCGAGGCGCTCGCGGG